>CABVDG010000001.1:0-292034 GCA_902497075.1 uncultured Collinsella sp.
GGGTCAGCCCGTGGGAGGCCAGGGCGCCGCTGACCGGTGGACGGCACCGAGCCGTACGCTTGAACTGAAGAAGGGGGAGGCCTCGCGGCCTCCCCCTTTTTGCGTTGTATACACGTTGTACTTTGGGACCTAGCTCCCCCGTATGTGCTCTTACTGTTTGGCTGTATTTTGAGTCCATCTAGTGTATTTGAGCGATAATTACTCGCATTGGCGTTAGGGAGGGCTTGATGTTTACCGTATTTGTCTTGGGCAATATTGCTTCGGGTAAGTCGACTGCCTGCCGCTATTTCGAATCTCGTGGCGCTATGCTTATCGATCTGGATGAGCTTGCAAAATCGCTGTATGTGCCGGGCTCTGATATCGTCAATACACTCGCGGATGAATTCGGTTGGGACATTTTGGATGAGGAAGGCGGCATTCGCCGCGGCATCCTCGCTTCTCGAGCTTTCGCTTCTCCTGATTCGGTCGCACGGCTCAATGACATCGTGCATCCCATTCTGATTGAACAGCTTTCGCTTAGGATTCTCGATCCGGTTTGTTGTACGGTTTCATCTCCCCGTTATCCTTTTGCGGTGGTCGAGGTTTCTGCTCCGACTGGTTTTGAGGATGCATTTGGCTTGGCTGATGAAATTTTGGTCATCAGCGCCCCTTTGTCAGTTCGTCGCGAGCGCGCTATTCAACGTGGCATGGAGCCATCTGATTTCGATGCCCGTTCTGCTTGCCAGCCCGAAGAGTCTGCGCTGTGCAATCTCGCTACAACTGTGATTGACAATGCGGCAGACGATAACTCGCTCTTTGAACAACTGGACGCATGGCTTGCATGCCATGGGTTCGGGGATGTAGTGGAAAAGGAGGAGGCCGATGCCTAAGACACGTTTCCTTACGTGGTATCGCCTTATACCGCTGGCTGCCGTTTTTGCCTTCGGCCTTATCTCATTCGTTTACTCGTATGCTCCTGCCGCTTTCTTTAAGCCGCTGTATCCGATTGACTACGAGGCGTATGTAAAGCAATCCAGTATTTCGCATAATCTGGATCCGTATCTGGTGTGCGCTGTCATTAAGTCTGAATCGAATTGGGATTCCGAGGCCGAGTCGAATCAGGGTGCTCAGGGATTGATGCAGCTGATGCCCGAGACTGCCCAGGATATGATCGCCAAGGGCCTTGTCGACGGTGGCGAGTATTCGGCCGACAACCTTAACGATCCGGCTACGAATATCGAGTTTGGCTGTGCGTATCTTTCGTATCTTCTAGCGTATTTTAACGGGTCGACTGACAGTGCCATTGCCGCCTATAACGCCGGCATGGGCAATGTCGACGGATGGGCGCAGCAGAGTACGTCGCTTCATAATGCAATCACCTTTCCCGAGACGCAGGCGTATCTGATTCGTGTCAATAATGCCTGGGTTCGCTACAAGACTCTCTATCCCGATCGGTTCGTATAGGACTATGCCTGCCGCCTGCGTATACTGCAGATATATGAGTTAGGAGTATCCATGGCGGAATTTGAAGTAGAACGCGTTGGTGGTGAACTTAAGCGCTTTGGCGTTGAAGGCTCTGACGTGCCGTTTAAGGTCGTGTCTCCCTATGAGCCTGCCGGTTCCCAGCCTAAGGCCATTGAGTCGCTTGTGCAGGGCGTGAGGGACGGAGACCGCTATCAGGTTTTGCTGGGCGTGACTGGTTCGGGCAAGACCTTCACGATGGCAAAGACTATTGAGGCCCTGGGAAAGCCGACGCTGGTCATGGCTCCGAATAAAACGCTCGCCGCTCAGCTTGCGAGCGAGCTCAAAGAGTTCTTTCCCAACAACGCTGTGGTCTACTTCGTCTCGTACTACGACTACTATCAGCCCGAGGCGTATGTGCCGCAAAGCGATACATATATCGAGAAAGACTCCTCGATTAACGAAGAGGTCGAGATGCTGCGCCATCAGGCGACCGCGTCACTGCTCTCTCGACGCGATGTGATCGTTGTCGCATCGGTCTCGTGTATCTATGGCATTGGCTCTCCTGAGGACTATGCGGGTCTGGCTCCAAACGTCGACAAGAAGGTGCCGCTCGAGCGCGATGACTTTATCCATGCACTTATCGACATTCAATATGATCGCAATGACTATGACCTGGCACGTGGCACGTTCCGCGTGCGCGGCGATGTTGTCGACGTGTATCCGCCTTATGCCGAGCATCCGTTGCGGTTTGAGTTCTTTGGCGACGAGGTCGAGCTGATTGCCGAGATCGATGAGGTCACCGGTGAGATGCTTCGTGAGTACGAGGCCATCCCCGTATGGCCGGCATCGCACTACGTGACCGAGAAGCCGAAGGTCAAGGCGGCTCTGAAATCGATCAGCGAAGAGTGCGAGAAGCGCGTTGCGGAGCTCAAGGCGACCGACAAGTTGCTCGAGGCGCAACGTCTGCAGCAGCGCACCGATTATGATCTTGAGATGCTCGAGACGATGGGCTTTTGCAACGGCATCGAGAACTACTCGCGTCATCTGGACGGTCGCAAGCCGGGTGAGCCGCCGTTTACCCTAATCGATTACTTTCCTAAGGATATGCTCTGCATCATCGATGAGAGCCATGTGACGGTGCCGCAGATTCGCGGTATGCACGAAGGTGACCGCTCGCGTAAGGTGACGCTGGTGGAACACGGTTTTCGCCTGCCCTCGGCGCTCGATAACCGCCCGCTTCGTTTCGATGAGTTTGAGGCGAGGATTCCCCAGTTCATCTACGTTTCGGCAACACCGGGTGACTATGAGCTGCGGGTTAGCCAGAACGACGTTGAGCAGATTATTCGTCCGACCGGTCTGCTCGATCCCAAGATCGATGTGCGTCCGGTTCGTGGGCAGATTGACGATCTTGAGGACGAGATTCGCGAGCGCGTTGCCCGCAAGGAGCGCGTGCTGGTGACCACGTTGACCAAGCGCATGGCCGAGGACCTGACCGACCATCTGCTTGATGCGGGCATTAAGGTCAATTACATGCATTCTGATACGGCGACAATGGACCGTGTCGAGATCCTGCGAACGCTGCGCGAGGGCAAGATCGATGTTCTCGTTGGCATCAACCTGCTTCGCGAGGGCTTGGATCTTCCCGAGGTCTCACTGGTGGCAATTCTCGATGCCGATAAGGAAGGCTTCTTGCGCAACCGCCGTTCGCTGATTCAGACGATTGGCCGCGCGGCCCGTAACGCCGATGGCGAAGTCATCATGTATGCGGACGTTGTGACCGATTCGATGAAAGAGGCCATCGAGGAGACGCAGCGCCGTCGCGAGATTCAGATGGCATATAACGAAGAGCATGGCATTGTGCCCAAGACAGTGCGCAAGGCCATCAACGACATCTCAAGTTTTATTGCCGAGGCCGAAAAAACCGTGGGTTCCAAGGGGCGCTCGAAGGGCGATTCTCTTGGTCATGGCGCATTCTATACGCCCGATGAGTCGGGCGAGGGCGGCGTGCCGGAAACGGTGGCGCCCGAGCAGACACTTGCGGAGCAGTTGGAAGAACTGCCGCATGACGAGCTTGTGCGGATCGTCGAAACCATGGAAGAGGATATGCGCAACGCTTCTGCCGCCATGGACTTTGAGGAGGCGGCGCGCCTGCGCGATGCCGTCGTTCAGATTCGGGCGATGCTCGAGGGCGCGTCTGAGGACGAGACGATCGAGCGCTTACGTTCGCAGGCCCGCAAGGGTTCCACGTTCGCATCGGGCAGAAAACGCCAGGGTGCACGGTTTAAGAAATAGACACTATGACCCAATCCGAGGGCACTAAAAAGATAGGAGCCCCCGCTCGTGACCGCGGGTCGGGGCTGCGACAATGATGTTGAAGTGCCATAGGCGCAGCCGCGCCGCAACGAGGTTGGGAGGCTCCCATGCCAAAGTATTCTACCGCGTTCGGGATGGACGTCCACCTGAGGTCGACCACCGTCTGCGCCCTCGACGCGGACACCGGCGAGGCCGTGACGAGGAGGTTCCCCGGCAACCCCTGGGGCGAGATCGCCGGGTGGATGGATGGGTTCCCCGGGCCGTCGCTCGCGGCCTACGAGAGCGGCTACCTCGGCTTCGCCCCGCAAAGGGGGCTCGCCGGGCTCGGCGTCGAGTGCGTCGTCGCGGCCGTCTCCAAGGTCCCGAGGTCGGCGGCAGACTTCTCGTCCAAGAACGACCGCAACGACGCGGCCAGGATGGCCAAGGCGATACTGTCGCACGATATCTCCCCGGTATGGGTGCCGTCCCCCGAGATCGAGGGGCTCAGGGACCTCGCCGGGGCCCACGACGCGGCGACCGCGAGGCTCGCGGCGGCGAAGCAGCGGCTCCTGGCGTTCCTCGCCCGCCGGGGTTACGCCTACGGCGGCACGACGCCGGCCGGAAACCCCCGGAAGTACTGGACGTACGACTTCCTCAGGTGGCTCGACAAGGTTCGGCCCGCCGACGACGGCGGCATCCGGGCGCTGGCGGCGCTGAGGAGCGAGGTCGAGACGGCCGCCGAGACGCGCGACGATCTCCTCGCCGAGTACAGGGCCGCCGTCGCGGCGGGCCCCCTCTCGGCGGAGGTCGAGGCACTCCAGTCGATCAAGGGATGCGGGTTCGCGCTCGCCGCCGCCTTCGCGTCCGAGGTCGGCGACTTCTCGAGGTTCCGCTCCGGCAGGCAGGTGACGTCCTACTTCGGCCTCGCCCCGAAGCAGAGGTCGAGCGCGGACTCCGTGCGCCTCGGCGGGATCAGCGGGGCCGGCAACGCCCTCGTCAGGAGGTTGGCTGTCGAGGGGTCCTGGAGCTACGTTCAAGCGAGCCACCAACCGAAGCTGATGCCCAAGGGCAGCGGCGTCCCGCTCGAGGTAAGGATGCACGGGAGGAAGGGTTCCGAGCGCCTGCTCCGGCGCCGCGAGGAGATGCTCGCCAGGGGCATGCCCCAGGCGAAGGCGAACGCCGCCACCGCGGCCGAGCTCGTGAGGTGGCTCTGGGCCCTCGGCGCGATGTGCCGGGAGGGCGCGGAATAGACATAGCCCCCGTCCCGGCGAGCCGGGCGGCCTTCGGGGATACCCCCGCTTTCGCTGGGCGCGCGGCGGCGGCCGCATGCGCGTAGTCAGACTTGGGGAGCCCCGCCGAAGGAATGGAGTGCGGGCCGACAGAACGGTATCCGCGGATATGAGACTGAGCCGAAGGCGTCGACGACATGCCGGGGGCGGACCGGGACGGGTTCAACGGCAGGCCCCGCCGACCGATTGCAAGCGGTCGGCGGGGCCATTGTGGCTCTTGACAGCGGATTGGGTCATATGAGCGAACAGGCCCCGAGTTCCCTGTGGAGCTCGGGGCCTGTGTCTTTTGCGCGCTGGAATTCGTGCGTTAGAGGTCCGCGATCAGGGCTTCGGCACAACGGATGCCGTCGGTGGCCGCGCTCATGATGCCGCCAGCATATCCAGCTCCCTCACCACAAGGGTAGAGGCCCGGGGTCGACACGGCATGGCACGTTCGGTCTCGGGTGACAGTGACAGGTGAGCTCGAACGAGTCTCCACGCCGGTAAGAACGGCATCGGGACGGTCGTAGCCTCGTAGCTTTTTTCCGAGTAGGGGAAGTCCCAGGCGGAGCGACTCGACGATATGCTGCGGCAGGGCTTCGTCAATTGCCGTCCAGGTCACACCGAGCGGATAGGTGGGCTTTACCTTTCCGGGCGCCTTGCTGGCGCGTCCTGCGAGGAAATCTCCGACGAGTTGTGCCGGTGCGTTCCAGTTGGAACCGCCCAGGCGATAGGCGGCCGCCTCGCAGGCACGCTGGAGCTCGATGCCGGCGAGCGGGTCATCGTTGGGAAGGTCCTCAGGCGTGACGTTAACGAGCAAGGCGGCATTTGCGTTGCGTCCGTCGCGGGCATTGAGGCTAGCGCCGTTGACGCACAGGTGGCCCTGCTCGGAAGAGGCGGCGACAACCTGTCCGCCGGGGCACATGCAAAACGAGAACACGCTGCGGCCGTTGGGAAGATGGGCGACGAGCTTGTAGGGGGCTGCTCCGAGGGCAGGATGTCCCGCCAAGGCTCCATATTGGGCTCGGTCGATGTCGCGCTGCGGATGCTCGATGCGAACGCCCATGGCAAAGGTCTTTTGTGCGAGGGCCACGTTGTGGTCCTTAAGGAGCTCAAAAATATCGCGAGCAGAATGCCCGCAGGCGAGGATGAGGTGCTTTGTCTCGATTGGCTCGCAAGCGGCGTCTTGGGACGATTGGACATCAATACCGGTAATGGCGCCAGACGCGTCGATGTGAATGTCGACGAGCTTTGTTCGATAACGGACGACACCTCCGAGCTGCTCGATGCGCTGGGATATAGCGGTGACAACCGTGGGAAGGATGTCGGAGCCAATGTGCGGCTTGGCATCCCACAGAATATCGCGGGGCGCGCCCGCCTCGACGAAGGTTTCGAGGATAAGGCGATGGGCGGGATTTTTGGTTCCCGTATTGAGCTTGCCGTCCGAGAAGGTCCCCGCGCCGCCCAGGCCAAACTGGATATTGCTCTCGGGGTCGAGAATGCGCTCCTTTAGAAAGAGATCGATCGCATGCGAGCGGCGAAATGCTGGGTCGCCGCGCTCGATGAGCAAGGGCTTAAGACCTGCTTCGGCAAGGGTGAGTGCAGCGAAAAGGCCAGCGCATCCGGCGCCGACAACGACAGGGCATTCTTGAGGTGCGTCGGAGACGGGGGAGGGGAATGAGGGCCCATCGTCCTCTATCGCGCGTACGCGCGAGCGGTCACGCTCGGCGACGCTGTCGACCGCTTCTCGCTCGAGGTGGGGACTAGTCAGCTCAACACGAAAGCTCAGGATAAAATGGACGTCTCGTTTTTTGCGAGCGTCGATTGACTTGCGGTGGAGCTCGATGGACTTGATCTCGGAGTCCTTGCAACGTAGGACGCGCTTGGCGACTCGCTTGCCAACAATGAGGCAGGCATTTTCATCGCCGGCTTCATCGAGCGACGCGTTGACTTGGGTGATTTCGATCATCGAGGTCTCCTTAGAGGCAAGAAAGAGGCCGTCCGGTATCCCAGACGGCCCGAATGCGTTTTTGATTATAGACTGCGCGGCTACAGGCTGCTTGCGGCGCGAATGCCCGAGAGCCAGGCCCACGCAAGGTTAAAGCCTCCGCAATCGGCGTCGATGTCGAGTGCTTCGCCGCAGATGTAAAGCGGGGCGTCGACAGCGCTGCGCGCGCGTAGACTGGGTATTGAGATGCTCTCGACAGATACGCCACCACGCGTGACCTGCGCCGAGCGCTCCTCGGCTGTTCCCTCGACGAGCAACTTAAAGTGTTTGAGGATTGAGACCAGATGGATGACATCGTTGGAGCCTGGATGGCACTGCTCGAACGTCGTGCAGACGACGCGGGAGAGTTGCGGGGCGAGCATGCCGTCGAGCCAACGGGGATCGCGGGGCGAAAAGCCGCCGAGCAGCTCAACGCGCCGGTTGAGCATATCGAGCAGCTCGTCTTTGGAGAGGTCGGGGAAAACGTCGAGCAGGATCGTATCGCCGCGCTGGATACGACGGGAGAGGTTGAAGACAGCGACGCCCGAGATGCCGAAGGCTCGAAACAGTACTTCACCGTCTTCGTGCCAGAGCTCACTATGGTTACGGGTGAGCGTCAAGCGGGCGCGGACGCGCAGACCATCCAACGTCTTGAGTGCCGCCCGATCGCCAACGACCGTTGCCGATACGGGGCAGAGGATGGGGCGCAGCGAGGTGAGGGGGAGGCCAAACGTATCGGCGATACCGGTGGGGTTGCCGCCCGTGGCGATAATTACGGCATGTGCCTGCAGGGCTTCGTTCTTGCGAGGGACATCGGCGAGTGCCTTCCGAAGCGAGCGGAGCTCCGATTTTCGGTCGTCGTGCTTTTTTGCCTTTAGCGCCCGCGCTGGACGGTTTATTTGGAGTGCCCAGCCTTCGGGATCTTTGCGCGCCGTGACAATATTGGCTCCGCAGATTAAGGTGATACCTAGGCGGTCGCAAACGTTGAGAAGCGCGTCGCGCACCGATTCGGCGCGAAGGGAGCGCGGGTACAGCCGGCCTTCCTCGGAGGTTGTCATGATGCCCAGCGAGGAGAAGAAACCCATAAGCTCTTGTTCGGGCTGGGTCCTCATGACAGATTCGACGAATGCGGGGTGGTTATACCGCTGAGGATCAATCGATTCGTTGGAGAGGTTGCAACGGCCGTTACCGGTCGCAAGGAGCTTAAGGCCGCAGGCGACATCGCACTCAACGATGCAGACGCTTTTGCCAGCACGTGCGGCCGTAATGGCGGCGGCGAGGCCTGAAGCCCCGCCGCCGATTACCAGGACGTCATAGAAGGCGCTCGTGTTCACTTAGGCCTCGTCGGTCTCGTGCGGGGTAATGGCCTCGACGGCAGAGACTGCCTTGGGCAACATGCCATCGGGCAGCGCGGTCTCGACCTCGCCCTTATCGCAGGCCTCGGCGAGTGACGGATTGATGGGAAGCGTGCCCAAGATGTCGAGGTTATAGCGTTCTGCGACCTCGAGGAGCTTGCTCTTGCCAAAGACCTCAATCTTCTTGCCGCAGTCGGGGCACTCAATATAGCTCATGTTCTCGACAATGCCCAGAATGGGGACGTTCATCTTCTCGGCCATGTTGACCGCCTTGGCGACGATCATCGAGACCAGATCCTGCGGGCTCGTGACGATGACGATGCCGTCGACGGGCAGTGACTGGAAGACGGTGAGAGCGACGTCGCCTGTTCCCGGAGGCATGTCGACCAGCAGGTAGTCGATGGGGCCCCATGAGGTCTCGCTCCAGAACTGCCTAATGGCGCCTGCGATGACCGGACCGCGCCAAAGGACGGGGTCGGTCTCGTTTTGGAGCAGCAGGTTGGAGCTCATGACCTTGACGCCGTGCTCGGAGATTTCAGGCAGCATGAGGTTGCCAAGGGCATGGACGTGGCGTCCGCTCATACCGAACATCTTGGGGATAGAGGGACCGGTGATGTCGGCATCGAGGACGCCGACCTTGTGGCCGTGACGGGCAAGCTCGGTGGCGATGGCACCGGTGACAAACGACTTGCCGACACCGCCCTTGCCGGAAAGCACGGCGATGACGCGTTTGACCTCGGACAGCGTATTCTCCTCAAATTGCGACGGCGACGTTTGTCCGCCGGCGGCCTGTGCGTGCTCGCAACCCATGTATGACTCCTTTGTATATGTTGGGGCCGGGGCCCCGTGATGTGACACGAGCGTCATTGTACCCTCGTTTGCGAGCGGGAGTCATTTACGATGCATTTGGGCCGAGCGTGCTTGCAATACGATGGGTCCAAGCGAATGGGCGGGCTTACTGAACTTTGCTGGCGAACTCGAGGTATTGCATGCGCTGCAGCTTGTCGATCGTCGAGGCGTATGGGCTGTCTTCAGATTCCAAGTCGTAGCGCAGCCCGTCGGCACCAAGGTAGCCGGCGACATTGATGGTGGGCACATCTGACCTTGTTGCAAGCAGGGCCTTTTGATAGTCGGTGAGCGGGGCGCCGATCTTATTAAGGGTAATGGCTGCAACCTCGTTTGCCCCGACGGTGTCGTAGACGTTGAGCTCGGTATTGCCGGCGATTTCATAGTTAGCCCAGACAAAATATGTCGACTGATAGATACGGAAAGCGTGGCTTGCCGTATCTTCCTGAGGGTACAGCTCGTCGTTGAGAGTCGTTGCGGCGCTCGGCTGATGGTCGCCAAAAAAGACAAGGACAACCGGTCTGCCGATATTGCGGAGCTCGTTGATAAAGTACTCGAGGTCCCGGTCGGATGCGTTGATGCAGGTGAGATAGGTGTTGAGCGCGCTATTGGCGCCCTCGCTGGCTCCCTCGACCCAATAGTTTGTCAGCTCCTCGGCGGGAACGGTGCCATAGTCGTAGCCGCCGTGATTTTGCATCGTGACGTCAAAGATGAACTGCGGGGCTTCGTCGGTTCTAAGCAGGTCGAGTATCTTGTCGTAGGTGGCGTAGTCGCATACGCCGGCATGGTAACAGGGCACACCTTCGAAATCGCCGATTGAAAGAAAGTCTCCAAAGCCCAGCTGCTGATAGATTTTATCTCGATGGTAGTTGACGGGGTTTTGCGGGTGCATAGCGGTAGCGGTATACCCAAGCTCCTTAAGGTCCTTTGCCAGGCTGTTGACGCCATTCATCTGATATAGCTGATAGGGGATTTTGCCTAATCCGACAAAGGCCGTTGTCGCTCCGGTCAAAAATTCGAATTCGGAGTTCGCCGTTCCGCCACCGGCGACCGAAGCGAGCATGGTGCCGCGAACAAGTGTGTCGGGAAGCGAGTTGTAGAATGCGGGGCCGGTGTACCCGGCCGCCTGGAGCTGCTCAAAGCACGAAAGGTCGCTAAAACTCTCATTCATGACGGCAACAATCGTCGGCTTGATTTCATTGAACTGGGCAACGGCCGCCGCGCGCTGCTCGCTCGAGCCATACGTGCTGTCGTAGGTGGCGGCGAGCTTCTGCTCGATGCTCTGCGCCTCATCGGGCGTATAGTCTTCGGGCTTCTCAATGGGCAACTCGTTGACCATTTCGGTGAACGAAGTGATAAAACCCTGAGACGCATACGTGGTGATGGGCTGCCAACGGTCAAATCCAAAATTCAGCGCCTGCTCCAAGTCGATGCTGGAAAAGCCCGAGAGCCCCATAACGGTCACTAGCAGAAAAGCGCAGAGGTTAGCGGCGATTGCGGGGAAGACATGGGTGGGCGTACGGAGCTTTCTCGGTCGGATAAGCGAAAGAAGCCCTAGGGAAATCTCCAGCAGGGCTAGAGAGGTTACGATTCCGGCGGTAAAGGTAAACTCGTATCCCTCGCTCACTTCCATT
The DNA here is from genome assembly GCA_902497075.1 of uncultured Collinsella sp. Taxonomy (GTDB): domain Bacteria; phylum Actinomycetota; class Coriobacteriia; order Coriobacteriales; family Coriobacteriaceae; genus Collinsella. The sequence continues at coordinate 10,826 of CABVDG010000001.1, forward strand.
GCGGTGCCAAGGGCCAAGATATCGCTTGGCAGGATGGCCTCGCCTTTAAACGTTATGACGAAGTGCTCGGCAATGCCAAGGATGCAACAGGCGACGGGCACGAGGGCCATGACGCCTCCATGACGCTGTCCCAGCAAATAAAGGGAGAGCAGAACCGTCGCGAGCAGCCCGACGGAAAACCCGAATGAGTTGGCGGGAATGCGATAGAACGTTTCGTTACAGGCAATTTCGAGTGAAACGAACGAGAGCGCTGAAACAGCGGCGATGACAAGGATGTCACGGCAAATACAGGCAACCGTTCCCGTCGCAAGATCGGTTTGGTCGATAAGTCCCGAAACCAAGGGCTCGACAAGAAGTATGACGGCGGTAGCACCGAGCGCCGAATAAGAAAGGACCCATAGGGAATTGTCCTCATTTACGAGCAATTGATTCGTAATCCATGCAGCTACCATGCCGAGCGGGATGAGGAGCGTCGCGCACCAAAAGACGCGGGCAATGGGCGGCTTTTCATTGTGTTTGATTGAAAAATATACACGTACCACGACGATGGCCACGATAAGGACGGCGATGAATATGGGCAGATTGGCCATGTCGCTCGAAGTGATTTCAAGGGGGATATCTTCGGTCATGGACGTTCCTCTGTTACGGCAAATTAAGTTCAGTATTAGATTACTGTAACCTTTCCACGGCATTTCGAGAAACAAAGCGCCCGATACGCAAAGCTAAAGGTCTGCGAATCTTGTATTACGAACATCTGTGCGCGTCGAGTGCGCTAAACTCATCGACAGTATGATTCGATGCAATAGGAGGCAAGGAGCTTCCATGTCTGATTCTTCTATCGTTATTCGCGGCGCTCGTGAGCACAACCTCCGTGATATCGATGTTTCCATTCCGCGTGACCAACTCGTGGTCATTACCGGTCTTTCTGGCTCGGGCAAGAGTTCGCTGGCATTTGACACTATCTATGCCGAGGGCCAGCGTCGATACGTCGAGAGTCTTTCGAGCTATGCGCGCCAGTTCTTGGGCCAGATGGACAAACCCGACTTGGATTCAATCGACGGCCTTTCGCCGGCGGTGTCGATCGACCAAAAGACGACGTCTAAAAACCCTCGCTCGACGGTTGGCACCGTAACCGAGATTTATGACTATCTGCGCCTGCTGTTCGCCCGTGTGGGCACCCCGCACTGTCCCGAATGCGGCCGCGTCATTGAGCGCCAGACGACCGACCAGGTTGCCGACAAGGTCTTGGCGGCGGGGGAGGGCCGCCGCGCGTTTGTGCTGGCACCGGTGGTGCGCGGGCGAAAAGGCGAGTACACCAAACTGTTTGAGGACCTTCGCGCCGAGGGCTTTAGCCGCGTGCGTGTCGACGGTGAAGTGCGCTCGCTCGACGATCCGATCGATCTGGACAAGAAGTTCAAGCACGATATCGAGGTCGTGGTCGATCGCATCGTGATCCGTGAGAACTCTCTTGGCCGTATCGCCGAGTCTGTTGAGCAGGCGACCGCGCTGGCTCACGGCAATGTAAACGTGTACATGCTGCCCGATCGTGATGCTCCCGAGGGGACCGAGGGCGAGCTTCTGGAGTATTCGTTGGCCTTGGCGTGCCCGGAGCATGGACACTCCATTGACGATCTTCAGCCGCGTGATTTTTCGTTTAACGCTCCCTATGGCGCATGTCCTGAGTGCGACGGCCTGGGCTTTAAGAAAACCGTTGATGCCGAGGCGCTGATCGAGGACCCCTCGAAGTCCATTGCCGACGGAGTCTTTGGTAGCCTGTTTGGCAATTCGAACTACTATCCGCAGATTTTTGCTGCGGTCTGCAAACACTTTAAGGTGAGCGCCGATACGCCGTGGGAGGACTTGCCCCCTCGCGTGCGTCGTGCATTCTTGGATGGCCTGGGCGATACGAAGATCTCGGTCGACTACCAAAAGCTCGACGGACGTCGCAGCCAGTGGGATACCAAGTTTTCGGGCGTTCGCAACATCCTGTACGAACGCTATACCGAGACGACGAACGAGAACACCAAGGCGCGCCTGGAGAAGTACATTCGCGAGGAGCCGTGCTCGACCTGCCACGGCGCTCGTTTGCGCCCTGAGATGCTCGCCGTCACCGTGGGCGGCAAGTCCATTTACGAAGTTTGTTGCCTGTCGTGCCGTGAATCGCTCGAGTTTTTTGAGGGCCTGGAACTCACCGAGCGCCAACAGTTTATCGGCGGCCGTATCGTCAAGGAAATTCTGGAGCGCCTGCGTTTTCTGGTCGATGTTGGACTCGACTATCTGACACTCGATCGCGCCTCGGCGACGCTTTCCGGTGGCGAGGCACAGCGTATTCGCTTGGCAACGCAGATCGGCGCGGGTCTCATGGGCGTGCTCTATATTCTGGACGAGCCCTCGATCGGTCTTCATCAGCGTGACAACGAGCGCCTGATCAAGACGCTCGAGCGCCTGCGCGATATCGGCAATACCGTTATCGTTGTCGAACACGACGAGGATACAATCCGTGCCGCCGACTACGTGATCGACATGGGGCCCGGCGCCGGTGTCAACGGCGGACACGTAGTCGCGGCGGGAACGCCTGCTGATATCATGGCGTGTCCTGAGTCGATGACGGGCGCTTATCTGACCGGCAAACGAATGATTCGGGTGCCTGATGAACGGCGCAAGCCCGGTCGCGGCTGCCTTAAAATTACGGGCGCTCGAGCCAACAACCTCAAAAACGTTACCGCCAAGATCGAGTTTGGTACGCTTACGGTTGTTACCGGCGTGTCGGGATCGGGCAAGAGCTCCCTGGTTACCGACACCATTGCGCCTGCCCTTACGAATGCTATTCACCGTTCGACGCGCCCTGTGGGTCCGTATAAAAAAATCGAGGGCATCGAGTGTATCGATAAGGTTATCGATATCGACCAGTCGCCGATTGGCCGCACGCCGCGTTCCAACCCTGCTACCTATATCGGCCTGTGGGATGATCTTCGCGCGCTGTTTGCGAGTACGCCGGAGTCGAAGGCGCGCGGCTACTCGCCGGGTCGTTTCTCCTTTAATGTGAGTGGCGGGCGCTGCGAGGCGTGCAAGGGCGACGGGCAGATCAAGATCGAGATGCACTTCCTTCCCGATATCTACGTTCCCTGCGAAGTTTGCGGCGGTAAACGCTACAACCGCGAGACACTCGAGGTCACCTACCGTGGCAAGACCATCTCGGACGTGCTCGACATGAGCGTCACCGAGGCGCTGGCCTTCTTTGGGAATATCCCGCAGATTAAGCGCAAGCTCCAGACGCTGTACGATGTAGGCTTAGGCTACGTGAGCCTGGGCCAGCCCGCCACGACGCTCTCGGGCGGCGAGGCGCAGCGTGTGAAGCTCGCCAAGGAGCTTCATCGACGCCAGACGGGCAAGACGTTCTATATTTTGGACGAGCCGACGACCGGTCTTCATTTTGAGGACGTCCGCCAGCTGCTCGATGTGCTGCAGCGCTTGGTCGATGCGGGCAACACGGTGCTGGTGATTGAGCACAACCTTGATGTCATCAAGGTTGCCGACCGCCTGATCGATATGGGTCCCGAGGGCGGTAACGGCGGCGGAACCGTCGTGGTTTCGGGCACACCGGAGCAGGTTGCGGACTGTCCGCAGAGTTATACGGGCAAGTTTTTGGCGCCGTTGCTCAGGCGTGACCGGGAGCGTCAGGCTCAACTTGATGCTCAATAAATAGGCGATTCAGTTTATGGGCGCCATCGACTCCTTGTGATTCGATGGCGCTTGCTGTGTCGAAGTGACGTATGCAGCCGAATTGGACATATACTTAATCCTTGCGTCCGAATGCGAGAGAAAGGATATGTCATGGCAAAGGCTGTAAAGACGCCAAAAACCAATGCGATGCGCGAGCTGGAAAGTGCCGGCATTTCCTATGTTCTACATACGTACGAAGACGATGGTGATGAGTCGGTGGGCCTGGGGGTCGCGATTTCGGAGCAGCTTGGCGAGGAGCCCGGTCAAGGATTTAAGACTTTGGTCTGCGTGACGCCGTCCAACGACTATGTCGTGTGCTGCATCCCTGTTGCCGACGAGCTCGATCTAAAGTCCGCCGCGCGTGCCGCGGGGGAGAAGTCCTTGGCCATGATGCATGTGAAGGATTTGCTTGCGGCGACTGGCTACGTTCGCGGCGGCTGCAGCCCGGTCGGTATGAAAAAACGCTACCGGACGCTCATTGACGAGACATGCGTCCTTTGGGATACCATTTTTATTTCGGGAGGCAAGCGTGGTTATCAGCTCGAGCTTGCACCCGATGATTTAATTGCATTTTGCGGGGCGACGGTTGCCGCGATTACGAGAGAGGACTGAGCGATGCCGCAGGAAGAATTGAAGTGCGGAGCTCATTTTGCAAAAGAATCTGCGCCTCAGACACCCTCATCCGAAGTTTCTTCGTCGCGAGATGACACTGACGACATGGGCTCGTCGGACTACTCCACGGTTGGTCGTTCCGCCGGGCTTATGACCATCCTGACTATCGTGTCTCGCGTCACCGGTTTTATCCGCACGTGGGCAATGGCGGCCGCTATCGGCATGTCGCTACTCTCGTCCTCCTATCAGGTCGCCAACAACCTGCCCAATATGCTCTACGAACTCGTGATGGGTGGCATGCTCGTGACGGCGTTTTTGCCCGTGTACATGGGCGTGAGGCGTGAGCAGGGTCGCGAGGCCTCGAACGAGTACGTGGGCAACCTGCTTGGCATTCTGCTTTTGGTGCTGGGTGGCATTTCGTTGCTGGGGACCGTGTTCGCCCCGGGCTTTATCTGGACGCAATCGTTCCTTTCGGGTGACGGCGGCAGCATGGATACCGCTGCTTTCATGTTCCGTTTCTTTGCCATCCAGATTCTCTTTTATGGTTTGGGCTCGGTGTTCTCGGGCGTTCTCAACGCACACCGCGACTACTTCTGGTCGACGTTTGCCCCGGTCCTCAACAATGTGATCGTCATTGCGAGCTTTATGGGTTTTGCGCCCGTGTCCGCACAGTTTGGCGAACGTGCCGGCATCATCTTGATTGCGGCCGGTACGACCCTCGGTGTCTTTGTTCAGATGGCATGTCAGATTCCCGCGCTTGGCAAGCACGGCGTGCATCCCCATATCCATATCGACTTTAAGGACCCCGCGCTGCGCCAGACGATTGCGCTCGGTATCCCGACGCTGCTCGCCACGGTGTGCATGTTTGTCTCGACTTCTATCACCAACGCTGCCGCGCTGGTGGTCCAGCCCGAGACGGGTCCTTCCGTCATCGCCTATGCGCGCCTGTGGTACACGCTGCCCTACGCGCTGATTGCCGCCTCGCTTTCGACGGCGCTCTATACCGAGCTCTCTCATGACGCACAGGAGAAGGATTACGACAGCGTTCGCACGGGCATTTCGCGTGGCGTCGCCCAGATGCTGTTCTTCCTGATTCCGTTCGCACTGTACCTGATTGTCTTCGCACGTCCGCTCAACATGATTTACTGTGCCGGCAAGTTCGATGAATCCGGCGTGGCGCTGGTGTCCGAGTACCTTGTCTACCTGGCGCTCTCGCTGCCGCTCTACGGCGTGGTCGTGTTGATGCAGAAGAGCTTCTCTGCCTTGCTCGACATGAAGCCCTATAGCCGCTATTGCCTGTATTCCGCCATCGGCCAGGCTGGCTCGGTTCTGCTGTTTGGCGTTGTGCTGGGCTTCGGTATGCCGGCAATCGCGCTTTCGTATGTTGTCGACTACGTGATCTTGGTCGGCTGTTCGCTGTGGTGGCTGCGTCGTCGCCTGCGTGGCCTTCAGGTCAAATCTATCCTGCATGGCGGTTTCTTTGGCCTTTTGCTCGGCGGCCTAGGGGCTGCCGCAGGCGCCGGCGTCATGTGGGCGCTTGAACACTTTGTCGGGGTACTTGGCGGCTCGATTCTGATTACTCTTGGCTATGTTTGCGTTGCGGGTGTCGTCTCGCTTGCTGTTACCTTTGGCCTTGCCGTCGTTCTTAAGATGCCCGAGGTCTCGGCGCTGCTTCGTCGCAAGTAGGTGCGTGTGGCCGGTCACGACAACATTCCAACACTCGCCGAGCAGGTTTCGCGCGTTCCCACGCAGCCCGGATGTTACCTTTGGAAAGATGCCAAGGGCGATGTCATCTACGTTGGCAAGGCGAAAAACCTGCGTTCCCGTATGCGCCAGTACGTGACGCTGCAGGATGAGCGCCAAAAAATACCGCTCATGATGCAATTGGTTGCGAGCTTTGACTACATCGTTGTCGAAACCGAGCATGAGGCGCTTGTACTCGAGCGCAACCTGATCGGCCAGTACCATCCGTACTTTAACGTCGACCTCAAGGATGACAAGAGCTACCCCTTTATCGCCATTACAAAGGGCGACCTGTATCCCGCTATCAAATACACGCGCGAGCGTCATAAGCCGGGAACGCGTTATTTTGGTCCCTATACCGATAGCCGCGCGGCGCGTGAGACCATTGACACGCTGCGCAAGGTGATCCCGATCTGCTCGGCTTCTTGTGCGGAGTGGCGTCGTTGTCGTCGTATCGTCGAGTCCCACAAGGGCGAGGAAGACATCGTCAATATGATTTGCGCGCAAAACGGGCGTCCCTGCTTCGACTACCATGTCGGGCGCGGCCCAGGTGCGTGTGTCGGCGCGATTTCTCCTACGGACTATGCCAAGAACGTCAAGCGTGTCGAGCGCTTTTTGTCGGGCCATCGCAAGGATGTCGTCGATGAGCTGACCTCCGAGATGACGGATGCCGCCGAGGCGCTCGACTTTGAGCGCGCGGCACGCGTCAAACGTCGTTTGGAGGTCATCAGGGGTCTGGACGACCGTCAGCAAGTCGTTTTTCCCTCCAGTGTCGATATCGATGTCATCGGTTTCTATCGCGAGGAGACCATCTCCGCCGCTTGCGTCTTTGTCGTGCGTGAGGGTCGAACGGTTCGAACCTGCGAGTTTATTCTCGATAAGGGTTTGGATGTCGACGAAGAGGAACTTCAATCGGGCTTTCTTAAGCGCTATTACGACGAGACGGCTGATATTCCAGCTGAGATAAACCTCTCTGTCGAGCTTGAGGATGCGGAGGCGCTGGGGGAGTGGCTTGCAGGCAAGCGCGAGCGTTCCTGCCATCTCCATAGGCCGCAGCGTGGCGAAAAGCACCGTTTGCTCGATATGGCATCCAAAAATGCGCGCCATGCCCTCATGCGCTACATGATGCGAACGGGGTACGCTGACGACCGCACCAATCAAGCGCTCCTGGAGCTCGAAAGCGCGCTGGCGCTGCCGGCGCCGCCGATGCGTATCGAGTGCTTCGATATCTCGACGCTGCATGGAACCTTTACGGTCGCCTCGATGGTGGTGTTTACCAACGGACGCGCCGACAAGAGCCAGTACCGTCGTTTTAAAATTCAGGCCGAATTGGACGAGGCAAACGACTTCGTGTCGATGTCCGAGGTTTTGGGACGACGCTATGCTCCCGAGCGCATGGTCGACGAGCGCTTTGGCTCGCGCCCCGATTTGCTCGTTGTCGATGGCGGTAAGCCGCAATTGACCGCTGCGATCAAGCAACTTGAGGCTCTTGGGCTCGATATACCGGTTTGTGGCTTGGCGAAGGCCGATGAGGAAGTTTTCGTGCCTTGGGACGAGACTCCCGTCGTGCTGCCGACCGGGTCTGCTTCGCTCTATCTAATTAAACAGGTTCGCGATGAATCGCACCGTTTTGCCATCACGTTCCATCGCGAGTTGCGCGATAAAGCCATGACGGTTTCGGTACTCGATGACGTTCCAGGCGTGGGACCCACCAGAAAACGTGCCCTTATGCGCCATTTTGGCTCGATGAAGCGTTTGCGCGCGGCGAGCGAGCAAGAGATCGCGGAAGTTCGCGGCATACCTGCCGATGTTGCCAAGGCGGTCCACGAGGCGCTCGTTGCATGGAATGCCGAGCGCGCCGAGGCGGCGGCTGGCCATTCCGATAGCTAAACACGAGCCAAACAACTGATATACATGATTGCGCGATTTTCAACCATTTATTTCGCCATGATTGCCTGCTGGTTTCGGGTTTTATTAACGCTAAAACGTTTGACTAACCCAAGCGAAAACCCTGCTATCCTGCGGGTTGACGAAGACTGATATCTCACCTCGCCGATACATACTGTCTGGCGAATCGTTTGTCAACGAATTCGGTGAACGGTAGTAAATACCGTTCAAGCGTATGTATGTATCGGTCGCCGAGCGCGGCACCTCAGTTGGGTTCGTCGGTAGGTAAGGTATATATCGTCCGCAAGTTGCGCGGGGGCAAGTCTAGGTGCTCCCGAGTAAGATTCTCTATTGATAGGAGAAGACATGGCCATCATCAACAAGGGTATGTCCAGGCGTTCGTTCCTCGGCCTCACCGGCAGCGTCGCTGCTGTCGCAGGGCTTGGTCTCACCGGCTGCGGTGGCAGCTCTAGCGACGAGGGTTCCGCTTCCGGTTCCACCGATTCCGCCAACCGTGGCGGCGGCGTGATCACCGCTGGTTCCGCTTACGCTCCGTCCAGCTTCGATCCCGCCAGCACCGGCTCCGCTGTGGGCCTGGGTGCTAACTGGCACGTCGTCGAGGGCCTCTACGGCATCGATTACCACGACTACAGCACCTTCAACGAGCTCGCCACCGACGATCCTAAGTCCGTGGACGACACCACTTTCGAGGTCACCATCCGCAAGGGCGCCAAGTTCTCCGATGGCACCGAGGTCACCGCTGACGATGTCGTTGCCTCCTACACCGCTTGCGCCGCTTCCGCTACCTATGCTCCGTTCTTCCAGCCCTTCGAGTCCATCGAGGCCAAGGACGCCAGCACCGTGACGGTCAAGACCAAGGTCCCCAACTTCTCCCTGCTCAAGGATCGTCTGGCCATCGTCCGCGTTACCCCGGCCACTCAGACCGAGGAGGATCGCGCCAAGCAGCCGATCGGCTCCGGCCCCTGGATGTACGACTCTATCTCCGATACCGAGATTACCCTGGTTCCCAATCCTGAGTACAACGGTGAGTATGCTGCCGAGGATAAGAAGATCCAGTACAGCATCCTGACCGACCCCACCGCTCGCGTTACCGCTCAGCAGGAGGGCTCCACGCTCGTTATGGAGCTCGTTACCGCTGACGCCGTCGACCAGCTTGAGAGCGCCGGCTGCAAGATCGATAACGTTCAGGGTTTCGGCACCCGCTTCATCATGTTCAACGTCGCCAAGGAGCCTTGGAACAACGTCAAGGTCCGTCAGGCTGTCATGTATGCGCTCGACACCGAGAAGATGGTCAGCAACACCTTCGCCGGCCTTGCCACCGCTGCCAGCTGCTACCTGCCCAAGAGCTTCACCAACTATCATGAGGCTTCCACGGTGTATAAGACCGACGCCAAGAAGGCTAAGAAGCTCATCGAGGAGTCTGGCATCACCCCGGGTGCCATCACCCTGCGCACCACCGACAACGAGCAGATTAAGGGCATGGCCGCCCAGGTCAAGAACGACCTCGACGCTCTCGGCTTCGATGTGACCATCCAGACCGATACCTCGCCGGCCACCTACGCTGCCATCGACGGCGGCGAGGCCTACGATATCCTCCTTGCCCCTGGCGATCCTTCCTGCTTCGGCGCCGACCCCGACCTGCTGCTTAACTGGTGGTACGGCGACAACGTTTGGATGCAGACCCGTTGCCCGTGGAAGGAGTCCGCTGAGTGGCAGAAGCTCCACGGTCTCATGGACGAGGCTCTTGCCGCCGAGGGCGACGAGCAGCAGAAGAAGTGGAACGAGTGCTTCGACATCATTGCCGACAACGCTGTTCTGTACCCCGTTGTCCACGTCAAGACCGTCTCCGCTTCCTGGGACGATCCGTCCACTGCGCCCAACGGCGAGGCCCTCGATGGCTTCAAGGGCATCGGCACGACGAGCATGTCCTTCAGGGGCGTCGCGACCGTCAAGGCGTAAGGCTCGCTTGAGTCTGTATGCAGGATGTCGGTCGTTGGGACCGTATCCTCATAGTTGAAACAAAGACCCGGGCGGCAACGATGTCGCTCGGGTCTTGTAATGAGTATCCGTACTCATATACCAGTTGGTCCTACCGACAAAAGAAAGGGGAGAGAACGTGAACAACTTGCTACGTTTGATTGGAAGGCGTCTCGTGGCGCTGCCGATCATGGCATTGGGCGTCACCGTCCTGGTGTTCTTCCTTATGTCGTTCTCCAAGACCGACCCCGCCTATACGGCGTTGGGTGACGGTGCCTCGCCCGAGGCGGTTGCCGAGTACCATGAGAAGTATGGTCTGGACGACCCCTGGCCCGTGCGCTACGTGCGCTACATGGGCGATCTGATCCATGGCGACATGGGCACCTATGGTGCTGCTCGCAACTCCGTTGCCAAGCGCATCTCCACTGCCCTGCCCGTCACGATGCAGCTGACCTTCATCGGTCTTGCCATCGGCGCGGTCGTTTCGTTTTTACTCGGCGTCATCGCGGCACTGTATCGCGATAAATGGCCGGACCAAGTGATCCGCGTCTTCTCCATCGCCGGCTTGGCAACCCCGTCGTTCTGGCTTGCCGTTCTGTTGATTCTGCTGTTCTCTTCCTACCTTAAGGTGCTTCCGGCGTCCGGTGCTCTGCCTCACTTCACCACCAACCCGGCTGGCTATCTGGGACGTATGATCATGCCCGCCATTGCTCTTGCCTTCCCGCTGACGGGTCAGATGACTCGTATCGTGCGTACGGCCATGGTCGAGGAGCTCGACAAGGACTATGTCCGTATGGCTCGCGGCGCCGGCGTTCCCGAGAAGGTCGTCGTCGGCATCAACGTGCTTCGCAATGCGCTGATCACCCCGGTCACCACCCTCGGTCTTAAGATCGGTTACCTCATGGGCGGCGCCGTCGTCATCGAGGTTATCTTCAACCTCCCCGGCATGGGCACCGCGATCCTGCAGGGCGTTCAGGGCAACGAGGCGAACCTGGTTCAGGGCGTCGTCATCGTCGTTGCTCTTGCCTTCATCATCATCAACATCGTGGTTGACATGCTCTACCTGCTCATCAACCCGCGCATCAGGACGGTGTAGATTATGGTAAAGATTCGAGAGAAGCAAACCGAGCAGCTCGAGAAGGCTGCCTCCAAGGGGCTCAAGCTCGGTGGCTGGAAGAAGATGACGCTGTCTTCTAAGATTGCCGCCGTCGTGCTGGCGCTGGTCGCCCTGACCGCGATTCTGGCGCCCCTTCTTGCCCCCTATAGCCCGGTCGAGATCTTTACGGCTCGCCAGGCTCCCGGCAACGGATTTATCTTCGGTACCGACGATAAGGGTCGCGACATTCTGTCGCGCATGCTCTACGGTGGTCGTTACTCGCTGATTATCGGCTTTGGCGCCACTGCCATGGCTCTGGTCTGCGGCTCGGTCGTAGGCGCCCTTGCGGCGGTTTCGCGCAAGGCCGTTTCCGAGACGATCATGCGTATCCTGGACATCATCATGTCTATCCCGGGCATCGCCCTCGCGGCCGTCTTCGTCTCCATCCTGGGCAACTCCGTGCCGTCGATCATCTTCGCCATCGGCTTTATGTACACTCCGCAGATTGCCCGTATCGTGCGCGCCAACATCGTGTCCGAGTACGGAGAGGACTATGTCCGTGCGGTCATCGTTTCCGGCGCCAAGGCTCCGTGGATTTTGATCAAGCATGTTCTGCGTAACTGCATCGCCCCGATCATGGTCTTCACCGTTACCCTGGTCGCCGACGCCATCATCTTCGAGGCCTCGCTGACCTTCATCGGCGCTGGTATCCAGGAGCCCACCGCTACCTGGGGCAACATCCTCGCCGACGCCCGCGGCGGCGTGCTCGCCGGCCGTTGGTGGCAGGCGCTGTTCCCGGGCTTGGCCATCATGATCACCTGCCTGGCGCTCAACATCCTCTCCGAGGGCATTACCGACGCCATGGCCGCTGCTCCCTCCGCCGCCCTGGATCCGACCGATTCCTCCAAGCGTCGCGAGGCCGACCTGCTGGTCTCCGACCCCGTTCGCGCCTACAAGGAGCAGGCCCAGTCCCTCTCCGCTCGCCTTGGCGCCCTGCGCGATGTCGAGCTCAAGCGTGACGATCGCCATGTGCCTGACGAGTCTGTCGAACCGATTCTCTCGGTCCGTGACTTCTGCATTCAGTTTGAGCACCACGGCGATATCAACGTCGTCGACCATGTCAACTTTGACGTCCGTCCTGGTCAGACCATGGGGCTGGTGGGCGAGTCCGGTTGCGGTAAGTCCATCACCACGCTGGCCATCATGGGCCTGACCGACGATGACGAGCACCTTTCCGGCGAGGTCCTCTGGGAGGGCCGCGACCTGCTCAAGATGAGCAAGAAGGAGTGGTTCGGCCTGCGCGGTACCGATATCGCTATGGTCTATCAGGACGCCCTGTCCTCGCTCAACCCCTCCATGCTCATCTCTGCCCAGATGAAGCAGCTCACCAAGCGCGGCGGCACCCGCAGCGCCGAGGAACTCTTGGAGCTCGTGGGCCTCGACCCCAAGCGTACGCTCGAGAGCTACCCGCATGAGCTTTCCGGTGGCCAGCGTCAGCGTGTTCTGATTGCTATGGCCCTTACCCGCGACCCCAAGCTGGTCATCTGCGACGAGCCCACGACCGCTCTGGACGTTACCGTCCAGAAGCAGGTCATCAAGCTGCTCAACGACCTTCAGGCCAAGCTCGGCTTTGCCATGATCTTCGTCTCGCATGACCTGGCGCTGGTCGCCGAGGTCGCCCATAACATCACGGTTATGTATGCCGGTCAGGTCATCGAGCAGGCGCCCACCAAGGAGCTGCTCACCAACCCGATTCACGAGTACACCCGCGGTCTTCTGGGTTCCGTTCTGTCCATCGAGAGCGGTTCGGGCCGCCTTCACCAGGTGCCCGGCGCCGTTCCGAGCCCGCGCGATTTCCCCAAGGGCGATCGCTTCGCGCCCCGCTCGAGCCATCCGCGTATTGGCCTGGACACCCGTCCGGTCTTCAAGCGCGTGCCCGGCACCGAGCACTTCTATTCCGAGCTCCCCGACGAGGTGCTCAAGGCAAATGGTTTGACCCCTCACGCGGAGGTGATGTAGATGAGCGAGACCGCAGTCAACGGCGTCGAGCCGATCATCTTCCTTGATGACGTCCACGTCACCTTTAGGACCCGTACCGGCTCGATTCTGCACCCCAACCTGGTTCACGCCGTCCAGGGTGTAACGATTAAGCTCATGCCCGGTCAGACGATCGGCATCGTCGGCGAGTCCGGTTGCGGTAAGTCCACCACCGCCAACGTCATGTGCGGCCTGCAGGCCCCCACGAGCGGCAAGGTCTACTTTAAGGGCAAGGACGTTACCAAGCGTACCGCCGAGGACCGTCGCCACATGGGTCGCGTCATCTCGGTCGTGTTCCAGAACCCGGCCACGGCGCTCAACCCCCGCATGGTCGTTCGCGAACAGCTGCTCGACCCCATGCGCGTCCACAATCTGGGCACCGAAGCCGAGCAGGAGAAGCGCGTCAAGGAACTCCTGGAGCTCACCGGTCTGCCCAGCTCCGCCGCCGAGGTTCTTCCCGGCCAGCTTTCGGGCGGCCAGCGCCAGCGCGTCGCAATTGCCCGTGCCCTGTCGCTGAACCCCGATGCCATCATCGCCGACGAGCCCACCTCGGCTCTGGACGTTTCGGTCCGCGCGCAGATTCTGAACCTGCTGACCGACCTTAAGAAGGAGCTCGGCCTGGCCATGGTGTTCATCAGCCATGACATCCAGACGGTCCGCTATATCTCTGACGACATCATCGTTATGAATGGCGGCAAGATCGTCGAGCAGGGCGAGGCCAAGCAGGTCTTCCAGCATCCCCAGGACCCCTACACCAAGATGCTGCTCGGCGCTGCGCCGTCGCTGCTGCATCCCAAGCTCGGCGAGTAGTCTCGCTTTCCCTCCCGTGCGCCCGGTTCCCTTGCCGGGCGCACCTCCGTTGCGATTTCGAAAGGTTGGGTTCACGAGCCATGCCAAGTGCTCAGGAGCTACAACATCAATTTGGTGAATATCGAGGCGCCATGCCCCGTCCATCAGATTTCGATCTCTTTTGGAAGGACCGCATGGCCGAGGCCGACGCCGTCGGGCTTGACTATGCGATCGAGACGGCATCGGTCACCGATGCCGTGACCTGCCAGCTTTTCGACCTCTGGTATACCGGCATGTGTGGCGCTCGCCTGCATGCCAAGTACCTTAAACCCGTCTCGGACGAGCCCGTGCCATTGGTACTTCAGTTCCATGGATATCCTGGTGCAAGCCGCAGCTGGTTTGAGCAGGCGTCGTTTGCGGGCATGGGCATGGCACTCATCGCCCTCGACTGCCCCGGTCAAGGAGGTCCCTCCGAGGACATTGGTGGATTTGAGGGCACAACGGTCGCGGGCCATATCGTCGCCGGTATCGACGGCGACCCGGCCAACCTCTACTATGTCCGCTTGCACCAAGATATTCGCATCCTGTGCCGCATCGTTCGCGAGCTTGAGGGCATCGATCTTGCCCACGTATTTGTGAACGGTGCGTCGCAGGGCGGCGGTTTGGGCATTGCGACCTGTGCGCTCAATAGTGATTTGGTTGACCGCGCCGCCATCCTCTATCCCTTCCTGTCGGATTTCCGCCTGGTCTGGGATTTGGACGCCGACGATATTGCCTACGAGGGTCTGCGCTATTGGTCGCGTTGGTTTGACGAGGACTCGACTCGTATCGAGGAAGCCTATGCCAAGCTGGCGTACTTCGATTCCAAGAATTTTGCCCCCATGGTCAAGTGCCCCGTGCTGTTTGGCACGGGCACGGCCGATACCGTCTGTCCGCCGGCAACGCAGTTTGCGGTGTACAACAACCTGTCCTGCGATAAGCGTCATGAGTTCTTTGAGGGCTTTGGCCACGAGGAGATTCAGGATTTTGACGATCTGATCATTTCGTTTTTCTGTGAGGGAGGGGAGGCTCATGTCTAAGTGCGAGAGCAATGTTGACGAGCTGATAGTCCCCGGGCTCGTGGGAATTCCCGGAGCGGTTTCATCAAGGCTCGCAGAATATCGGGACTGGCACGGCGATGTCCAAGCAGATGTTTCTGATTTAGAGACATGCGCTTCGAATCTTGAGATTCAAGGCCAGGCCATTACGGCGATTGACTTTGTTAACCCCTGCGCTCGTTACTCGGAGATTTCCTTTGAGCTCGGTGACGATGCGGTCCACGCTCGCTTGATTGAGCCTGTCGGTCGTGCCCGAGTATCTAAGCGCGTGCCGCTGTGCCTGATGTTCCACGACATCGATCGGCCTGTGCGCGGCTGGCATCACATGACGAGATTTGCCGCCATGGGGTATGCCGTCCTCGCGCTGGATGACGATGTCGCTGGTGCGGACGACCTGCAGCGGGGGATTGCTTCGCCCGCTTTTGTCGAGCGCGTCCGTTGGGGTTGCGCGATGGCGAAGGTGGCGCGCAATCTTGATGGCATGGACCCCGACCGCATCTTTGCATGGGGCGAGGGTCTTGGCGGCGGAGTCGCGCTGGCGGTTTCTGCTCTGGACGAGCGGGGCCTCGCCTGCACGGCGGTTGCCAATCCGCTTCCTGGCGGCCTCGAGGCGCTGTCGTCTCGGGTGCGCGGATCGGTGCTCATGGGCACATCGCTTATGGATACCGTGAGCGATCCCAAGGATCAGTTTGCCGTATTCAACGGTCTTGAGTGTGACCGGAGGCATATCATCTATGCCAAATACGCTCATGAGCGTATCAATGCGTTCGAAAACGAAGTCGTCGACTTCTTTAACCAAACGTTCTACCCGTGTTCTTTGGCCTAGACGGCCTGGACACTGCCAACAAGAGTGGGTGGCATAGGGCCGCCCGCCAGACAACTAAGGAGATTCTTGTGGCAACTCAGAAATTCACCGGCGTTATCCCTCCCGTCGTTGTTCCCGATACCGAAGACCACCAGCTCGACGTTGCCTCCTTTGAGCGCAGCATCAACCGCATGATCGATGCCGGCGTCGATGGCCTGTTCTTCCTGGGCTCTTCGGGCGAGGTCGTTTTCTCCACCGATGAGCGTCGTCGCCAGATCATCGCCGAGGCCGTTCGTATCGTCGACCATCGCGTGCCCGTCCTGGTCGGCATCATCGATACCGAGACCGAGCGCATGATCGAGCACGGTAAGGTCGCTCAGGAGCTGGGCGCCGATGCGCTTGTCGCCACCTGCCCGTTCTATGCCCTGCAGGGCATGACCGAGGTCGAGGAGCACTTCCGCATCCTGCACGAGGAGCTCGACCTGCCCATCTTTGCCTATGACATTCCCGTCTGCGTTCACACCAAGCTCCCCTGGAAGCTCCTTGCCAAGCTCGGCGCCGAGGGCGTCCTTGCTGGCGTCAAGGATTCCTCGGGTGATGACATCTCGTTCCGCTATCTCGTTCAGGAGAACGAGAAGAACGGCCATCCGATGAGCATCCTCACCGGTCACGAGGTTGTTGTCGACGGCGCTTACCTCGGTGGCGCCGACGGTTCTGTCCCGGGCCTTGCCAACGTTGAGCCCGAGGGCTACGTGCGCCAGTGGAAGGCCGCTCAGGCCGGTGACTGGGCTACCGTCAAGGCCGAGCAGGATCGCCTCAACGAGATCTCCCACATCTGGGATGTCACCTCGGGCGTCCAGGGCTATGCCGGTGGCGTCGGCGCCTTCAAGACCGCTATGAACCTCATGGGCATCTTCGACAGCCCGACCATGCCGCGCCCGGTGAAGGCCATGACTGGCGAGAACGTCGAGGCTATTAAGAAGGTCCTCCAGGACAACGGTCTCCTGTAAAGCTTTCCCAGGCACCCGACCTCGCCGTTCAACCGTGTGGCCATGACCCGTTAGGTCAATGGCCACACGGTTTCTCGGCGATCTCGGGCACCTGGATAACCTTTACTGCGCTGTGACGGCTAGCCTGACGGCGCATTTCCTGTAGTTGTTTTTATCTCCGAAGGAGAGCGACATGGAGAACAAGTACGTCTGCTCTGTCGATATCGGCGGAACTAAGATCGCGACTGCCATCATGGAGTACCCGGCTGACGGTAGTGTGCCCCATCCCGTTTTTGAGGCCGAGGTTCCCACAGAGGCCCAAGAGGGCGGCGAGGCCGTCTTCCAGCGTATTGAGGCATCCATCAAGGCTGCTCTCGAGGCGAATCCCGATGTCGAGGTCCTTGGCGTCGGTATCGGTGCCGCCGGCGTCGTCGATCCCAAGACGGGCGCCATCGCGTATGCCAATGAGATCATGCCTGGCTGGTCCGGCGTTCAGTTGGGGCCGCGTCTGCGCGAGGATCTCGGTCTTCCCGTTGCCGTTGTAGGCGACGTGCAGGCTCATGCTCTGGGCGAGGCCCACTGGGGCGTCGGCAAGGGCAAGTTCTCCGTCTTGTGTCTTGGCATCGGTACGGGCATTGGCGGCGCATATGTCGAGAACGGCCGCGTAATGCAGGGCTTCCATGGTGCTGCCGGCCATATGGGCCATATCGAGTGCTCGGCTGCAGCCGGCATTCCCTGTGCTTGTGGTCGTTCTGGTCATCTTGAGTCGGTAGCCTCGGGCACCTCGATTGGCCGTATGTATGACGAGCGCTTCGGTCGAGTTGACCCCAGCCGTCCTTCGGTCGGTCGCGATGTGAACGACCTGTGCCGCGCGGGCGACGTAAAGGCGACCGAGGTTATCCATGACGCCGGCTTTGCGCTGGGCGCCAGCTTGGGCTCGCTTGCCAACATCTTGGATCCCGAGGTCATCGTGCTTTCGGGAGGTGTGATTCACCAGGGTCCCGATTGGCGCTCGCAGACGTGGAAGGACTCGGTGCACGAGGGCTATGCCAGCCAGGCGCTCGACCCGCTTCAGGACACGCCGATCCTCATCGGCTCTCTGGAGGGCGACGCACCGCTTATCGGTGCCGCCGAACACCTTCTTGCGTCGTTGAAGTAAACATAACTACCAAGTGCGCCTTCTGAGGTGCCGCAGATTGACGTGAAAGAGGAGCGAAGCGTACTTCGGTACGCGAGCGACGGTTTGAACGTCAAGGTGCGGTGTCTCAGAAGGCTGTTTTGAGAAAGGTTGAGTCGAACATGACCGTCGATCCTTTGATTCAATCCCTGAAGGGCAAGCTCGTCGTGAGCGTTCAGGCGTATATGGGTGAGCCACTTCGTACGCCCGAGACCATGGCTCAAATGTCTCGTGCTTGCGAGCTCGGCGGCGCTGCCGCCATTCGCTGCCAGGGCCTTGCCGACATCGCCGCCATTAAGGGTCGCTGTGAGGTTCCTGTTATCGGCCTGTGGAAGGATGGGCACGAGGGCGTTTACATCACGCCGACGCTGCGCCATGCTCGCGCCTGCGTTGCCGCCGGTGCCGATATCGTGGCGATCGACGCCACCGATCGTCCGCGCCCCGATGGCAAGACGGTCGAGGATACCTTCCGTCCGCTGCACGAGGAAGGTGTGCTCCTGATGGCGGATTGTGCCACCATCGAGGATATTCGCCGTGCTGTCGACATGGGCTTCGACCTTGTATCCACCACGCTTTCTCACGGCGTCGCCGCCATCGACTGCACCATGGCCGATGGCCCCGACCTGCCGCTCCTGCGTCAGGCGACTGAGGAATTCCCCGGCCTTCCCATCATTTGTGAGGGTCGCGTGCATACGCCCGAGGAGGCTCGCGCCGCGATCGATGCTGGCGCCTGGGCCGTTGTCGTCGGCACCGCCATCACGCACCCCACGAGTATTACAAGTTGGTTCAAGGCTGCGCTTGAGGCGTAAGACAGACCTCGTATCCGCTCGGGGCGGTATACTCAATATAGGCAATTGACCGCGCGGGATCCGGGTTGCTGGGTCCCGCGCTTGTTTTCGGGAGGCAGCACATGCAAAAGGGAGATGCCATGGATGCGGCGGAGCGCTCGGAGCGCATCCCCGATATCGTCATCATCACCGGAATGTCCGGATCGGGCCGCACACAGGCCATGCACGTGTTCGAGGACATGGGCTATTTTTGCATTGATAACCTGCCTCCGCGTCTCATCGCCCAGCTTGCCGAGCTCGTCGGCATCAATACGGGCGTGGGCAGGCATCTTGCCGTCACCTGCGACCTGCGCAGCCAGGGCTTGTTCGATGAGCTGCTCGATGCCGTTGCCGCACTCGAGGAGCGCGAGATGAGCTGTGACATCGTGTTTCTCGAGGCCTCTGACGAGGTGCTGATCCGTCGTTATAGCGAAAACCGCCGCCGCCACCCCATTGCCAAGCCGGGGGAGACTACGGCCGATGCGATTCAGCGTGAGCGCCTGCAGCTGCAGGGTGTGCGCGATCGAGCCGATATGATCATCGACACGAGCCGCCTGCGCACCTCTGCCCTGCGCAACAAATTGCGCATGGCGTTCTCCGAGTTGTCCGACCAGCAGCTTATGGACGTCCATGTGTTCTCGTTTGGCTTTAAGCACGGCATGCCCGTCGAGGCGGACATTATGATCGATGTCCGCTTCCTGCCTAATCCGTTCTACGATCCCGAGATGCGCACGATGACCGGTCTCGATAAAAAGGTCTCCGATTTTGTTCTGGACCATCCCAAGACGCAGGAGTTTTGGAAGGCCTGGACGCAGCTGCTCGATACAGTGATGCCGGGCTATATCGCGGAGGGTAAACCGCAGCTTTCTATCGCCATCGGTTGCACGGGCGGCCAGCACCGCAGCGTTGCCATTGCCGAGGCCACGGCCCGTTACCTGGAAGGCGCTCAGTATCATGTGAGCATCTCCCACCGCGACCTGTCGCGCGCCAACACGAAGGCATAGGCCTGCATGTCGTTTACCGCTGAGGTGCGCGACGAGCTTGCGCGCTGCGAACCCGAATGTGAATACTGCGACTTGTCGACGCTTGCCGCCCTCACGCGCGTGAGTGGTACGCTCTCGCTTACCGGCTCTGGGCGGTATCGTTTGACGGTTGCGACTGAGACGGGAGCCGTCGCGCGCACGATGATCACGCTGACGCATCGTATCCTTAAGCTCAAAACGGAGTTCACCGTCCGCAAATCTGTATTGCATAAGGTCCGTAACTATCTCATTACCCTGCCCGATCAACCCGACCTGGACAAGGCTCTGGTGCTGCTGGGCATTCTAGACCGCAGGGGAGGGCTCGTCGCTGGTGTTCCCCGACATATCGTTGCCCGTCCTTGCTGTAGACTTGCCTATATCCGCGGCGCGCTCATCGCGGGCGGCTTCGTGGCCGATCCACGCGGCGATTTTCATTTGGAGATCGCGGTGCAGGGCGAGCAATATGCCAAGGGGCTTTGCGATCTGTTGGAGCAGATTGGGGTCCATGCTCGTGTTAATGCACGGCGGGGGTCGTATGCCGTGTACATTAAGAGCGCCGAGGAGATCGAGCAGCTCCTAAAGCTGGTCGGAGCCAAGCGCAGCGTTGCCGAGATTGAGGAAGCGCGCGCGGTCAAATTGGTTAAGAACGACGTAAACCGTCGCGTGAATGCCGAGCTGGCCAATCAGACCAGAAGCGCGGGTGCCGCCCAGCATCAGCTTGCGTTGATCGATGAGCTCGAACAGCGGGGTTTGCGCGACACGCTTCCAGACGCCTTGGCGGTCTTTTGCGACCTACGCGAGCGCTATCCCGATCTGTCGCTGCGCGATCTAGGGGAGATGGCTGACCCTCCCTTGTCGAAGTCGGCCCTCTACCATCGTGTTTTGAGGCTTGAAAAGCTCATTGAAGTAAACAGGTAGTTTGAAGTATCGACTTATACACGGATTTAGCTGCTATTTTATTCTTTAAAACGTTTTAACGTAAATTTGATTTTCAATTTCGAGCATTCTCGTGAAATTCAAGTCAAAAAAAAGGTATATTAGGCGAGTGGTTAGTTTGTGGGCCTCAACGGCGGGCGCTGTAGCTCGCGGGGGCCTTACGAAAGGAGACACAATGGCAGTAAAGGTTGCTATTAACGGCTTCGGTCGCATCGGTCGTCTGGCTTTCCGTCAGATGTTCGGTCATGAGGGCTCCGAGATCGTCGCTATCAACGACCTCACCTCTCCCGATATGCTCGCTTACCTGCTGAAGTACGACTCCACGCAGGGCAACTACGCTCGCGATCACGAGGTCGTTGCTGGCGAGGATTCCATCACCGTTGACGGCAAGGAGATCAAGATCTACAAGGAGGCCGACGCCAACAACCTGCCTTGGGGCGACCTCGACGTCGACGTCGTTCTCGAGTGCACCGGCTTCTACACCAGCAAGGCTAAGGCCCAGGCCCACATCAACGCTGGCGCCAAGAAGGTCGTCATCTCCGCTCCGGCCGGCAGCGATCTGCCCACCATCGTGTACAACGTCAACCACGAGACGCTGACCGCTGAGGACAACATCATCTCCGCTGCTTCCTGCACCACCAACTGCCTCGCCCCGATGGCCAAGGGTCTGAACGACTTCGCTCCCATCGTGTCCGGCATCATGACCACCATTCACGCCTGGACTGGCGACCAGATGCCGCTCGACGGCCCGCAGCGCAAGGGCAACAAGCGTCGTAGCCGCGCCTGCGCCGTCAACATCGTCCCCAACACCACCGGTGCTGCCAAGGCTATCGGCCTGGTTCTCCCCGAGCTCAACGGTAAGCTCATCGGTGCCGCCCAGCGCGTCCCGACGCCGACCGGCTCCATCACCAACCTCTACGCTGTCGTTGACAAGAAGGTCACCGTCGACGAGGTCAACGCTGCTATGAAGGCCTACGCTTCCACCATCTCCGAGACCTTCGGTTACAACGAGGACGACATCGTCTCCACCGACATCATCGGCGAGACCCACGGCTCCATCTTTGACGCCACTCAGACCATGTGCTCTGACCTCGGCAACGGCCAGACCCTCGTTCAGGTCACCTCTTGGTACGACAACGAGAACTCCTACACCTCTCAGATGGTCCGCACCATCAAGTACTTCGAGAAGTTCGTTGCTTAATTTAGCTTTTAGCGAATAGCTCGTTGAGCGTCTAAAGAAGGGCGCGGCCTTATAGGGCTTACACCCTAGGGTCGCGCCCTTTTTATAGGAAATCGTCTGCCGTAATGGGAGGCAGACACGTACGAAAGGTAGAAGCAAACATGGCCTTTACCAAGAAGACCGTCCGCGACATCGATGTCGACGGCAAGCGCGTTCTCGTCCGCGTTGACTTTAACGTGCCTATCAAGGATGGCGTCGTTGGCGACACCACCCGCATCAAGGCTGCCCTGCCCACCATCAACTACCTCGTTGAGCACAACGCTCGCGTCATCCTCATGAGCCACCTCGGCCGTCCCGATGGCACCGGCTTCCAGCCCGAGCTGTCCCTCGAGCCCGTCGCCAAGAAGCTCGCGGAGCTCTCTGGTCTCGATGTTGCCTTTGTCGCCGACACCTACGGCGAGAAGGCTGCTGAGGCTGTTGCCGCCGTCGAGCCGGGCAAGGTCCTCGTTCTCGAGAACGTCCGTTTTGACAAGCGTGAGAAGAAGAACGATCCCGAGATCGCCAAGAAGCTCGCTTCCTATGGTGACGTCTTCGTTCTCGATGCCTTCGGCACCGCTCACCGCGCCCAGGGTTCCGTCGTGGGCCCCGCCGCTTACCTGCCTGCCGTCGCCGGCTTCCTGCTCGAGAAGGAGGTCGACACGCTGACCGGCATCTTCGCCGAGCCCGAGCGCCCCTTCGTCGCTATCGTCGGCGGTTCCAAGGTTTCCTCCAAGATCGGCGTTCTCGATCACCTCATCGACTCCGCTGACACCCTGATCATCGGTGGCGGCATGGCCTACACCTTCTTCCTGGCTCAGGGCCTGACCGTCGGTCAGTCCCTCAAGGAAGAGGACTGGGTCGAGCGCGCCGGCGAGATGCTCAAGAAGGCCGAGGAGAAGGGCGTCAAGATCCTGCTCCCCATCGACAACCGCGTTGCCGATCACTTTGGCGAGGACGCTGTCCCCGAGGTTGTCGCTTCCGACGCTATCCCCGACGATCGTGAGGGCATGGACATCGGCCCCAAGACCGAGGAACTCTACGCCGAGGCCGTCAAGGGCGCCAAGACCGTGTTCTGGAACGGCCCCATGGGCGTCTTCGAGTTCGACAACTTCGCTCACGGCACCCAGGCTATCGCCGAGGCTGTCGCCGAGGCCGACTGCACCTCGATCATCGGCGGTGGTGACTCTGTCGCGGCTGTCAACAAGTTCAACCTGGCCGACAAGATGAGCTGGATCTCCACCGGTGGTGGCGCTTCCATGGAGCTCGTCGAGGGTAAGGCCCTGCCCGGAGTGGAGGCGCTTCTCGATGCCTAATCGCACCCTTCTTATCGCTGGTAACTGGAAGATGAACAACGACGTCGCTGAGGCCGCCAAGCTCGCCGACGAGCTGGCTCAGGCTCTGCCCGAGGTTCCGGCTGGCGTCGAGGTGCTCGTCTGCCCTCCGACCATTGACATCACCACGGTTCATGACCGCATTCAGGCTGCCCCCATCGCCCTCGGTGCACAGAACGTGTACTGGGAGGCCAAGGGTGCCTTCACCGGTGAGTCCTCTTGCGACATGCTCAAGTCCGCTGGCTGCACCTACTGCATCATCGGCCACTCCGAGCGTCGCGACTACTTCCACGAGACCGACGAGGACCAGAACAAGAAGGCCAAGGCCCTCGTTGCCGCCGGTCTTGTTCCCGTCTTCTGCTGCGGCGAGTCCCTCGAGGTCCGCGAGGCTGGCACCTATGTCGAGCACGTCGTGAACCAGGTCAAGGCTGGCCTTGCTGGACTTGAGATCACCTGCCCCAAGCAGGTCGTCGTCGCCTACGAGCCCATCTGGGCCATCGGCACCGGAAAGACCGCTACCGCTGAGGACGCCCAGGAGGTCTGCGGCGCTATCCGTGAGACCCTCAAGGAGATGTTTGGCGAGGAGCTCGCCGACGGTATCCGCGTCCTGTACGGTGGTTCCGCTAAGCCCGGCAACATTGCCGAGCTCGTCGCCAAGCCCGACGTTGACGGCGCCCTCGTGGGCGGCGCTTCGCTCAAGGCTGCCGACTTCGCCTCTATGGTCGTCAAGGCAGGCGAGTAGGACATATGGCACAGCGTCATCTTCCTGCACTCCTGATCATCATGGATGGCTGCGGCCTTGCTCCGGCCGATGGCGAGAACGCCGTCGCCGCTGCCAAGACGCCCTTCCTTGATAGCCTGTACGAGAAGTATCCTCACACCACGCTCGGTGCTTCGGGCGAGGACGTGGGCCTTCCCGACGGTCAGATGGGCAACTCCGAGGTAGGCCACCTCAACATCGGTGCCGGCCGCATCGTGTTCCAGGAGCTTTCGCGCATCAACAATGCCATCAAGGACGGCTCCATCGCCAAGAACGAGGTCTTCGTCAAGGCTATGGACGACGTCAAGGCTGACGGCAAGACTCTCCACCTCATGGGCCTTATGAGCCCTGGCGGTGTTCATTCTCACATGAACCACGTCGAGGCTCTGGTCAAGATGGCTGCCCAGCATGGCGTCAAGACCGTTCGCGTCCACGCCTTCATGGATGGCCGCGACGTTGACCCGCAGTCCGGTGCCGGCTACATGAGCGAGTTCTGCGCCTTCCTGGCTAAGATCTCCGAGGAGACCGGTTGCGACGCTCGCGTTGCCACCGTTTCGGGCCGTTATTGGGCCATGGACCGCGACAACCGTTGGGAGCGCATCCAGCGCGCCTACGACGTCATGGTCAACGCGTCCGATGCCGATACCGACCCCGTTGCCGGTATCAAGGCCTACTACGAGAAGGATCCGCGCGGCGACGAGTTCGTCGAGCCTTTCGCGGCCCACAACGAGGGCATCCACGAGGGCGACGCGGCCATCTTCTTCAACTTCCGTCCCGACCGCGCTCGTCAGATGACCCGCGTGTTCACGGACAAGGAGTTCGATGGCTTTGAGCGCGAGCAGATTAAGCTCTCGCACTTCGTGACGATGACCGAGTACGATCCGACGTTTGACGTCGAGGTCGCCTTCCCCAAGACGTTCCCCGAGAACGTCCTGGCCGACGTTATCGCCGCCAATGGCCTGAAGCAGCTGCACACCGCCGAGACCGAGAAGTACGCCCACGTGACGTTCTTCCTCAACGGCGGCATCGAGGAGCCCAAGGAGGGCGAGGAGCGCGTGCTCGTCGCTTCCCCCAAGGTCGCTACCTACGATCTGCAGCCCGAGATGAGCGCTCCCGAGGTTACCGAGAAGCTTGTTGCCGCTATCAACGAGGATCGCGCTGATTTCTACATCGTGAACTTCGCAAATTGCGACATGGTTGGTCACACCGGTGTCTTCGACGCCGCCGTTAAGGCCGTCGAGGCTGTTGACGATGCCCTGTCCAAGGTTGTCCCGGCGATTCTCGCCAAGGGCGGCTTTGCGCTGATTACCGCCGATCACGGCAACGCCGATCACATGTTTGACGTTGCTTCCGACGGTTCCAAGCATCCGTTTACGGCTCACACCACCAACCGTGTGCCGTTCATCATCGTTGATGAGAAGGCGCAGCTCACCGGTATCGAGGACGGCCGTCTTTCCGATATCGCTCCGACCATGCTCACCATGGCTGGCATTGAGCCTTCCGCCGAGATGACGGGTCGCGTACTCGCCACCGAGGCCTAATAGAAAACAAATACCGTTTTCTAGTAAGGGGGTTGTCCGCAACCGGACAACCCCCTTTTTGGTATTTCTGCCATTTCTACCCCGTCCCCAAATGGCAGGTGGGGGAGTGCTGGGGGTTGTGGTACAGTACTGGAGTTTGAATTGTTCTATTAAGGAGCTTATCTATGGGTCCGTTTCAGATTCTTCTGTTTGTCGTTTGGGCTGTCTCTGCCGTGGCGTTGACGATTCTCGTCCTGATGCATTCCGGTAAGGGCACCGGCGTTTCGGATATGATCGCTAGCTCGCTGTATAACTCCAGCTCTGCCACGGGCGTCATGGAGCAGAACCTCGATCGCCTGACCGTCATCATGGCTGTCGTATTTGCCGTGTGTGTCGTTCTGTGCATGTTCTTCTTCCCGCAGGGCATCGTCGGCTACTAAGCATCGGCGTATATACGTTTGTAAAGGGTCCCGCACGTGCGGGACCCTTTTTGTTTACAGACTTGTAACAGAGTCAAAATATCCCCACATACTTCGCCCAACTAAAGAAATTCTCGACCGTTAACCGGAATTAGCCCCAAATCGTGAATAAAATGCGCTACTGTATTGCAAAACGTTGGCCTGTTGTGCATAACCAGCCATAGCAGCGGGCGGCGTTTTGATGGTTCGGATCGGATTGTCTCGACATGTGTCCGACTGAACATTTCTTTGTCCTATCTCATAAGGAGGATGGCATGGCTGATTCTATGTTCCACCAGCCCGTTATGGGTCGTCGCGCCTTTGTCGGCGGTACCCTTGCTGCGAGCTCCATGGCTTTTCTTGCCGCATGCGGCAAGAAGGGCGGCGACGCTTCCGGTTCTGAGTCCGGTTCGACGCTGAACTTCTACATCAACAACCCGGTCTGCATCGACCCCTACAACGTCCAGGAGGATCAGGGCACTCAGGTCGAGTACCAACTGTTTGATGCTCTGACCTCTTACGACGCCGAGAAGGGCAAGATCGTCCCGCTGGCTTGCGAGTCCTTCGAGGCCAACGACGACGCCACCGAGTTCACCTTCAAGATCAAGAAGGCCAAGTTCCACAACGGTGACGACGTTACCTCCAAGTCCTTCAAGCTCGCTTGGGAGCGTCTGGTCAACACCAAGTCGGCCATCGCTACCGAGTACGGTCCTTCCGAGGTCTCCTATCACCTTTCCATGGTCGAGGGCTATGACGATCTACTTGCCGGTAACGCTACCGAGCTCAGCGGTGTTACCTGCCCCGACGATGAGACCCTCGTCGTTAAGCTGTCTTCCGCTTACGCCGACTTCCCCTTCGTCGCCTCTCACCCGGCTCTGTCCCCGGTTCCCGAGTGCGCCGAGTCCGATGTTAAGAGCTTCTACCTTGCCCCGATCGGTAACGGCCCGTTCATGATGGACGGCAAGTGGGAGGATGGTCAGGAGATCAACCTCAAGAAGTTCGACGATTACTATGGCGACAAGGCCAAGATCGATGGCATCCACTTCCAGGTCATCAAGGACGTGGAGACCGCCTACAAGGAGTTCCAGGCCGGTAACCTTGACATCTGCGACGTTCCCGTTGCTCAGATCGACGCTGCCAAGAAGGATCGCGGCGTGTCCAAGGACGGCTACACCATGGGCGACGGCGAGCGCATGCTGCTCGGCGCCGAGCCTTCCACCTACTACCTGACCTGCAACACCACGGCCGAGCCGTTCAACAACGCCGACCTGCGCAGGGGTATCTCCCTGGCCATTAACCGTGAGGCCATCTGCAAGACCATCTTCAAGGGTACCCGTACCCCCGCCGACGGCATTGTTCCTCCGGGCATCGATGGCTACAAGGAGGGCGCATGGGAGTTCTGCGCCTACGACGTCGACAAGGCTAACGAGTACCTCGACAAGGTTGCTCCCGCTGGCGCTAACGGCGATCGTGGCATTAACGTGACCCTTTCCTACAACCAGGACGGTGGCCACAAGGAGATCATGGAGTCCATCATCGGCGACCTCGCCAAGGTCGGCGTTACCGCCGTCTCCGATACTCCTGAGTGGTCTGCGCTGCTCGAGCAGTACCAGAACTTCAACTATCAGTTCGGTCGTCTGGGCTGGATTGCCGACTACCCGATCATGGACAACTTCCTGTATCCGCTGTTCCACTCCGACTCCCTCGGTGGCGACAACCGCTCTGGTTACAACAACCCCGAGTTCGACGCCAAGGTCGACGAGGCCCGTACCACGGTTGACGACGAAGAGCGCGTCGCTAAGATGCAGGAGGCCGACGCAATGGTCGCTGCCGACTGCCCGGTCATCCCGGTGATGTTCTACACGCACACCATCGCTGGCTCCGACCGCGTCAAGTACCTCTACGTTGATCCGCAGAAGCACGCCGAGCTGGGTACCGCCGAGCTCGCCTAAGAGTTTGCAGCTTCCGTGAGGGTCAAGTATTTACGTAGACCTCATGGGAAACATACAGTTCTCCCTAACCTGGGGTAAACTGGCTGATGGTAATTTTGGGATGCCGGTCTGGCGATCGGCATCCCATTTAGGTTAATCCCTAGATAGGGGAGTGGTATGGGTAAGTACATCGTT
This sequence comes from uncultured Collinsella sp., assembly GCA_902497075.1. GTDB lineage: Bacteria > Actinomycetota > Coriobacteriia > Coriobacteriales > Coriobacteriaceae > Collinsella. Next base: position 38,978 of record CABVDG010000001.1, read on the forward strand.
AAACGTGTGCTTCAGTTCATCCCGGTATTTTTGGGCGTTACGCTGATTCTGTTCGCCCTCCAGAACATCGTGCCGGGAGATCCGATCAAGCTGATCGGTGGAGACAAGGCTCTGTCCCCCGAGGTGGAGCTTCAACTTCGCGTGCGCTATCACCTGGTCCAGGCGGACGAGGACGGCAACGCGATCCTTGACGAGAACGGCGATCCCGTTCCAACGTCGCTTGTGGACCAATACTTGAATTACATGAATGGTCTGCTTCATGGCGATCTGGGCAATTCGTATCAGCGCAAGCTGCCGGTTGCGGAAATCTTTGCTCAGAAGTATCCGTATACGGTTAAACTCGCCGCGTGCGCCATCGTGCTCGAGGCAATCATGGGTATCGGTGCGGGTATCATTTCGGCAGTAAAGCGTTACTCCTTCTGGGATATTTTGGTAACGCTGACCACGTCGATCCTCGTTGCCGTTCCTGCCTTCTGGCTCGGTATGCTGCTGCAGCTGTTCTTTGGCGTCATCCTTAAGGATGCCACCGGCGGCGCTTTCTCCATGCCGATTTCGGGTGCCGGCGGTGCCAGCTCTCAGTATCAGGATTGGATGCACTATGTGCTTCCGACCATTACGCTGGCTTCGGTTTCGACCGCCTATGCTGCCCGCATCATGCGCTCGCAGCTGCTCGACGTCATGAACCAGGATTACATCCGCACGGCAAAGGCTAAGGGTCTCTCCAATCGCGCGATCATCATCAAGCATGCGCTTAAGAATGCACTCATCCCCGTCGTTACCTATATTGGTGTCGACTTCGGTGGCATGCTTTCGGGCGCCATCCTGACCGAGACGGTCTTTAACTGGCCCGGTATCGGCTCTGAGGTCTACCGCGCCATCAGCATGCGTGACTGGCCCATCGTTATGGGCGGCGTTACGCTCATCGTTGTCGTCGTTATGGTGATCAACCTGCTCGTCGACATTAGCTATGCATTCCTCGACCCGCGCATCCGCCTTGGCGGTCCGTCGGATAAGGCCTAAGGGAGGTACGTCTCATGCAGGAAACTGATTCTCAGTCTCAGGGGCAGGCTACCGCCACTAAGGCCGCATCTGCTCCCGCTAAGTCCCGCACGATGTGGGGCGACGCTTTTAAGCGTCTTCGTAAGAACAAGCTCGCCGTTATCGGTGTTTGCTGGATCGTCATCGTCGTTGTGGTTGCCCTGACCGCCGACCTGTGGGCTAAGCCCTGGCTCGGGTCGCCGACGGCTTCCGACTCGACTACCATGGCCGAGACTTCGTTGCTGGCTCCGTGTGCCGAGCATCCGTTTGGCACCGACGCCCTTGGTCGCGACATTCTCGTCCGCGTTATCTACGGTGCACGCGTTTCGCTGTCCGTCGGCATTATGGCCACCGCCATCTCCACGGTGATCGGATTGGTCATGGGTGCTCTGGCCGGTTTCTACGGCGGAATCTGGGATACGATCATCATGCGCTTTGCGGATATCTTCCTAGCGTTCCCGTACGTGCTGTTCGTCGTCGCCATGATCGCCGTTATCGGCCGTGGTCTTCAGAATGTCTTTATCGCCATCGGTATTCTCGGCTGGCCTTCTATTGCGCGCGTCTTCCGATCCGCGATCCTGACGGTCAAGGAAAACGACTATGTTGACGCTGCGCGCGCGATGGGTGCATCCGATGCTCGTATCGTCGTGCGTCACATCTTCCCGAACTCCGTTGCCTCCATCGTGGTCTACGCGACCATGAACATTGGTGGTGCCATTTTGACCGAGTCCGCTCTGTCCTTCCTCGGCATGGGCGTTATTCCGCCTACGCCTTCGTGGGGCTCCATGATTCAGGACGGTCAGCAGTATCTTCTGACTGCTCCCTGGATGATGATCATGCCCGGTCTGGCAATTCTCTCGACGGTGCTCGCCTTCACCCTGCTGGGTGACGGTCTGCGTGACGCCCTCGACGTCAAGATGAAGGACGCATAAGGATGAAGAAGAACAAGAACTATGTGGACCTGAAGGACCAGCCGGTTCCCGAGGGCCAGCATCTGCTCGAGGTCGATGACCTTAAGATGTATTTCCACACCGAGGATGGCGTCGTTCGCGCTGTCGACGGTGTTTCCTACACGCTCGATCGCGGCGAGACCCTTGGTGTCGTCGGTGAGTCCGGCTCCGGTAAGTCCGTGACCGCCATGACCATCATGGGTCTTATCTCGATGCCTCCGGGAAAGATTGAGGGCGGCGACGTTCGCTATCGCGGTCGTTCTATCCTCGAGATGACCGAGGAAGAGATGCAGCACATTCGCGGTAACGATATCGCGATGATCTTCCAGGATCCTATGACCTCCTTGAACCCGGTCTATAAGATCGGCAAGCAGGTGGGCGAGGGCCTTCGTCTGCACCGTGGCTACTCCAAGCAGGAGGCGCTCAAGCGCGCCACCGAGCTTTTGGACCTCGTGGGTATCCCCGAGCCCGAGAAGCGCGTCAATGAGTATCCGCACCAGTTCTCCGGCGGTATGCGTCAGCGTGTCATGATCGCTATGGCTCTTGCCTGCGATCCCGATATCCTGATTGCCGACGAGCCCACGACGGCTCTGGACGTTACCATTCAGGCTCAGATTATCGAGCTCATGCAGGAGATGCAGGAGAAGAACGGCAACGCCATTATCATGATTACCCATGACTTGGGCGTCGTCGCCGATATGGCCGATAAGATCATGGTTATGTACGCCGGCCGTCCCGTCGAGTTCGGTACTGCTGAGGAAATCTTCTACGAGAGCCGCCATCCCTACACCTGGGGTCTTATTCGTTCCATTCCGGAGCAGGCCATCGAGGAGAAGAAGCCGCTGACGCCGATTCACGGCAACCCGCCTTCGCTCATGAACCTGCCCGAGGGCTGCGTCTTCTCGCCTCGCTGCCCCTATGCGACCGATAAGTGCCGCAAGCAGCGCCCCGAGCGCGTTGTCACCGAGTCCGGCCACTATTCTGCGTGCCATTATTCCGGTGACCCCGAGTTCCTCAAGAACGCCCCTGAGACGTCCCGCACGCGCAAGGATTCCAAGAAGGGAGGCGAGGCGTAAATGGCAGACAATAACGAGCGCACTCCGCTGCTGAAGGTTGAGCACCTTTCTAAGGAGTTCCCCGCAGAGTCCGGCATGTTCGCCAAGCGTTTTTCCAAGCGCGTCGTCTCTGCTGTGAATGACATTTCGTTCGAGATTTATCCGGGCGAGACCTTTGGTCTGGTTGGTGAATCTGGTTGCGGTAAGTCCACGACGGGCCGCACCATCATGCGCCTGACCAAGCCGACGGCAGGCAAAGTGTTCTTCCAGGGCAAAGACGTTGCCGAGATGAGCAAGCATGAGATCAAGGACATGCGTCGTGAGATGCAGTTTATCTTCCAGGATCCTTATGCTTCGCTCAACCCTCGTATGACGATTGGTGAGATCGTCTCCGAGCCCATGACCATTCATGGTGTGGGCACCAAGGAAGAGCGTATCGAGCGCGTCCGTGAGCTGCTGGATGTCGTCGGTCTGAACCCCGAGCACATCAACCGCTATCCGCATGAGTTCTCGGGCGGCCAGCGTCAGCGTGTCGGCATCGCCCGCGCTTTTGCGCTGAAGCCCAAGCTGATTATCTGTGACGAGCCGGTATCCGCTCTGGATGTTTCCATTCAGGCCCAGGTTCTGAACCTGCTTAAGGAACTGCAGGACAAGTTCGGTACGGCGTATCTGTTTATTGCCCACGACCTTTCCGTCGTGCAGCACATCTCCGATCGCGTTGCCGTTATGTACCTGGGCAAGATGGTCGAGGTTTCGGACTGGAAAACGCTCTATAGCGAGCCTCACCATCCGTACACGCAGTCGCTGCTGTCTGCCGTGCCGGTTCCCGATCCTGATATCCAGAAGACCCGCAAGCGCATCATCCTCGCTGGCGATCCGCCGTCGCCGCTGGATCCGCCGACCGGTTGCCGTTTCCACACGCGCTGCCCGATCGCGCAGGGCATCTGCTCCGAGAAGCTTCCTGAGTTTAAGGAAGTTGCCCCGGGCCACTGCTGCGCCTGCCACTTCGCCGAGCCGTTCCCGATCAAGGAATCGCACATCGACCTGTAGTCGGTTGTTCTCGTCCGGGCCCGTGCTGGACTTAGTTTTCAGAACGTCCTCGACCATGGAAACCCCCTTATCCTGCTCCTTCGGAGCTGCGGATAAGGGGGTTTCCTGGTCTGCGGAATGTTCTGAAAACTAAGTCCAGCACGGGCCCTGTGTTACCGCTGCAGGGGAGGGGCGATTCCTTGATCGCTCACTTAATCTAATGGGAAAGATAGTGAGGCCGGAGCTTTAGCTCCGGCCTCCCCATATAAGGGCTCGGCTAAGCCGAGCCACCAAATTCGCATCAGCCCCCAGAACATGTTTGAGAACTGTGCCTGGAGTATGTGTTGGTAGGTCCCGAATCGGTGCTGCCTCCCGGCGCATTCCGCAGGGGGAGCGATATTTTGCAGCACGAAGTGCGTAGCAAAATATCGCTCATGCCCGAGGACGCGCCGGGAGGCAGCACCGATTCGGGGCCGGACGTATACGTTTACCAGCGCATTTACAAATTCGTAAACTTTTTTGAAAAAAGTGCTTGCACAGTTCTCGAATCATAGGTTATTATCTTCCTCGTTGAACGCGCGGGTCCAAGAAAACGAACCGCGAATCAACAACATAGCATGTCGGAGTGGCGGAATTGGCAGACGCGCTAGCTTGAGGTGCTAGTGACCGCTTTTTGGTCATGCGGGTTCAAGTCCCGCCTCCGACACCATCGCATTTGAGAAGCCTCTTCGGAGGCTTTTTTGTTACCGATAGACGGTGAGGTCCACGATGGAAACGCTTGAGCGCAACGAGTGGGCAGACGTTGCCCAACTGGTCGAGATCACGAGCGATGCTGTCATCATTTGTGAGCTCGACGGAACCATTCTGCATGTGAATAATCGCTTACTTGGTTTGATGTGCGAGGAACGCGCCGACGTCATCGGTGGAGATGTTAAAGACGTCCTGTATTCGTCCGCTTTTGAACGTGCGACGGAACATCGTCTACCATTTGAAACTGATGGCTCCGAGAACGAACTGATGCTCAAGCTGAGTGACGGCTCTTTTATTCCCGTCTTGGTTCGTGCGGGCTCCGTAACGCCTCCACGCATCTTTGGGCGCCGCGCACCACGTGTCCTGGTGGCGCTTCACAGTATCGAAGAGCAGTATTCCCACGATCGTCAGCTCAAACGTGCGCTTTCGGAGCTTAGGGTGGCGAATAAACGCCTTTCGGGTACCCTTTCGGTCATTATGAGTACCGTGGGCTCCAATGAGCTCCCCAGCTTGCTCGATATCGTTTTGAATCAGCTCGTCGGAACGCTCGATGCCTCTGGAGCTGCGATTTATTTTTCTGAGAGCGGCGGCTTTAAGCTTCGCGGTGTTTCCAAGGAGCTGCATGATAGCTACCTGCCCGAGTTTTTGCCGTATGGCGCTGGCATTCCGACGTATGTTCTTCGCGAGTCGCGTGCCTGCCGCCTGTCGATTCAGCAGGACCTTGAGGGCGACCGGGTTGCTTCGGGTATGTTCATGGATTTGGACAATCGTTCCAAGCACTTGCTGCGCGTGCAGGATATGCCCCCGTATCGCAGCGAGATCTGTCTTCCCGTGTTTTACGGCACGCAGGTGCTCGGTGTGTTGGAGGTCGGTTGGAAACGTCCACAGGCGCCACTTGCCTATGACCTTAACGTGCTCGAGGTCATCTGCGATTACCTGTCTATTCAGATGGTCGGCATGGCGTCGAGCTTGCGTTCGCGCCGCACGGCAGAACTTGGTCGTTCGCTCAACGTGCTGCGCGATGAGCTTTTTACCTATCTTGATGATCCGGTCGCTGCTTCGCACGCCGTCTCGTCCGAAATCTGTGCCGTGCTCAATTGCCATTTTTGCCCCGTGGAGTACGATGCGGGCCTCGAAGCCTATGTTATCGATTTTGAGGGCGGTAGCCGTGTGGCGTTGCCGGGCGATCCAGAGTCACTCTTCTTTTCCGTCACGACGCCGGCGGCGCGCCTGGGGACATCTTCTGATGGGTTCGAGACATCGGTGCTGGGCGGGACGAGTGCCGACGATCTCAGGCACGTGCGCCTTACACGTGTGGACGAATCCACGTCTATGGGTGCATGGTTGAGGGCCCACGGCCTACCGTGTCAGGGACTTTATGTCGACTCCGGCATCGAAGCAGGGCGCTACCACTCGGAATCGGATGGCAAGCGAAGCAACGATGCAATTGTTCCCGCTGATATCGCCAAGGGGCCGACGAGGCGTGCTTTGCTGCTCCGCGATGGCAGCCAGGAGCCCATTGATGACCTCGAATACGACTACATGGTGCATTTGGCGCATGACTTTGAGTTGATTTATGAGGGCGAGTCTCAAAAGCGCGAAGAACGTCATATTGCTCAGACGCTTCAGATTGGCATGAGAAATTCGCTTGGTGACGTTCCGGGCATCGCGACCGATTCGGTATACCTGTCAGCCACGAACTCTGCATTGGTCGGTGGTGACTTCTATACGCTCATCCGTCTTCCCGACGATTGCGCCGTCATGATCCTGGGCGATGTGTCCGGCAAGGGCATCGAGGCGGCATCCATGTCTGCACTCGTCAAGACGGCGCTGACGGCCTATGCCTGGGAGGGTGCGGGGCCTGCCCGCATGGCCCGCTCGCTCAATAGCATGCTCATGGGCTTTTCGAGGGTCGAGACGTTCGTAACGGCGTTTATTGCCAAAATCGATCTTAAGGCGGGGCGCGCGACCTATTGCTCGGCTGGCCATCCTCCCACCATGGTCATCAGGCCGTCGTCGACGCCGCTTGGCGGCGGAGAAACCCGAGGGGGAGAAGTGGAGCTCCTTGGGTGCCAATCGGGCGTGATCGGTGCCTTTGAGAGCATGGTCTACGAGACGGGCGCCTTTACGTTCGCTCCTGGTGACATGCTATTTATGTATACCGACGGAACGATTGAAGCACGTGATCGCTCGGGTGCTTTCTTTGGCGAACAGCGCCTTCGCGACCTTCTGCTCTCTGTCTCGGGTGAGGGCGTATCGGGCATTTGCGGCAAGGTCTTGGGCGAGCTTGACCGATTTACCGATTCGGCGCTGGACGATGACATTGCATTGGTGTCCCTTGAGTTTTTACGGGGTCGTTCATAGACGACGCTGGGCGGGTTGAATCCGGACGGTTGGGGAAACGAATGCATCGAGTGGGCTTTTTTGGGGAACCATGGTCGTATGAATGAGTGGAATGACATAGCGGTTTTGACGCCACCGGGTGATGTCGACATCGCCTCGGTGCCCGTGCTGCGCCGACGGTTAGACAATTTGATCGACCGGGGCGTTCGTCGCGTTGTCATCAATTGCCAGGCCGTGGGCTTTATCGACTCGACGGGTTTGGCGTTTTTGCTTACACGTGCCAGAGAACTCATGAGGCGAGAGGGCCTGCTTTCGCTCGTTAACGCCTCCGATGAGGTCATCCGCTTTTTGGAGATTGCCCGACTTGTCGACATCCTCCATGTTGCGGGCTTCGCTCGGGAGTCGATTCCTGCCATTCCGGTGGGGGAATTGCCTCGCTGGAGCAAGAGTGTCGAGGTGCGCCAGGGTATCGAGAACCTTCCATACTATCGTCATCGTATTGCCGAGCTACTCGAACCGCTTCCCCTGAGGCGGGATGAGCGCTATGACGTCGCGTTGGCATCGGGCGAGGCGCTGGGCAACGCGTATGACCATGCGGGCGGTATCGGATGCATCCTGACGGTTCAGGCCTATGGCGATCGTGTCGTGATTGAGGTTGTCGACCGTGGGGCGGGCTATTCGATTGACGGGTCGAGTGAACCGGTTACGACTGAGGAGCGCGGGCGTGGGATCAAGCTCATGCGCATGTTAGTCGACAACGTGGAGGTTGCCCGTCGTACTGATGGTGCCGGTACGCGCGTTCGGATGGTAAAGCTGTTTAGCGGAACATTGGAATCGTGCGCCTAGTAAATCGTTTTGGCATGTATATCTGCCAAGAGCATGTGGCGAACAACTTTTTTGAAAAAAGTACTTGCGTCTTTTGGGCAACTCGCGTAAATTAATAACCCGCAAGCGGACATGGCTCAGTTGGTAGAGCACAACCTTGCCAAGGTTGGGGTCGCGGGTTCGAGCCCCGTTGTCCGCTCCATTGCATTTCCGGACCGTCTCAAGCGGTCCTTTTTCGGCGAAGTGGCCAAGTGGTAAGGCAGAGGCCTGCAAAGCCTTTACCCCCGGTTCGAATCCGGGCTTCGCCTCCAGGCAACATCCGGGCGCTCCGGCGCCCGTTTTGTTTTACATATGCGGACATGGCTCAGTTGGTAGAGCACAACCTTGCCAAGGTTGGGGTCGCGGGTTCGAGCCCCGTTGTCCGCTCCAACTATCTTACGCGGTTCTAACGAACCGCGTTTTTTGTTGACGCTGCGCGGGCCCCGGGCACCCCATCTTGCCCCTCAATCGTCGGTCGCGTACATAAAGTACGCTTCCCTCCTCTTTCGCGGCAACCTGGGGCACCCGGAGCCCGCTCGCTGTCGTGGCCGGGGGAGTAAGTCTTCCGTTCTTTTCACTAATCGATCGATTCGTCCCAGGAGGCTCGAGCCCGAGAGGGGGCGAGCGTTTGGGGCGTGGCTGCGGCGTTGATTGCCGTGAATGTCAGCTTTGGGCGTATCATCGTGGGCATCTCACAAAACCTCGTTGCAAGGGAGACACACCCCATGGCTACAGAAAAGTCCTCCTCGCGCTCATGGATGTCCGATGCCGCGATCTATCAGATTTACCCGCGCTCGTTTAAGGACTCGACTGGTTCGGGTTTGGGCGATATCGCGGGCATTACCCAGCAGATGGACTATCTTGAGCGGCTGGGTATCGAGGCCATCTGGCTGAGCCCGTTTTACCCATCGCCTCTTGTCGATGGCGGCTATGACGTGGCGGACTACTGCGATGTCGACCAACGTCTCGGCTCGCTTGACGACTTCGATGACATGATCGCCGCGGCTCACGCGCGCGGCATCAAGGTCATCGTCGACATCGTGCCCAACCATTCGTCCAACCAGCACCCCTGGTTCAAAGCCGCTCTTGCCGCCGGCCCCGGATCGCCCGAGCGCGCCCGCTATATCTTCCGTGATGGTCGCGGCGAGCATGGCGAGCTGCCTCCCACCAATTGGAATGCCAACTTTGGCGGCCCCGCCTGGACGCGTGTTGCGGACGGTCAGTGGTATCTGCACATGTTTACGCCCGAGCAGCCGGACTTTGACTGGTCATGCCCCGAGGTTCGCGCGTTCTTTTGCGACGTCCTGGCGTTTTGGAGCGATCGAGGCGTCGATGGCTTTCGCATTGATGTGGCGCACGGTCTCGCCAAGGATCTCGACCGCGATGATCTCGACCAGTGGCATCTCGCCGAGGGCGATGACATGGTTGACGACGGCACCCATCCGCTGTGGGATCGCAACGAGGTTCACGAGATCTATCGCGAGTGGCGCCGCGTGTTCGACCGCTATAATCCGCCGCGCAGCGCTGTTGCCGAGGCGTGGGTGCTGCCCGAGCGCCAGTATCTCTACGCGCGCCCCAGCGAGCTTGGCCAGACATTTAACTTTGAGTTCGCCAAGGCCACTTGGACCTATGATGACATGCACGCTGCAATCGAGGAGGGCTTGAAGGCGGCCATCGAATCCGATTCCGCCTCGACCTGGGTACTCTCCAACCACGACGTGCCGCGCGTGGCGACGCGCTATGCCCTGCCGCAAATCAAGGCGACGCGCTACCACCAGATTGCGCTTGACTGGCTCTTACGCGACGGGTCGTCTTATGACGAGGACCGTGAACTCGGCGAGCGCCGCGCGCGGGCGGCCCTTTTGCTTGAGCTGGCGCTTCCGGGCTCGGCATACGTGTATCAGGGTGAGGAGCTCGGCCTTTTTGAGGTGGCCGATATCCCGTGGGCCGCACTCGAAGATCCTACTGCGACCAATACGCACGGACCGAAGCGCGAGAAGGGGCGCGACGGCTGCCGTGTGCCCCTGCCGTGGGTGGCGACGGACGATCCCACGCAGGGCGGATCGTTTGGGTTTTCACCGGCGGACGCCGATGCGGCGCCCCATCTGCCGCAGCCTGCATGGTTTTCCGATTACGCTGCCGATAGGGAAGAAGCGGACCCGACATCGATGCTTGCGCTCTATCGTGACGCCCTCTGGCTGCGGCGCAAGCTGCGCGGGTGCGCCAACGATCTTGCGTGGCTCGATCTTGACGGGCGTACCGGCCTTGCGGATGGTGCCGAGGGCGCTGAGGGCGGCGTCATCGCCTATCGCCGCGACAACGGCTGGGCGTGTGTGACGAACTTCGGTGCAGCACCCGTGGAGCTGCCGGCGGGCAAGGTCCTGCTCACCTCATCACCGCTTGCAGACGGCAGGCTTGCGCAGGACAGCTCTGCCTGGATCATGCTCGCTGAGTTGTAGGGGGCCTCTTGCGGCGAGTTTGCGTTTGCCCGCGCTTTCCATGGTGGCTGATGTCTTCGCGAGGTTCGAGAGGGCGTCGCAAAACTTTTCAAAAAAAGTTCTTGCATAGGATGCGGGTATCACGTAAGATTAATCCTCGTAAGCGGACATGGCTCAGTTGGTAGAGCACAACCTTGCCAAGGTTGGGGTCGCGGGTTCGAGCCCCGTTGTCCGCTCCATTTGGGCGTTTAGCTCAGGGGGAGAGCGCTTCCCTGACACGGAAGAGGTCAGAAGTTCAAATCTTCTAACGCCCACCAAATGTTCGCAGCCCAGAGGCTTAGCCTCTGGGCTGTTTTATTTTGCTCGCCAAATGGGTCGCCAAATACGTCACCAAATTTCGAGTTTTTTGATCTTCTGGGATGCTTCTCAGTAGCCATCCGAGAAAACTCTCATCTTCTCTGTTTGCATACACATATCTTTCAAGGATTCGTGCCGCGGTTACATGGGGCTCGGCAAGGCACGACCGCAACATGTTGGTCAAGCATAATCTTTTGGATTCTTTTGGCGTGAGCGGCTTGGTTTTGGTAGGATTTGTCAGCGGCTTGACTAAGGGGGTTTTATAACTGCCATGCAGGTAGCCGTGTTGGTAACGTTTTACCGACTTGCCAAGAACCCCTCATAATTAATGCGTCTGCAAAATGACCAATTGCTTTGACCTGCTGAAACACTATATGTTGTGTTTGAACTAAAAAAAGAATACAGGATATAGATGCCTCTTTGTCGTATGATAGATGGCGGACAGAGAACGAGGACCTTATTTGCCCCATTTGGATAGATCTTTGAGCCGCTTGATCGGCCGCGAGGATTGTCCGCATGAGGACCTATGGTTTATCGAGAACACAGATTGCGCGACGGCGCCGCAAGACAGGGGCAAGCCCTGCCGGGCATCGTTTGGCTCTGAAGCGCAATGAGACTACGACGCGAAAGAGGCAAGAGGATGAAGATCATCAAGCGCAGCGGCACCGAGGTTGTCTTTGACATCGATAAGATCGTCAATGCGATTCGCGCCGCAAACTTGGAGGTCGAGGAGAGCTCTCGTCTAACCGACCGCCAGGTGGTTTATGCGGCGCAAAACGTCGCCGAGGCATGCGAGAACGCGGGCCACACCGTTTCGGTCGAGGAGATCCAGGATTTGGTCGAGGACGAGATCATGCGTCTCGACTGCTACGAGGTCGCCCGCCACTACATCATCTATCGCTATGTCCAGAGCCTGAAGCGCCAGAAGAACACGACCGACGACAAGATTCTGTCGCTGATCGAGTGCAATAACGAAGAGGTCAAGCAGGAGAACTCTAACAAGAACCCGACCGTCAACTCCGTTCAGCGCGACTACATGGCCGGCGAGATTTCCAAGGACCTGACTCAGCGCGTGCTGCTGCCCCAGGAGATCGTGGATGCCCACAACGAGGGCCTGATCCACTTCCACGATTCCGACTACTTTGCCCAGCACATGCATAACTGCGACCTGGTGAACCTGGAGGATATGCTTCAGAACGGCACCGTTATCTCGGGCACGCTGATCGAGAAGCCGCACAGCTTCTCGACTGCCTGCAACATCGCGACGCAGATTATCGCCCAGGTTGCTTCCTCCCAGTACGGCGGCCAGTCTATTTCGCTGACCCATCTTGCCCCGTTTGTTGAGGTGAGCCGTCAAAAGATTCGCGGCGAGGTCGCTCGCGAGCTTGAGGAGCTCGGTGTTTCGGCATCTGCCGAAAAGGTCCGTGAGGTCGTTGAGGACCGTCTGCGCGATGAGATCCGTCGCGGCGTCCAGACGATTCAGTATCAGGTCGTGACCCTTATGACCACCAATGGCCAGGCGCCGTTCGTGACGGTCTTTATGTATCTCAATGAGGCCCGTACGCCCCAGGAGAAGCACGACCTTGCCATGATCGTGGAGGAGACGCTTCGTCAACGCTATGAGGGCGTTAAGAACGAAGCCGGTGTGTGGATTACCCCGGCATTCCCCAAGCTTATCTATGTACTCGAGGACGATAACGTTCACGAGAATTCCCCGTACTTCTACCTGACCCAGCTGGCTGCCAAGTGTACCGCCAAGCGCATGGTGCCCGATTACATCTCCGAGAAGAAGATGCGCGAGCTCAAGCTGTCGAAGGGCGAGACCGCCGGCAACGGCGATTGCTACACCTGCATGGGTTGTCGCAGTTTCCTGACGCCCGACCGCTCGGGCAACGGCTTTAACAATGTCGCCAACGCGCTGAACTATGACCCGACCAAACCTAAGTACTATGGCCGCTTTAACCAGGGTGTTGTGACCATCAACCTGCCCGATGTCGCGCTGAGCTCGCATCAGGACATGGACAAGTTCTGGAAGATCTTCGACGAGCGCCTTGAGCTGTGCCACCGTGCTCTGCTGTGCCGTCATGAGCGCCTGATGGGCACGCTTTCTGACGCTGCACCGATTTTGTGGCAGTACGGCGCCCTCGCTCGTCTGAAGAAGGGCGAGACGATCGACAAGCTGCTCGTGGGCGGCTATTCCACCATCAGCCTGGGGTATGCCGGCCTGTATGAGTGCGTCAAGTACATGACGGGCCACAGCCACACCGAGAAGGAAGGCACGCCGTTTGCCATGGCCGTCATGCAGCGCATGAACGACAAGTGCGCCGAGTGGAAGGCCGAAAGCGATATCGACTTCTCGCTGTACGGCACCCCGCTTGAGTCGACGACCTACAAGTTCGCCAAGTGCCTGCAGCGTCGTTTTGGCATTATCCCGGGCGTGACGGACAAGGGCTATATCACCAACAGCTACCACGTCCACGTGTCCGAGGAGATCGACGCATTCGACAAGCTCAAGTTCGAGGGCATGTTCCAGCAGCTTTCGCCGGGCGGTGCTATCTCCTACGTCGAGGTTCCCAACATGCAGGACAACCTCAAGGCTGTCATTCGCGTGATGCAGTACATCTACGACAACATCATGTACGCCGAGCTCAACACCAAGAGCGACTACTGCCAGGTGTGCGGCTACGATGGCGAGATCAAGATTGTTGAGGACGATGGCAAGCTGGTGTGGGAGTGCCCCAACTGCGGCAACCGCGACCAGGAGAAAATGAACGTCGCTCGTCGTACGTGCGGCTACATCGGTACCCAGTTCTGGAACCAGGGCCGAACCGAGGAGATCCGCGACCGCGTGCTGCATCTCTAATACCGCTCCGGGGCTGAGCCGAGAGGGCCGCTTGGGCTTTTGCTCGCTATTTCGGACAGTCCTGCGCAAGACGAAGGCCACATTAAGTGGCCTTCTTTGCGTGCGGAACTCATATCGAGCAAAAGCCCAAGCGGCCCTCTCGGCTCAGCCAAGTTGATGTAGCTGAGATGCAGCACGCAGCCTGCTCACTCCTCGAAGTTCTTAGCGGAAATGAGTCGACTTGCAATAACGGTTTGCTTGCAGCAACGGTTGAGCTGCAACAAATTTTTTATTGGACCTCGAACCCTATACTCGATGTTCGCTTCGTTCATTGAGTGTTGCTCGCGAGGGGTCTGGAGTATATCGTTCCGCCCGCAGTTTCGCAGGCCAAAGGCCGAGAATGTTTGAGGACGGAACGATATACTCCAGACCCCCAGGAAGGTTACTTATGAACTACGCGAACATTAAGTATTTCGACATTGCTGATGGGGAAGGCGTTCGTACTTCTCTGTTTGTGAGCGGGTGCCGTCGTGGGTGCAAGAATTGCTTTAACTCTGTTGCGTGGGACTTTGCTGCGGGCGAGCCCTTTGATCGTGCCGTCGAGGACAAGATTATCAAGAGTCTCGATCATCCCTTTATCGATGGTCTGACGATTCTGGGTGGCGAGCCCATGGAGCCCGAGAATCAGGCGGGGCTCGTTGAGTTTGTCGAGCGTGTTCGCGCGGCCTATCCAGTGGGGTCGGGGAAGACCATTTGGTGCTTTACCGGTGACGTGCTCGAGGAGCTTATGCCGGGTGGTCGTCATCATACCGAGGTGACGGACCGCATCCTTGCCTGCCTTGACATGCTGGTGGACGGCCCGTTTGTTCAGGACCTGTACGATATCTCGCTGCGCTTTAGGGGTTCGAGCAACCAGCGCGTGATCGATATGAACGCTACGCGCGCCCGTGCTGAGCGCGAGGGCGTTGCGCTTTGTGATGCGGTTGAACTTTGGCGTGATGATCCGGTCTATTCGACCCATACTATGTAGCTTGTGGTCGATGCCGGAGGGCGTGGTACCATAGCGCGAACGTGAAATCGGAAAAGTGAGGCCCAGATGGTCGATCAGGAAAAAGTCGAGGCCGCCATTAAGCTGTTGCTTGAGGGCATAGGCGAGGACCCAACTCGTGAGGGCCTGCTGGAGACCCCGGCGCGCGTTGCCCGTATGTATGGTGAGATCGCCGGCGGTATGGACCAGAGTGCCGAGGAACACCTGTCCAAAACCTTTGCCGTCGCTTCGAACGATTTGGTTATCGAGCGCGACATCACGTTCTACTCGCTGTGCGAACATCATCTGCTGCCGTTTTATGGCAAGGCCGCCATTGGTTATATCCCTAACGGTCGGGTGGCTGGGCTTTCCAAGCTCGCCCGCACGGTTGAGGTTTATGCCCGCCGTCTTCAGCTGCAGGAGCAACTGTGCGCACAGGTTGCCGATGCCCTCATGGATTATCTCGCTCCCCAGGGAGCGATTGTGTTGATGGAGGCCGAGCATATGTGCATGACGATGCGTGGCGTGCAAAAGCCCGGCACCAAGACCGTGACGCTTGCTCGCCGCGGCGTCTTTGAGACCGATCCCGCGCTCGAGGAGCGTTTCTTTAGGATGCTGGGCCGCTAACCATGAGAGTCGTCAACGACTTTACATCGAAGACCGATGAGGGGACGTCGCGTCGCGGCTTTATGGCTTCGGGCCTGGCCCCCTTTGGTGCCATGCCTCGCATTGATTACATTTGTGCCAACGGGCTGTTCCGGCGGCACCTGGGCAACATCGTACAGTTGGAATCGGGGCGCATCTTCTGCCGCCACGGTATTGACCATCTGCTCGATGTCGCGCGCATTATGTGGATCAAGAATCTCGAGGAGCAGCTCGAATTTGACCGCGAGGTCATCTACGCCACAGCACTTCTTCACGATATCGGCAAAGATGAACAGTATGAATCGGGTATATCCCATGATGTTGCAAGCGAACGCGTCGCTGATGCGATTCTCGGCGGCATGCCCGATGACGTGGCGTTTGAGCCGGCCGATGCCGCAGCCATTAAGACGGCCATTCTGGGCCATCGAAAGCTGCGCGTGAACAGCCAACCGCTTGAGCGTCTGCTCTATGCAGCCGACAAAGCGTCGCGTGCCTGCTTTGCATGCCCCGCGCGCAACGCTTGCAACTGGAGCGATGATAAAAAGAACCTGTCGATTCGCGTGTAGTTAGTTTGCGCGGTCGGGGTTCTAAACGAAGGAGACGATCGCGTTGAGTAACAAGAAACTGCCCGAGAATGCAACCAAGACCGAAGGCGCCGAGCTCGCCCGCCGTGGAAGGGGCGAAATATCCACCGCAACGGCGGTGCCTCACGTGAGCTGTGACGATTTGCGCCATGCCGATCGTATTGTCATTGACGGCCTGGAGGTTTTTGCCAACCATGGCGTGTATCCCGAGGAGAACGCGCTGGGTCAGAAGTTCATCGTTTCTCTGGTGCTCTATGCCGACCTGCGCGCGGCGGGGGAGCACGATAACCTGGACGCCTCGATTGACTACGGCTCGGTGTGCCACGATGTCGATGGCTATCTGCGCGAGCATACGTTTAAGCTCATCGAGGCGGCAGCCGAGGGGACAGCCCAGATGCTGCTGCGCCGTTATCCCTCGCTGCTTGGTGTGCGCATAAAGCTCGATAAGCCGTGGGCTCCTGTTGGCCTGCCCCTGGCAAGCTGCGGCGTCGAGATCGAGCGCGTGCGCTAGTCGACGCTAGAGCTTGTTGAGGGGTGGCTGCTTGAGCCGCTGAGACAGTGCTCTATTGTTGGGACAGTACGTGTCGAGCAGGGCGTGAAAGCGCTGATTGTGGCTCGGCTCGAGCAGATGGACGAGCTCGTGGGCGACAACCATGTCGAGGCATTCGACAGGGTAGGCGGCGAGCTCGCGCGCGATGCGAATGGCGCCGGTTTTGGGCGTGCAGGAGCCCCAACGCGTTTTCATGCTGCGCACGGAGACGCGGGCCACGGTGACGCCCATTGCGATTTCGTACGCGTGCACGATGTCGCGTAGCGCTGCGGTGACCTCGGACGCGTAGAGCTGGTCGATGTGGGCTTGGAGCTCGTCGGACGTTAGGCCGTCGAGGATTGCGCGCCGCTTGGCCTGTGGGCTTTCGTCCGATTCGTCGGTACCCATAAAACTTGCGAAGGTGGCCTGCTTGGGTCGCGGTGCGGGCGATGCAAAGTTGTGATCGAGTGCGTCCTGTACCGTGATGGGCTTGCCCCAAAGTGCAATGATGGACGAGGGGCTGAGCGGCTCTCGCGCTGTCGCCTGACGTTGCTCACGTTGGGCAAGTCGGCTGATAATCCAGGCGCTGTTGCGCTTCACAAACGCTTCGATGCGCTCGCGGCTGGCGCCGAGCGGTGCGCTGGCGTGGACCTCGCCGCTCGATGTGACGCGTAGGTTAAAGTTCTTGACGCGCTTTTTGGTAACGACGACGGGGATGAGCGTTCCATCCGGTCGGGGTACGGAAATCGTAAATTGCTGCGTCAAATGTGATCCTTCAGATTGGGGACGGGCCGGCATGTCGACCGCTCGGCATGCCGGCCCGCTCAAGGGATGCGAAATTAATTGCGCTCTTAATAGCGCTCGAAGAAGGCGAGCGCGTTGTCGCTGCAGAGCTTTTGCATCACGGTCTTGCCAAAGTGCTTGGAGAGCATGTTCTGGAACTCGGGCATCATGCTGGCATCGGAGAGGAAGGCGGGCACAGTGGCGCCGTCCCAGTCGCCACCGAGTGCGATGACGTCCTCGCCGCCCAGGTCGAGCCAGTGCTCGATATGTGCCGCTAGCTGGTCGAAGGTGACGTCTGCGGCGGTCTTTTTGGTTGCGTCGTTGGAAAGGAACTCGCTGCAGTAGTTGAGGCCGACGATACCGCCCATGTCGCGAATGGTGCGGAACTGGTCGTCGGTGAGGTTGCGCTTGACTCTGCAGACGGTACGGGAGTTGGAGTGGCTGGCGACGAAGGGGCGCGTGGCGTGGGCGACAACCTCGTCAAAGCACTCATCGTTGAGGTGGGAGACGTCGAGCACCATGCCGGCGTGCTCCATCTGCGTAAGCGCCTCGATGCCGGCGGCGGTGAGGCCGGCGTGGGTGTCGTGGCCGCTCGCGAGCGGTCCCTGCGCGTTCCAGCTGAGTGACGACATAAGCACGCCCAGGCTCTTGAGCACCTCGATCAGCGCGGGGTCCTCGGCAAAGAACGTGGCGTTTTCGATGGTGTGGATGCAAGCGACCTTGCCGTCCTTGAGCGCGGGGCGAATGTCTGCCGCGCTGCGTACGTTGACCATGCGGTCGTGGTTAAGCATGGCCTGGCCGCTCATGTGCGCCATGATCTGCGCCTGGAAGCGCGCGGCGTGGGCGGTGGGAATCTCGTCGGGGACAAACGTGGCGAAGCACTGTGCCCACGGCGTGTTGCCGATCTTTGCGAGCGAGATGGCGCAGGCGTTGCCCTCGATGAGGTCGAAATCTTGCGGATGCGTTTCGTCGCCGGGGAAATAACCGTCGGTGCCGGCGGTAAAGCGCAGGTCGAGATCGAGCGTGGCCCAGCCGATGCGGTCGGCGGTGTCGCAGTGTAGGTCAAATACGGGATATGCCATGGTTCCTCCGGTTGCAGCGTTTCTTTGCAAACTGTCTTTGAATTGTATGACTAGGGTATAGTTAGCGCCATATGTTCATGGCGGCCCGCGTTGTGCGCCGCCCTTATCACGGAGGTTTCCATGTCCAACCAGGGCAAGAAGGTCAAGACTCATTATCGCGGCACGCTCGACGACGGCACGCAATTCGATAGCTCCTACGATCGCGGCGAGCCGCTGGAGTTCACCTGCGGCGCCGGTCAGATGATCAAGGGCTTCGATGCCGCTGTTGTCGACATGCAGGTGGGCGAGAAGAAGACCGTGCACATCCCGGCCGCCGATGCCTACGGCGAGCACAACCCCGAGATGGTCCTGACCTTCCCGGCCGAACAGGTTCCCAACATCGAGCAGATCGAGAAGGGCATGAAGCTCTTCCTGTCCACGCCGAGCGGTATGCCCGTCCCCGCCGTGGTCATCGACGTAACGCCCGAGGCCGTGACGCTCGACGCCAACCACGAGCTGGCCGGCAAGGACCTCAACTTTGATATCGAGCTCGTCGAGGTCGAGGGCTAGAGTATGCCTGAACGCTTGGTTTCGACGACATGCTTGGGAAATCTCAACGATCCGTCCTATGAACTCCTACTTCGCCGGGAGCTGGGCGGTGTCTTTGAAGTTGACGAGCTCCTGCTCGATTGGGACCAGGCTGATGCGCGCACGTTTGTGGGCGTGACGGAGCTGGGGCGCACGATCGATGTTCGGCTGGATACTGCCGACGGCAGTCGTCTTGCCGACGGCGACGTGCTCGCCATCGACCGTTCGGGCATGGTGCCCGTGGCGGTTGTCGTGCGCCTGCGCAGTGCCGAGGTCTATTTGGTCGAAGTCGACCGCATGGATCCGATTGCACTCGCGCATGCGTGCTGGGAGATCGGCAACATGCATGCGCCGCTCTTTCGGGGCGACTCGGACGAGCATACCGTGCGCATGTATACGCCGGTGCAGCCTGTTTTGGGCCGCATGCTTCGGGGTGTCGAGGGTGTTCGGCTTTCGGTGGTTACCCGTGAACTCGATGCGGACCGGCGCTTTGCGTCGAGTGCGGCGGAGGTCTTCGTGAGCATAGCTCCCGACTTTGCCATCGTAAAAAAGACGCGCGGCTAAGTGCGCGTATGCGCAAGACGGGCTTTGAGGGGCGACCAATCAAAGTCCGTCTTGCTGTTGATAAGAAGCTTTGGGGGAAAGCATATGGGTCTTGAGGGAATCAAGCTGATTGCATGCGATTTGGACGGCACGTTGCTGCATCCGGGGGAGCGCGAGCCGCGTTCCGAGGCCTTTGAGCTTATCGATGAGCTACATCGTCGCGGTATCGTGTTTATGCCGGCGAGCGGCCGTCAATATGCGAGCTTGCGCTACCTGTTTGCCCCGGTGGCCGATGAACTCGCCTATGTATGCGAAAACGGAGCCCTGGTGATGAGCGAGGGGCGTGCCGTGGTCAAGCGTTCCATGGAGCGTAGCCTTGCTATGGATATCGCGAATGCCGTGGTTGCGTATCCCCATGCCGACGTGACCCTTTCGTGTGAGGGGCGCCTCTACACCATGAGTGGCAACGACGCGTTTGTTGACCACCTGCGCTATGAGGTCCACTGCGATGTGGCGGTAGTCGACCGTCCCGAAGACATCGACGAGGACGTCATTAAGATTGCCTTCCAGACGCCCGAGGCAGAGCAGCCGGCGGCGCTGGAGTATTTCGAGCGCCACTTTAGCGACTGTGTCGACGTGATGACGTCGGGAACCGAGTGGACGGACTTTATCGGCTTTGATTCGGGTAAGGGTTCCGCGCTTGCCGATTACGGTCGTGCCCTGGGAATTTCGCCCGATGAGATGATGGCGTTTGGCGATAACGAAAACGACCGCGACATGCTCAACGTCGTGGGCCATCCCTATCTAATGGAGAGCTGCAATCCCTCTATGCGTGGCATCAACGACCGCGTCCGCTACGTGCGCACGGTCGAAGAAGAACTGCGTCGCCTGCTCGCCGAGTAGATATTTGGGACATGCCTAGAAATGTACTGTTTGCTGTAGCGGATGGGCAAGTAGATTTGCAGGCATGTCCCAAAGGCTACTGGCAGTCGGGGCAGAGTCCCTCAAAGATGGTGTAGTGCGAGCTGACGCTCCATCCGATTTGTTCGGATGCCCTGGCGTCGAGCTGGGCGTCGAAGGGGAGTGGCACGTCGATGACGCGGCTGCACGAGGTGCAGATGATATGTGCGTGCGGCTCGATGGTGCGATCGAAGCGGCTGCCGCCCGGCGTCTTAATAGAGAGAATCTCCCCTGCGTCGGCTAAGAGATTGAGATTGCGGTAGACCGTACCGCGGCTGATTTTGTCATCCTGCGCGCGCACGACGTTGTAGATTTCGTCGGCGGTGGGATGGTTATAACTTTGGCGCACGGCGTCAAGAACCAGCTTTCGCTGCCTGGTATTCCTTCTTTGCACCGCCATGCGCCTCGCCTCTTTTCTATCAACGGTCGTAGGTAAATGATACCGTATTTAGCACACAATACTAATAACGAGGAATGAAACTGTCTTCATTGGCAAGTGGGGCTTGGGCCTGGGCTTCTACGAGGCGAAAACGCGTTCCCATGCGCTCGTAGGAGGCATGAAGCGCCTCGAGATGAGATAGGATGTTTGCCGGTGCTCCCTGTATCTCCATCTCGACCGAGCCGTCTTCCATGTTGCGCACCCAGCCGGTGAGTGCGCGTGCCTGCGCGAGGTTGGTGTTGGTAAAGCGAAAACCAACGCCCTGGACTTGCCCCGCCCAGCGCAGGAAATAGCGCAGGGGAGTGTCTTGAGTGGCCTCGTCGCTTGCGAGCACAGTAAGCCTGCGGCGCAACTCGAGCTCGATGTTTGATGGTTTTTGAGGCTCTCGACTGCCGCCGGTGACGCTGGAGAAGAACGCATCGAAGAAGCCCATCGCTAGGCCTGCTTGCCTGCGTCGGACGGGAAGGTAATGCCGGCCTGCTGGCGCACGGCATCCATGATGCGCAATGAGACGAGCGTGACATCGCGGTAGTGGCCAAGTTCGTGACGTCCCGCCGGGGTCTCCCAAATCTCTTCCTTAACGTTATCGATGCCGCCGATGGCGGTGATAAAGTCTGTGAGTTCGTATTCCATAGTGTTGCTCGATTCGGGCAGGTCGAGCACGCGGCCGTTGTCGCCCTGTTCGCGCGGTGCCTCGGTCGCCGAGCCGCGTACGACATCGCCGCGATAGTCGATGCGGACATTGCGGGGCGTGGACAGATGGTCGATCTGGATAGTGCCACGCTCGCCTTCGATCTGCGAGGGTAGCAGGTCATTCGTTATTTTGGAGTGCGCGAGCTCGACGGAGATACGGCCACCGCCGTAGCTGGCGAGGATGGAACCGCAGCCGTCGATGGGGCCGTGCGTGAGCTGTCGCGTGGCGGGGTCGAGCAGAGTAGCCATGCTCGTAAGGCCGGAGGGCATGCCGAAAATCTCGACCATGGGCTCGACGGTGTAGACGCCAATGTCCATGAGGGAACCCGATGCCATATTGCAGTCGAAGATATTGGTGGCGCGTCCCGCGAGAATCTCGTTGTAGCGCGAGGAATATTTGCCAAAGCGCAATGAGGCGCGGCGGATGGGGGCGATCTCGCCCAGGGCGTCCTCGATGGCGTGGAAGGCGGGGTCGTGGAGGGGACGCATGGCCTCGAGGGCCACGACACCTGCTGCCTCGGCAGCGCGGAAGACTTCCAGCGCCTGCGCTTCGGTGGCGCAGAAGGGCTTCTCGACGATGACGTGCTTGCCACCGGCGATGCAGACAAGGGCCTGCTCGTAGTGAAGTGCGTTAGGGCTGCCGATATAGACGGCGTCGACGTCGGCAGCTGCCGCGAGCTCATCGAGTGAAGTAAAGTTTCGCTCGCCACCGCGCTCGGCGGTAAAGGCGGCACCGCGATTGGCATCGCGTGAAAGCGTGCCCACAAACGCGGCTTGGTCGTTGGCGTTGACGACTTGGATAAAGTCGTCGGTGATCATGGATGTGCCGATGGTCGCGATGCGCAGCATACGTCCCCCTTGCGTTGTTTGGTCTACAGGATGAGTGTAGCGCGTGGGGATATAAAGCTGCGCGAAAACGCTATTACAGGTCGCTCTCGTTAAAGCCGGCGTCGATATCGAGGTTGCTGCCGTCGGCCGCCGTGGTGGCGAGCTCATCGCAGCGCTCGTTGAGCTCGTGACCGGCGTGACCCTTAACCCAGATGAAATCAACCTTGTGCTTGCTTTTGGCGGTGAGTAGGCGCTCCCACAGGTCGCGGTTCTTGACGGGTTGCTTGTTGGCGGTTTTCCATCCGCGCTTTTTCCAGCCGTCGATCCAGTGCTTGTTAAAGGCGTTGACGACATACTGCGAATCGGAATGGACTTCGACCTCGCAAGGGCGGTTGAGCGCCTCGAGCGCCACGATAACGGCCATGAGTTCCATGCGGTTGTTGGTGGTCTTGGCGTAGCCGCGCGAAAGCTCGGAGGTAAAGGTCTTGCCGGCGGGGTTGGTGTATTTGAGCACGGCGCCGTAGCCGCCGCGTCCCGGATTTGATCGGGCCGAGCCGTCGGTATAGATGATGACCTTCACGGGCTTCCTTTCGTTGGGTACGTTTCGTGTGAGTGACCATTGTAGCGCCATGCCCGCCGGGGGCCAGCAATCTACGATTTCTACCCCGTCTTCCGACTGTTAGTTGGCATGGATGATGCGGTTGAGCTCGTCGAGGTATTGCTGCAAGAGGAGAGAGGGCTTGCGCTCGTCGTGCATGATGTAGCCAACGTGCATCGTTGGGGCGTCTGCTAGCGGGATCGATGCCATGCCCCATTGCATTTCATTGGAGAGGACACCGGTCGACAGGGTGTAACCGTTCGACGTGATAAGTAAGTTGGTAAGTGTTCCGCGGTCCGAGATTCGTATGTTGCGGTCGCAAGGGATATAGCTAAAAGGTTCCTCGGCGTAATAGAAGGAATTTGAGGTTCCCTGCTCAAAGCTGTAGCGCGTATAGGGCGTGAGGTCGGCAAGGGACAGCTGCGGGCGGCGTGCGAGCGGGTGGCGCTCGCTAACGAAGACGTGGACCGTTGCGTCGAAGAGGGGATGGAAGCTTGCGCGGGCATCGGCGAAGGCCTTCTGCAGAACGCGGGCGTTAAAGTCATCCAGATACAGAATGCCGATATCGCTGCGAAACGCACGGACGTCATCGATGATCTGCGATGTGGTGGTCTCGCGCATGATGAACTCGAACTTGCTGTCGCGGCAGCGCTCGACTACGTTGACAAAGGCCTCGACCGAAAAGGCGTAGTGCTGGGCGGAAATGGCGAGGCGGGCTTGCGGGGTGCCACCGTCCTCATAGCGTGCCTCGAGCATGTCGGCCTGCTCTACGACCTGGCGCGCATAGCCCAAAAGCTCGGTGCCGTCGTTGGTGAGCGTGACGCCGCGGCTGGAGCGCGTAAAGATCTCCAGATGGAGTTCTTGTTCTAGGCTTTTGACGGCGTTTGAGATGTTGGACTGAGCGGTATAGAGGCGCTGAGCTGCGGCGTTGATTGAGCCGGACTCTGCCACGGCGATAAGAAAACGAAGCTGCTGGAGGGTCATCGGTGCCCGTCCTTTCGATAGCTATCTAAAAAACCGATAACAGGTTAGCGCTTTTAAGTGATTGACCGAGCGAAACAATGCTCGTACTATTCAAAACACACAAAGGCGGTAGGTAATTAAGCCGACCACGGAACCGGGATGTCAAAAGGAGGACCGCATATGAACTGCTTACCAAGACGAATGCCGGGCTCCTGTTTGCGCCCGTCGGCGTGATCAGGAGACAGCGACTTACTTCTCTCTTATTTATTTACTTTCGTTCGATCAAGGAGATCATCATGAGCCAGTTCATCAACAACCCCGAGCACACCTTTGGTTTCGATACCCTGCAGCTTCATGTTGGCCAGGAGAGCGCCGACCCCGCATCCGACTCCCGCGCCGTGCCTATCTACCAGACCACGAGCTATGTGTTCCGCAACTCCCAGCACGCCGCCGATCGCTTTGGTCTTGCCGACGCCGGTAACATCTACGGCCGTCTGACCAACTCCACCCAGGGCGTCTTTGAGGACCGTATCGCCGCGCTCGAGGGTGGCGTGGCCGGTCTTGCCGTCGCCTCCGGTGCCGCTGCCATCACCTATACCCTGCAGGCTCTTGCCCAGGCTGGTGACCACGTGGTGGCTCAGAAGACCATCTACGGCGGTTCCTACAACCTGCTCGAACATACGCTCTCCCAGTTTGGCGTCGAGACCACGTTTGTCGATGCCCACAACCTGGAAGAGGTTGAGGGTGCCATCAAGGACAACACCACGGTCATCTATCTCGAGACGCTCGGCAACCCCAACTCTGACATCCCCAACATCGACGCCATCTCCGAGATCGCCAAGAAGCACGGTCTGCCGGTTGTCGTCGACAACACTTTCGGCACCCCGTATCTGTTCCGTCCGCTGGAGCATGGCGCCAACATCGTTGTCCACTCCGCAACCAAGTTCATCGGCGGCCACGGCACCTCGCTGGGCGGTGTGATCGTCGACGGCGGTAACTTCGATTGGAAGGCGAGCGGAAAGTACGCCCAGATCGCTGAGCCCAACCCCTCCTACCATGGCGTCTCGTTTGCCGAGGCTGCCGGTCCCGCCGCCTTCGCAACCTATGTCCGCGCCATCCTGCTGCGTGACGAGGGTGCCTGCATCAGCCCGTTCAACGCCTGGGTCCTGCTCCAGGGCACCGAGACCCTGTCGCTGCGCGTTGACCGTCATGTCGAGAACACCAAGAAGGTCGTTGAGTTCCTTGCCGGCGACAGCCACGTTGCCAAGGTGAACCACCCGAGCCTGCCTGAGCACCCCGATCACGAGCTCTATCAGAAGTACTTCCCCAACGGCGGCGCTTCGATCTTCACCTTTGAGATTAAGGGTGGCCAGGAGGCTGCCTGGAAGTTCATCGATCATCTGCAGGTGTTCTCGCTGCTCGCCAACGTGGCCGACGTCAAGTCGCTCGTCGTGCACCCGGCTACCACCACGCACTCCCAGCTCTCTGCCGAGGAGCTCGCCGAGCAGAACATCACGCCCTCCACGATCCGTCTTTCCATCGGTACCGAGAACGCCGAGGACATCATTTGGGATCTGAAGCAGGCCTTCGCCGTGCTGGACGAGTAAGGCGACTTGTGCAAGGACCCCTTGCGACTCGATAGGTATAACTGCATAAATGCCTGCTCAAGGCGCCTGCGCAAGCAATGGTTGCGCAGGCGTCTTTTTTGCATAGGAAGGGCGCTATTACAGGGTTTTTGGCATGCTTTATGCATTTGAGTTGTGGAAAACTCCTGTTGAGAGGATGTAAGTTTTACGCAATTGACGTGCGCCTTTTGAGTAAAACCGCAGGTCGCGATTTGCTCGAGGTACTATGCAGCGCGATCGAATCACACGCAGCTCAAACGCAGCAAAAACGCACTACGGAGGTTTCCAGCTACATGAGGATCGATTCACGAAAACCGAAAGCCGCTGCCCTTTCCGCCGCTCTGACCGTGGCACTTTTGGCAGGCGCCGGCGCAACTGATGCCCACGCGGCAACACTGTCCGATACGGTTGGATCTACGCCGTCCGAGGCGACGCTGGTACAGCCCGTTGATTATCGCGGCGATGGTTATGGTTCCATGCAGGAGTGGAACGCCTCGATGGAGGCCAAGCGCGATTCCCTTGAGATGCGCGCTCAGATCATTATGAATATGTATGGCGACTATGCTACCGATGACGAGCGCGCTGTGCTGCAGGGTTGTATCGACGGTGCGGGTAGTCTGTTGACGATGGGGGAGGTCGACACGAAGTCGACCGAGCTCGATGAGCTGCGCACTGCGCTTGAGAATGCCAAGCGCGAAGCGCTCGAGGCCGCCGCAGCCGAGGCCGAGGCCGCCGAGGCCGTTCAGGCTTCGTATTACAACGCCGGCTCCGGCTTGTCTTACACGTCTGCTGCGTATTACGCGAACGGCTCGGGTCTGACGCGCTCGAGCGGCGTCAATAACTATAACGGCCGCCGCGAGACTTATTACAGCAGCAACGTGTTGTATCACCACCGCACGGGCGAATGGACGCAGGATTCCGAGGGCTTTTGGCGCGATTCCGATGGCTACTACGTCGTTGCCGCGGGCGATAAGGCCCAAGGCTCCACGTTTACCGGTTCCAAGGGCGAGTGCAAGGTCTATGACTCCGGCTGTGCTGCCGGAACCACCGACTACTATACCGGTTGGTAATCTGCCATAAGCCAATAGGACATGACGGGCGGGCGTCTTTACCGAGCCTTTGGGCAACGTAAAGGCGTCCGTTTTTTGTGCATGCTTGAGTTAACAGAGCGCTTACCGTGGCCGTACGCCGCGCATATGGGCACGGGGCACACTAAGTCACGAGAAACAAAGTCTTTCTCGTGGAGGAAGTGGTCTTGTGAATGCTCGAGATATCGCCGTTGCCGCCGTTGCATTGACGCTTGGTTGCCTTGGTCCTACGGCCGCGCTCATTGCGGGCATGCAGGGGTCATGCGGGGCTGCTCCAATCGTGGTTGGCGCGCTGATCGCAGCCGCACTGCTGGGAAGCGCGGGTGTAGTCCTTTGTCGCGACGATGAGGGCCAGGCCTCGGAGTCGCAGCTCTAACCGTCGGGACATCGACTACTGGTTATAGATGAAGATGAAAGCCGCCGTAAGGGGAGTGCCCTTGCGGCGGCTTTGCTGTTGAGTCTGTTGGCGTGGTGAGTCGGGCGCTACCAGCTTGCCTCGATATCGCGAATACGCTGATAGAGCCATTCGTTCTGCGGTGCCTGGATATCGTGCTTGGTCGCCAGACGGCAGATGGTGCCGGCGAACTCCTCGACTTCGGTTTTGCGCCGCGCGACGCGGTCTTGCGCCATCGAAGGCATACCAGCGGGGTCGATTCCCTCGATGAGGTGCACCATCTGCGTCAGGTCTGCCTCGGTCAGCTCAACGCCCTCGGCGTTGGCGACCGCAAGCGTTTCACGCATGGCGGAAACAAAGCAGCGACGCTGCTCGGAGCCCTGTTCCGTGGCGCTTCCGTACGTGCCGCCGTAGGCCATGCAGGTTTGGTTGATGCCGTCGTTGAGCATGAGTTTGGCCCACATGCGGTGCGCAATGTCGCTCTCGACGGTATGGGCGATGCCGCAGCGCGTGTAGAGCTCGTCGATTGCGGTGATGGTTGCGGGGTCCGTACCGGCCGCCGCGCCAAAGCGGATTTCGCCCGTGTTGGTAAAGGTGAGCTCTCCGTTGAGGAACACGGCGTCCATGCCCTGACAAATACCAAGAACGGTATGCTTCCAGCCAAAGCGCTCGGCAATCTTTTGCTCGCTCGTAATGCCGTTGCACAGCGAGGCGATGAGCGTGTTGGGTCCCACGACGCGCTCCATAGTCTTGAGTGCTTGGTCGAGACCGGTGGTCTTGACTGTCAGGATGACCAGATCGGCGGGCGTCGCCTCGCTGGCACGGACGGACGTGAGATCGCAGGGCTTGCCGTTGACGGTGAGCGCGTCGTTCGCGTGACGCTCAAAACGGGTGTCATCCATAACGTATTCGACGGCGTCATTGCCGAGGGCCTTGGCAATCATGCTGCCGTAGAGCAGGCCGACGCCGCCCTTGCCGATAAAGGCGACCTTGTTGATCTGCATGTGAATCATCTCCCCATGTAAAAGGCGCCCGCGTAAGGGGCGCCTGATGGATTGTATGCTGCCAGGGTGATTGGTGGGTGCGCGGGGCGGCTGTTATGAAAAAGAAACTATTGCGCTGTGCGCTTATGCCGCGGGGCAGACCGCAAAGACGCGGGCGGGGTATCCGACGCCATCGCGGACCTTGGGGAAGGTGCAGAAGATGACGGCGCCTGTGGCGGGAAGCTCGTCCAGATGGTCCATGACTTCGATTTGATGGCGGTCGACCGAGAGGATGTATTGCTCGCCGGGGTAGGGGTAGGCGTCCTCGCACGTGGTGATGCCCGGCTCCTTTCATCGGGCTTTTTGCTGATGTTAAAGCGGTGTCGTGACGGCTCGATTTCTGCTGCGTTACGATACGTTCTCGATTGCGATTCCACGATGTTTCGGCCGCGTGACCATTGTGTTTCGTCTTGCCGGGGCGCTGATGGCGAAAGGAGGGGCCGTGCAATACCGCGTTGACCCCAAAAGCGGTAACCGAATATCCGCTCTGGGTCTGGGCTGCATGAGATTTCCCGGTGCGCCGGGACACCCCGATGCGAAGACGGCCGATGCCATCATTTCCCGTGCGGTGGAACAGGGGATTAATTATCTTGATACTGCGTATCTTTATCCCGGTAACGAGGTGTGCGTGGGCGCCTCACTTGAGCGCTTGGGGCTGCGTGACCGGGTGTTGCTGGCGACTAAGTTGCCGCACGCTTCGTGCAAATGTGCGGAGGATTTCGACCGCTTTTTTGACGAGCAACTGCACCGTTTGCGGACCGACCATATCGACTACTACCTTATGCACAACATCACCTCGCCCGCCCAGTGGGAGCGCGTGGTGGCGTTGGGCATCGAGGACTGGATTGCGCACCAAAAGGCTGCGGGGCGTATTCGCCAGATAGGTTTTTCGTACCACGGCAGTGCGGCGGACTTCCTCACGATGCTTGACGCATATGACTGGGATTTTTGCCAGATCCAGTACAACTACGCTGGAGAGTGCTACCAAGCGGGAACGGCGGGACTCATGGCAGCCGCCGAGCGCGGGCTCGCGGTGTTTGTAATGGAACCGCTTTTGGGTGGACGCCTGGCGGGCAAGCTGCCTCCGCGGGCCCGCGCCGTGCTCGATGACGTACGCGATCCGTACCTGAAGTCGCCGGCTGCTTGGGGACTTTCGTGGGTGTGGAACCATCCTCAAGTCACGATGCTGCTTTCGGGCATGACCGATACCGCGCAGGTGGACGAGAACGCGGCATTGGCGGATCGCGCACTGCCGGATTCGATGACGACAGAGCAGCTCGATACCATCGCGCGTGTGCTGGGAGAGTTTGAGAAATCGAATCGCGTGCCCTGTACGGGCTGCGGCTACTGCATGCCGTGTCCCAAAGGCATCAATATCCCTGGGTGTTTCGCCGCCTACAACGCAAGCTATGCGCACAGCTGGTTTACGGGCCTGTCGCAGTATTTTACGGCGAGCGCGGTGCGGACGAGTGAGCCCAAGTTGGTGAGCAATTGCGTCAAATGCGGCAAATGCGCACGTCACTGCCCGCAGCACATCGATATTCCCGAGCGTCTCGACGATGTACGCCGACGTTTCCAGCCTGGCCCCGTAACGGCCGCGCTTAAAGCCTTTTGCAAAACGCGTTCCTGATGCCCCTTTTATAAGTTGCGGTGGAATAGTTCCTGTTTGCGGCAGAATAGGGGCCAAACAGGAACTATTTCACCGCAACTGAAGGGGGCTGTCGTGGGCCATCGGGATTCATGTGATGATTTGCGCGAGGTTCGTTGGGGCGTTTTGGGCGCTGGGCACATTTCGCATCGATTTGCATCGTCGCTCAAGGAGGTGGACGGGGCACGGCTTGTGGCTGCCGCCGGTCGCACCCCTTCGCATGTTGAGGAGTTTTGCAGGGCGTTTTCGATTGATGCCGCGCACAGTTATGCCACGGCTGACGATAGCGGCGATGCGGCTTATGATGCGCTGATTGCCGATCCCGATGTCGACGCAATCTACTTGGCTCTTCCACATGGCATGCATGCGCATTGGGTCTGTCGGGCACTGCGCGCGGGAAAGGCCGTGCTGTGCGAAAAGCCGGCCGTTTTGAATGAAGAAGAGGCCCATGCGATCGCCTCTGTTTCCCGTGAGTGCGGTGTGCCGTTTATGGAGGCGATGAAAAATCGGTTTTGTCCGATGCATACTCGCGTGAAGGGTTTGCTTGCGTCGGGCGAGCTCGGCTGTATCGTCTCGATCGAAAGCGTGCAAAAACTCGATTATGGTGAGTCCCCTTCGAGTTATCTGCTCGATCCGTTGCAGGGTGGCTGTCTATATGACATGGGCTGCTATGCGGTCGGGTGGTTTGAGGATCTGCTTGCGGGTGCGCGCGATGTTTCGTCTCGTGAAGTTCGCTGGCGTGACGTATTAGGCGGCCGCGTGGATTGGGCCGATGAGATCCATATGAGTGTCGGCGGTATACCCATTCATATGGTGTGCGACGGCAAAGCAGCATATGAAAGCCGCTTAACGATTGTCTGCGAACGGGGTTCGGTGGAAATCGAGCGCCTCCATCGCCCCGAGCTCGCCCATGTGAAGTACTCCGACGGACGAATGCTCGAAATTAATGCCCCGTTTGAGGTCGATGATTTCTACGGCGAAATTCAGCATGCGACGCAGCTCGTCCAGACGGGAGAGCTTGAAAGCCCCGTTATGCCTCTTGCCGCCACGCAGCGCTGCGCGCAGATTATCGATGCGATTCGCTTGACGCTCTAGGCTGCGGTGCTGGTGCTCAAGGGGGCTCGGCGGACCGTGCCCCTGATGCCCCTTTTATATCTTGCGGTGGAATACGGTCTGTTTGCGCCAAAATAAGGCACCAATAGACTGTATTTCACCGCAACTGATGAGGGGGAGCTGGAGATGCTGACGATTGGGTGTCATCTTTCGACGACGAAGGGCTATCGGGCAATGGGAGAGACGGCGTTGTCCATTGGCGCCAATACCTTTGCGTTCTTTACGCGCAACCCGCGCGGTGGCAAGGCAAAAGATCTTGACATGGATGACGTGGCGGCTCTGCGCGAGCTTATGGCACAAAACGACTTTGGACCGCTGGTGGCGCATGCCCCGTATACCTATAACCCCTGCTCGGCCAAAGAGCGGGCGCGCGAGTTTGCCCTGGAGGCCATGGCAGAGGACCTGCGGCGCATGGAAGCGCTGCCCGGCAACTACTACAATGTTCACCCCGGTGCGCATGTGGGACAGGGGGCGGACGCCGGCATTCAGATGATTGTCGACACACTGTGCCAGGTGATGTTTGAGGGGCAGCAGACGACGGTATTGCTCGAGACCATGGCAGGCAAGGGCACCGAGGTGGGCCGTAGCTTTGAAGAGCTGGCGTGCATTATCGAGGGCGTTGTCGCCAAGTGCCCAGAGCTGTCCGATAAGCTGGGCGTTTGTTTGGACACCTGCCATGTGAGCGATGCCGGCTACGACATCATCCATGATCTGGACGGCGTACTCGACGAGTTCGATCGCGTGGTGGGTATCGATCGCTTGCATGCCGTACACATCAACGATTCGAAGAACCCCAGTGGTGCCCATAAAGATCGCCACGAGTGCATCGGCAAGGGATACCTTGGCAGCGAAGAATTTGGTGGCGGTATGCAGGTTATGCAGAATATTGTATCGAATGGCCGTTTGCGTTCGCTGCCGTTTATTTTGGAGACTCCGAACGAACTTGCAGGTTATGCAGCTGAAATTAGACTATTAAGGTCGTTGCAGCAGTAATGACTGTCACAAAGTAGAGTATTCCATTCACGTTATGGGTTTGTTTCAATCAGTTTTCTCATTGCAGATTCGTAATTCCGGGCGCATAATAGCCAACAGTTTTTGCAGACCTCTGAATCAAACGAGGTCACCGGAAGGAGACTGATTATGAAGCTCAAGAAGCTTGGCGCATTTGCCGCCACGGGTGCTATGGCGCTCGCCCTTGCTCTGACGGGCTGTGGCTCGTCCAACGCCACCTCTGGTTCTGATGCCGGTTCCAGCAGCTCTGACGACGCTAAGGTCGAGAAGGTCGACGGCTCCAAGGAGTACGCACTCGTCAAGGACGGCACGCTGACCGTCGGCACCTCTGCCGAGTACGCCCCGTTTGAGTACAAGGACGACAACGGCGATTATCAGGGCTTTGACCTTGAGCTTATCAAGGCTATCGGCGACAAGCTGGGCCTGGATGTCGAGTACGTCAACAATGACTTTGACACGCTGGTTCCGGGCGTCGCTTCGGGTGCCAAGTATGACGTCTCCATCGCGGCTATCACTGACACGCCCGAGCGTGAGAAGGAAGTCGCGTTCTCCGACTCTTACTACATGGACGATCAGGCTATCGTGACCAAGGTCGATAACACCGACATTACGGCCGATAACTTCAGCGAGAAGCTCAACAACGCCGACGCTACCATCATCGTCCAGTCTGGCTCGACCGCCGAGGCCTTTGCCCAGGAGAACTTCCCGAAGGCCAAGATCGTCCCCTACAAGGACGCTACCGAGTGCTTCAGCGCCCTGCAGTCCGATAAGGGCGACGCCGTAGTCACCAACCGCTCCGTTGCCAGCCAGCTGACCGCCGAGCAGTTCAACACCTGCCAGACCATCAAGCAGATCAGCACCGGCGAGGAGTACGCCATTGCCATCAACCAGGGCAACACCAAGCTCAAGGATGACATCAACCAGGCCATCAAGGACCTGACCGACGACGGTACCGTCGACGCCCTCATGGCTAAGTACAACATCAAGTAAAATAACTACTTGATTGCGCGCGGGCCCTTTCCGTTTTGCGGAGAGGGCCTTTGCGCTTCTCTTGACGGAGAGCGTTTCCGTCTCGTTTTGCCGGCAACTTCTACGATAGGAGCCACCTTGTCTCGACTGAACAAAGGGGCCGCTGAGCAGCGTTTTCCACTGCCCGTCTTGCTCCAAAAGCTAGCCTGCGTCATGGCCGTGGCGCTCGCGCTGGTGTGCGCGGGGGCATATGCGCCCACGACCGCCCAGGCGCTTGAGACCGCAAAGATTACCGCCCGACCCAACACCGGTTCGGGCAGCGATGTGGTCGGCGGCACCGAGACGCGCATTACCTGGGAAGTTCAGGCCGATGCCGACGAGGAGCTGAGCGGTCTTTCTTTGACGTTTGTCGACGGCACGACGTTTGGTACCGATGACACGCGATTGACGATGCTCTCGGGCGAGGACCTCATGGATCGTACGCCCATGAAACCCACGTGCAAGGCTGACGGCCAGACGCTCAAGATTGACTTTGGCGAGACGGCGCCTGCCGGCGGCTTTTTCCGTGTCGAGGTTTACGGCGTGACCTTCCCCGTCGAGGGCGGCGATGAGGCCTTTAGCGGCACCTATACGCTCGCCGACGGGTCGACCAAGAAGATCTCCAAGATTCCGTCGGTGGAGATCAAGGGCGTGACGGCCTTCGATAACTTCTTGGCCGACCTTAAAGAGCAGCCGTGGGTCGAGGCCTGGAACTCCAACATGTTCCTTCGCCTGTTCCTGAACCCGGTCATTTTGGTCCAGAGCCTGCCGATCGTCTTCAAAGGCTTCCTCATGTCGCTCTCGATCGTGCTCGTGGCGTTTCCGCTGGCAATTCCCTTTGGCTTTGCCTTGTCGCTCATGCGCATCTCCAAGTCGCGCATCCTGCGTTGCCTTGCCGGCATCTATGTGAATATCATCCGTGGTACGCCGGCGTTCCTGCAGATCTATATTGCATTCTTTGGCCTGCCGCTTGCCGGCGTCAAGGTTGACGACTATGTGCTGGGCGTCATTGTCATGGCCATGAACTCGTCCGCCTACCTGTGCGAGATCTTCCGCGCCGGTATTCAGTCGATCCCCAAGGGCCAGAACGAGGCCGCGCGCTCGCTGGGCATGAACGCCTTCCAGACACTGCTCTACGTTATGATTCCGCAGACGTTCCGCAATGTTCTGCCTACGTTGACCAGTGAGTTCATCCTGCTTTATAAGGATACGTCGCTGCTCGCGGCCGTGGGCGTGGTCGAGATCGTCATGAACGCCCGCACCATCGTGGCCACGACGGGGTCCATCACGCCGTATGTGGTTGCCGCCCTGTTCTACCTGGTCATCACCCTGCCGCTCGCTCGTTTGGTGAGCGGTCTTGAGGCGAGGCTTTTGGGTACGGCCGAAGCCAAGAAGAGGCGTCCTGCCAAGAGCGCCGGACAGGTCGTCGCGACGCCCGCCGATCACATCGCCGGTCTGTAAGGAGGTCCTATCATGAGCGAAACCAATAACTCGAACGAGGTCGTCGTCAGCATCAAGAACCTCCAGAAGGCCTTTGGCGACAACGTGGTCCTGCGCGATATCGATCTGGATGTGCATAAGGGCGAGGTCGTCGTAGTTCTGGGTCCCTCGGGCTCGGGTAAGTCGACGATGCTTCGCTGCATCAACCGTCTGGAGCATCCCACGAGTGGCTCGATTGTCGTTGAGGGTGTGGACGTGTGCGCCAAGGGCGTCGACCTTAACAAGGTGCGCACGCATCTGGGTATGGTGTTCCAGCAGTTCAATTTGTTCCCGCACCTGTCGGTCAAAAAGAACGTTATGCTCGCGCAGCAGAAGGTGCTCAAACGCAGCAAGGAAGAGGCCGAGAAGATTGCCGTCGAGGAGCTGACCAAGGTCGGTCTTGCCGAGCGTATCGACTTTATGCCGAGCCAGCTCTCGGGCGGCCAGCAGCAGCGCGTTGCCATCGCCCGCGCCCTGTCGATGAACCCGCACGTCATGCTCTTTGACGAGGCCACCTCGGCGCTCGACCCCGAGCTGGTTCGCGACGTCCTGGGCGTCATGCGCGACCTGGCACGCGACGGCATGACCATGATCGTCGTGACGCACGAGATGGGCTTTGCCCGCGATGTCGCCGACCGCGTCGTCTTTATGGACGGCGGAGTTATCGTGGAAGAGGGCATGCCGAGTGAGGTCTTCGACCACCCCAAGAGCGAGCGCACCAAGGCGTTCTTGGGCAATATCTCGTAGCTGGTTCATGCGGCTGGCATTACAGAAAACGGGGCTGGACATGAATCCAGCCCCGTTTTTTGTTGGGATGTCGATAATGTAGCGTGAGCCCCTTCTGTTGGGTTCGGTGGTGCTGCTAGGCCAGCTCGGCGCCAAGGGCACGGCAGGCCGCCTCGCCCTCATCGTCGGGCGCATCGTAGCAGATGGTGGAGTCCACGACGTTGACGCCGGCCTCGTCGGCGTCGGCCTTCCAGTTGTCCATCCACTCGCCCTCGGCCCACGAATAGGAGCCAAAGAGGACGACCTTCTTGTCGCCGAGAATCTCCTTGACCTCGTCCCACATCGGCTGGAACTCATCGTACTCGAGTTCCTCGGAGCCCATGGCGGGGCAGCCGAAGGCGAAGGCATCATATTCGGCGGCCTTGTCAGCAGAGAAGTCGGCGCAGGGGGTGACCTCAGTCTCGGCACCCGCGGACGTGGCGCCTTCGGCGACGAGGTTTGCCATGGCCTCGGTGTTGCCCGTGCCGCTCCAGTAGACGACGGCGATCTTGCTCATGTTGAGTCCTTTCAGTTGTGCGGCAGGTTGCCGCGGCTTCTATGTTCTATCGGGTTGCCTGGGCAAGTTGCGCCAAGCTGCAGCCCTGCTGATAGACAAAGGTGAGGTATTGAGTGCAAGCGCGGTAGGCGTCAAACATCGCAAGCGCTTGCTCGACATTCGTGTAGACCTTCCAAGCTCCAAAGACCTTGTAGTTCTCGCCGCGCTGGACGATAAACTCGTGCACGTCGTCGTAGGGATATCCAAGGAAGTAGCCTATTTCGTGCGGAAACTCGCAGGTGCAGTCGTTGCTGCAGCTAGCTTGCTGGGGTAGTGCGCATCGAGTCTGGCTACAAGCGCATTCCGCGACGTTATTGCTCGCGAGCGTGATGCGTGATGCCAAATGCACAAGGCATGTCGAAAGGTCTCTCGTGTCGTAGCCTTCCGAGGCGAGCGCTGTTTGGGCGCGAGGGTCTGCGAAATAGGTGGCGAGGCTTTTGGCTCGGTACACGTACACGAGTGCTCCGCAGGGCCGCCAAACCAAAACACTCAGGTGGATGCCGAGCGGGTCAAGCTCGCGATTGCACTGGGCGATAACGTCGAGCAGGCGTGCTCGGCGTTCTGCGATGGTTTCGGTTGTGGTCGAGCCGTTCCCGTGGGCGTAGGTGCCTGGATAGGTAAAGAGCGATGCCGGCTTGATGCCCGCGAGCGTGGGAGAGCAGTTGCGCACGACCGCTGCCTGAAACGTTGGGATGTCTATGGTTCGAGTCACGGCGCTCCTTACGGATCTAAACTGTTAGCCTAGGAAAACTTATACACGAAAGTAAGCCATGGTCAACAAAAAAGTTTGAAGAGGGAAACTAATTGACCGAACAGACATGATTTTGGGTTAAGATGGGAACACCCCATGGGGGTATCTAGATAGTGCTACTTGAAAGGGGAGCGCATGAGTGACTTGCTCAACCCTGCGAATCTCATCGTGCTGGCCGTCATTGCCGTCGGCATGTTTTTTGGACTGCGTCGCATTGCCGCTTCGACACACGGGAAGAGTTGCTGCAGCGATGGTACGAGCGGCAAGAAGGCCAAAAAGGTTGTTGTGGTGGATACCGATGCGTCACACTATCCCTATAGCGATGAGCTGCTCATCGGCGGCATGAGCTGTGACGGCTGCGCTCAGAACGTAGCCAATGCCCTCAATGCGCTGGATGGCGTGTGGGCAACGGTGACGTATGCGGACCACACGGCACGCGTGCGCTCTAAGCAGCCGGTTGATCGTGGTGTCCTCGAGACGGCCGTGAAAGACGCGGGCTACTACGTCATGACGCTGTAAGCGCCGCCCTGGATGCGCTTCCTTGGCTAGGCTCGTCCGCGCAGTTCGATGTCTTGGATGTCGTCGAAGTCGATGGCGATGTCTCGGAGCTTGAGGAGCTTGAAGGCGGGGAGCGCCTCGTCGAGGATGCCGGTGCGGCTGCGATAGCCGTATGTATCGTAATAGGTGACACGAACCAAGTCGCCACGTTTGAGACCCTCGAGCTTTTTAGAAAGTACGAGGGCTTTTTCTTCCGTGAGCTCACGTTTTGACTCGACGGTGATTTCTTGCTTGCGCACGAGTTCGTAGTATCCCGTGAGGGCGGCAAAGGGCATAAACTGCGCGGCACGGCCGGCGCGGACGGAGCCGTTGGCGGTGAGCTTGGGGTCGGCGGCGCGGCGCCTGCCCTCGGGGTCCGCCAGGCGCTCGAAGGCGGTCGGCGGGCGCACGGGCTGTTGTTTGGGTTTAGGCACGGTGTCCTCCAACTTGGTCGTTGCGTTCGCGCGCGGTGGCGCCGGCGGTAAAGCTTAATCCCTTGACGAGCGCGTTCTTGCCGTACTTGCCTTTCACGGCCAGGACGGCGCGCGCCAGGTCGCGCTCGCGCTCATCGGCCTCGATATCGCTGAACAGATCGATGGTGGTAAATTCCTCGGGCATGAGGTTGCCAAATCCAAGGTTGATGCGCTTGACCGGTCGTTTGGGATCGACAGTCTGCGCCCAGAGCTCATCAAAATAGCCCATGATCTTCTTAAACGAGTTAGTGCGCTCGGGCAGCTTGCGCGAGGCGTTGGAGTGCGCAAAGAGTGCGGCATAGCCACCACGCGGTTTGCCGCCATGCTCTCCCACAAAGATGCCATCGATTGCCTGCGCTTCGCGCACCAGGCGACGCCTTTCGTCATCGCGCTGGACGGGCTTGGGAGCACGGGGCGCGAGCTCGGGGCCGTCGGTCGCTGCGGGCTCGATGCCCGAGGTGCTCGAGCGCAGGTGTCCGCAGCCGTCTATATACTGCGCCGTGCCGCTGGCGTTGAGCCGGCGTATGTCGGCGCGCTCGCTCGCGTAGCCCACAAAGAGCGAGATGCTGTCGCAGACCACGTGCTTATCGACTAGATCCAACACGGCGTTGTCGACCATCTCGCGCAAGACGGTGTAGGCCTGCTCGTAGGCATAGCCCTTCGAGAGCACCTGTCCTGTGGTGGTCGAGGTCGCTTGCGGGCGATAGGCTTGGATATCGGCGATGGTTGTCGGCTCGCGCCCGAAGGCGTGGTCGATGAGATATTCGGCATTGACGCCGAGTTCGTCGTAGAGCAGGTTCTCGTCGAGTGCGGCGACGCCCATCAGGTCGTAGACGCCATACTTTTCGAGTCGGGCTGCCACACCGGGGCCGATGCCCCAGATGTCGGTGATGGGGCGGTGGGGCCAGATCTCTTTGCGAAAGGTTTCGTCGTCGAGTACGCCAATGCGGCTGGCTACGTGCTTGGCGGTGATGTCGAGCGCCACCTTGGCCTGGAATAGGTTGGGGCCGATACCGACCGTTGCCGTGATGCCGGTGCGCCCCAAGACCTCGTCGCGCAACATGCAGGCGAACCCTTCGGCATCGGTGTGATAAAGGTCCAGATAGGGCGTCACGTCGATAAAGCACTCATCGATGGAGTAGACGTGCACGTCCTGGGGGCTGACGTATTCCAGATAGACGCCGTAGATTTGCGCCGACACCTCCATGTAGTGCTGCATGCGCGGCACTGCTTTGATGTAGTCGATGCCGTCGGGAATCTCGAATAGACGGCAGCGGTTGTGTATCCCGAGGTCCTTCATGGTCTGCGTGATAGCGAGACAGATGGTCGTGCGTCCGCGCGATTCGTCGGCAACGACCAGGTTGGTGGTGAGCGGATCGAGCCCACGATCGACGCACTCGACGCTGGCATAAAACGTCTTGAGGTCGATGCAGATGTAGGTGTGCTGCTCGTGCTCCATCCGAGCCTCCCATCAAACACATGTTCTTATCGAATACCTGTTCGATAATACCTGCTCGACCGGACACCGTCAAAACCTGCCCCTTTTTGGCGGGTATGGTCGTGCGGCTGCATCGGGTTTTTAACGCAGCCCTAAAGAGTGCGTAACAGCTCGGAAAAGCTCGCTTCGTAGCATGAGGCTAACGATTGATACCACCATAAAGCACGGAAGGGTTGTGGGGATAATGGTCAACTATGGGTTTGGTATGCCGACGCGCTTGGTTGCGGATGGGGATGTGGCTCGCTGGTGCGGGCGATTGGTTGCCCACTATGGCGGCACCAAGGCACTGGTCGTGCTGGGAGGCGACAAGCACACGCGTGATGAGCTCGTTTCGGCGGCGCTGGGCTCGGTTGATCGAGCTCTGCTCGAGCGCGTGCTTTTCCGCTGCGGCTCGGTTGAAGGCGACGGAGGAGACGAGCTGATCGACGAAGCCGTGGCCCTGGCGACCGACGAAGGCGTGGACTTTGTCTTGGCGATTGGCGATGCCGATACTGCCGGCTTTGCGCGCGAGCTCGCCCGTCGCATGGCGGCGCTCGATGTCGGCGAAGACGGTTTTGTCCCTTATGGATGTATCGTCTCGGAGGGCAAGGTGCCTGCCGTCGTGGGGGCCGGCGAGGTTCCCGTTTTTGCCATCATCGCGCCCGAACTGCTGGAGGGCATCGGGTCTCCTCTGCGTGAGTTGCTCGGTAGCGTCTGCGCTGCGGCCTAATATTTGGCATAAAGGGATAGGTTATTTTTGATTGGTAAAGCGTTTGACCTGCCAAATTAAACCTGTCCCTTTTTGGTCGGTTGCCGTTTGGGGGCCGATTGGCAACGCTCGCTGATTATAGTCTTGACATGCGCTAGAATAGTGGCATCTGAATGTCCGGGCGCATGGAGGCGTGCGCCCGTATGCTGAGGAGGACTCTATGGCAACTGTTGCCGCACCTATCGATGCTACGTCGACTGCCGCTTGGAAGGCGCTCGAGGCCCATCAGGAGAAGCTCGAGGCCGAGGGTATCGACCTCAAGGCCTGGTTCGCCGCCGATGCCGAGCGCGTGAACAAGCTGAGCTTTGACGCCGGTGACCTGCACTTCGACCTGTCCAAGAACCTGGTGACTGATGAGACCGTCAAGCTGCTGTGCGATCTTGCCCGCGAGGTGAAGCTCGAGGAGCGCCGCGACGCCATGTTCTCCGGCGAGCACATCAACACCACCGAGGACCGCGCCGTCCTGCACACCGCGCTGCGCCGCCCGGCAAGCGAGAAGGGCCAGCTCATCGTCGACGGCCAGGACGTCGTCGCCGACGTGCACGAGGTTCTCGACCGCATGTATGCCTTCGCCGAGCGCGTGCGCTCCGGTGAGTGGAAGGGTGTTACCGGCAAAAAGATCGAGCACCTGGTGTCCATCGGCATCGGCGGCTCCGATTTGGGCCCGGTCATGGCCTACGAGGCCCTGCGTCCCTACGCCGACGCCGGTATTGACTGCCGCTACATCTCCAACATCGACCCCAACGATCAGGCAGAGAAGCTCAAGGGCCTCGATCCCGAGACCACGCTCGTGATTATCGTCTCCAAGACTTTCACCACGCTCGAGACCCTCACCAACGCTCGCGAGGTCAAGACCTGGATGCTCGAGCAGCTCAAGGCTCAGGGCGCCATCGACGGCTCCGATGAGCAGAACGCCGAGGCCGTGGCCAAGCACTTTGTCGCCGTTTCCACCGCACTCGAGAAGGTCGAGGCCTTCGGCATCGACCCCGCTAACGCTTTTGGTTTCTGGAACTGGGTCGGTGGCCGCTACTCTGTCGACTCCGCCGTGGGCCTGTCGCTGATCGTCGTGCTCGGCCCCGAGCGCTTCCAGCAGTTCCTCGAGGGCTTCCACGCCATCGACGAGTACTTCTGCAACACGCCGCTCGAGAACAACGCCGTCGCGCTGATGGGCCTGCTCAACGTCTGGTACGTCAACTTCTTCGGTTCCAAGAGCCACGCCGTGCTGCCGTACTGCCAGTACCTGCACCGTTTCCCGGCCTACCTGCAGCAGCTCACCATGGAGTCCAACGGCAAGCACGTCCGCTGGGACGGCAGCGCTGTGACCTCCGATACCGGTGAGATCTTCTGGGGCGAGCCCGGCACCAACGGTCAGCACGCCTTCTACCAGCTGCTGCACCAGGGCACCGTGGTGGTTCCGGCCGACTTTATCGCTTTCGCCAACACCGCCAACCCCGCAACCGACAGCGGTCAGGACGTGCACGAGCTGTTCCTGGGCAACTTCCTGGCCCAGACCAAGGCGCTCGCCTTTGGTAAGACGGCCGACGAGGTTCGTGCCGAGGGCACGCCCGAACAGATCGTCCCGGCTCGCTGCTTTGAGGGCAACCGTCCGACGACCTCGATCTTCGGCGACACGCTGACCCCGTTCGCACTCGGCGAGCTCATCGCCCTGTACGAGCACATCACGTTTGTCGAGGGCACGGTCTGGGGCATCGACTCCTACGACCAGTGGGGCGTCGAGCTGGGCAAGCAGCTTGCCAAGCAGATCACCCCGGCCTTCCACGACGACGCTGCCAAGGCCGAGCAGGACGCTTCGACCCAGGCGCTCATCGAGTTCTACCGCGCTCATCGCAAGTAGTTTTTACGGCCGAGTTGGCTTATGGCTGAAAGGGGCCCGTATCCGTTGGGATACGGGCCCCTTGCTATTTGGATAGGATGGAATGTATCGGGAGGCGCCTCGACGGGCATCGCAATCGTCGAAGGCGCGCCGTTCATGTTTGGGACAATATGA
The DNA here is from genome assembly GCA_902497075.1 of uncultured Collinsella sp. Classification (GTDB taxonomy): domain Bacteria; phylum Actinomycetota; class Coriobacteriia; order Coriobacteriales; family Coriobacteriaceae; genus Collinsella. The sequence continues at coordinate 80,630 of CABVDG010000001.1, forward strand.
CATTTTCCCGTTGTAAACAGCGCCGCCGTGGGTGTTCTGTATGATGACTCAGGCAAGGTTGTTCAATGACAGGGAGGCATATATGGCAATCAAAGCCATCGCAATGGATATCGACGGTACGCTCACCAACGACCAAAAGGTCATCAGCCCGCGTACGCGCGAGAAGCTGCTCGCGGCGCAGGAGTCGGGCATTAAGCTCATCTTGGCTTCGGGCCGTCCCGCATGGGGGTTGCACGCCTTGGCGCAGGAGCTCGACCTTCAAAACCATGACGGTCTGCTAGTTGCCTTTAATGGCGCGCATGTGGTCGACGCTCAGACCGATGAGGTCCTTTTTGACCAGGCCATGCCGGCTGACGAGCTGCACCGTCTGATTGATCATCTGCGCAATTTCGACGTGATCCCTATGATTTCGCTTGGTCGCGATTTGCACGTCGAGGACTCGTACCATTGCATGATCACGCTGCCTGACGGCTTGCAGAAGAATATCGTCAAGTATGAGCGCGATGCGTGCGATCTTAAGATTCGCGAGGTCGAGAGCTTGCATGAGGTCGTGGACACTTATCCCGTGGACAAGCTGCTGACGGCGGGTGATCCGACCTACCTGCAGGCGCATTACGAGGAGATGTATGCGCCCTTTACCCAGACGCTTTCGGGCATGTTTACGGCCGACTGGTACTTTGAGTACACGGCGCCCGGTATCGACAAAGCCCGTGCGCTCGAGGGTGCCCTGCCCAAGCTCGGTATCGATGCCAGCGAGGTCGTCTCGTTTGGCGACGGCCAGAACGACAAGTCCATGATTGAGTGGGCCGGCACCGGTGTTGCCATGGGCAACGCCGTCGATGAGGTTAAGGCAGTTGCCCAGATGGTAACCGCCAATAACAACGAAGACGGTATTGCAGTGGCGCTGGATAAGCTGCTGGGTTAGAATCGCCGATTAATGCATGGTTTGGGCGCCTGCTTGCGGGCGCCCTTTTGTTAGGGAGGGTGCCGTGTCCGCATTTCCGTTCGACGCCGTTATCTTTGACATGGACGGTGTCATTGTCGATACCGAGTATTACTACCTGGGCGAGACTGCCGCGTTTGCCAAGGAGCTTGGGCTTAACCTGACTCAAGAGGAGTTGAATGGGCAAGTCGGTACCTCGCATCAGTTCTTCCTGCATATGCTGGTCGATTGGTTTGAGCGCGCCGGTAAGGGGCATTTCACTGGCGAGGAAGCGTTGGCCCGTTGGAACGAGTGGGCGCATAAGCGTCCGCGCGACTATCAGGCTTTGATTAACCCGGGCGCCGTGGATACGATTCGAGAGCTGCCGCGCCGCGGCGTTCGCGTGGCGCTTGCCAGCTCGTCTCCCATGGATAGCATCGAGGAAGTGCTCAACGCGTGCGGGCTGTCGGACTCCTTTGAGTATGTGGTGAGCGGCGAGCAGTTTAAGGAGAGCAAGCCCGAGCCCGACATCTACCTGCATGCGCTGGACCTCCTGGGGCTGCCCGCGAATCGCTGCTGCTGCGTTGAGGATTCGGTGCCTGGCATCACTGCCGGCAAGCGAGCCGGCCTGACGGTCGTTGCCAAGCGCGAGGAACGCTTTGGCTTTAGCCAGGATGCCGCGGACAAGATTATCGACCAGCTGCCGGAGCTGCTCACGCTTTCTTAGGAGCGCGGTAGTTGCGCGTTTTTCGGGTCTGATGAGTAAATAGCCAACATTTTGGTGCGACACCTAGCATACTTTAAGCTAATGCGGGCTTAAGGGCTTGTTGAATGCCTTTAGGCCCGTTTTAGAATTAATTGTGCTGGGAGAGGGTATATGCCACCGACTGAAGGGCCGACTGACGGTAAAGCAGCGATACCGCTGTACCAACAGGTCATTGATATCATTAAAAACGAAATCAACTCCGGCGCCTACAAGGCAGGCGCGCGGATACCCAACGAATTCGAATTGGCTGAGAGCTATAAAGTTGGCCGCGTTACCGTGCGACGCGCTATTGAGGAGCTCGTCCAGCAGGGCTATCTAACGAAGCGACAGGGGAAAGGCACGTTTGTCAATGCCCCCAAGCTCAAGCGCAAGATTCGCCAGAAGGATGACGTTCAGAGTTTTTCGGACGCATGCCGCGTTAACGGAATGGAACCGGGGGCGTGTGTCATTTCGAGAAAGATACTGCCGGCGGATTCCACCGAAGCACAGTTCTTTGGTGTTCCCGTTGGAACTGACTTGATTTGCGTTGAGCGCGTGCGCACTGCCGATGGCGTCCCTGTCATGCTTGAGAACAACATATATGTTTACGAGGACAACGCCTATCTATCAACGGCACCTCTATCTAACCAATCCATTTTTGAGTTCGTGCGCAACCGGACGGGCCGCACGCCCGCGTTTACCGACCCGTGCACGCTCGAGATCGCGTGCGCGTCGCCCGAGGTCGCTCGACTGTTGGCAGTTCCCGTTGGCGAACCCTTGTTTTATATGGAAGCCTTCTTTTTCGATGGGCAGCGGCGGCCGTTTATCATCGGTCGTCAGCGAATCGTTGGGTCTCGCTACGTTTTTGACATCTAGGACATTGCGAATGGAAACGCCCGGTGGATCATCTCACCGGGCGTTTCCATACCGTTCACGGCACAAACGCAACCGTTCAACCGCGTTGCGGCAATCAGTTTGAAATTATCTTGATGAAGGAAAAAGCTGCTGGTAATCTATAGAACGTCATAGAACGTTTGCCTTGTGCAAACGTTGAAGCGAGATGCGATGCAATCTCGAGTTCTTTGGAGGTATCTATGTCAGATACGAAGGCGAAGAAGACAAACAGACGTTTTAAGTTCAAATTACCGCATGTCTATACGATCATGTTCTTGCTGATCGTTGTCTTTGCGGTCCTGACTTGGATCGTTCCCTCTGGTCAGTATCAGCGCAAGACGATTTCGACAGCGGCGGGCGAGCGTGAAGTCGCCGTTGCTGGAACCTATGAACAGGTCGATAAGAACTACACCGATTCCGAGACCGGCGAGACCATCAATCTGGGTCAGGATATCTTCGCGGTCCTGCAAGCGCCCACTAAGGGCATCCAAGAGGCTGCCGACGTCGTTGCGTTCGTCTTATTGATTGGCGGATCGTTCGCAATCATCACCAAGACCAACGCTTTGAATGCCGGCATGAGCCGTGTGATTAAAAAGCTCAAGAACAAGGACATCCTCATCATTCCCATTACGATGACGTTGCTGTCCATTTGCGGCACTACGTTTGGTATGTCTGAGGAAGCCCTGCCGTTCTATGCCATCTTCATTCCCATCATGATGGGTATCGGTTATGACTCGATGACGGCATTCATCATCTGCTTCCTTGGTCCTAACCTGGGATATTGTGCTTCGACCATCGACCCGTTTAACGTCTTGATCGCACAGGGCATTATCGGCATCGAGGGCAATCCGCAACTGTGGCTGCGCGCCGTTTCTTGGGTCATCTTCACTGCCGTCGGTATCGCATGGGCCATGCGCTACGCCATGCGCGTCAAGAAAAACCCCGAGTCGTCCATTACGTACGAGGACGATAAGCTCAAGCGTATCGAGTTTTCCGTGACCGATGCCTCCATCGAGGAAGAGTTCACTATCCGTCAGAAGCTCGTGCTTATCGATTTTGCTTGCGGTATGGGCATTATCGTCTGGGGTCTTGTTACCCAGGGTTGGTACATGAATGAGATTTCCGCCGTGTTCCTTGGCATGGGCTTGCTTGCCGGTATCCTGGGCGGTCTTGACCAGCAGACGATTGCTGAGGAGTTCGTTAAAGGTCTCGCCGACTTTGCGTACGCCGCCATCGTTATCGGTATCGCTCGCGGTATTCTGGTCATCGCCGAGGGCGGCATGATCATCGACACCATTCTCCAGGCGCTCGCTACTGCGCTCGCCGGTGCACCCGCCGCCGTCTACACCACGTTTATGTATATCGTCCTTGGCCTGCTCTCTTTGCTGGTTCCCTCGAGTTCTGGCCTGGCGGCGCTCACCATGCCTGTTATGGGCCCCCTGACCGAGCTTATGGGCCTCAATCCCGAGGCAGCTGTTACCGCGCTCCAGTTTGCTAATCAGACCATCAACACCATCAGTCCCGTGGCGGGCATGACGGTCGCCGGCCTTGCCGTGGCAAAGATCTCGTTTGGCCAATGGTGGAAGACCATTTGGAAGTTCTTCATTTTCATGGTCGTCTTTGGCCTGATCGTAACGGCAATCTCTGGCATGCTTCCGGTGTAGGTGGTTGTGATGTCTGATCGTTTGACGGTCCTGACGTCTAAGAGCGTCTTTACCGGTACGGGGGACCTGCCGTTTGAAGGTTTCGTAGCGGTCCGTGGCAATCGAATTGAGGCTGTTGGCACCAAGTGTGAGGTAGCTTCGTATTTGACCCAAGCGGACGAGGTAGTTGACCTGGGCGACCGCACCGTCATGCCTGGCCTGATCGATGTGCATACCTTCTATACGGGCTGGGCGCTGCGGACGTTGGGGTCTGATCTGTCCGGCGTCGCCGATGCCAAAGAGGCCGTGTCGCTCTTGCGTGCATGGAAAGAAGATCATCCGGATTGCGCGGCGGCTTTTGGCCACAACCTACCCGAAACGCTGGCATCGGATGCCGAGAACGCAAATACGGCGGCTGTGTTTGACGATTGTTTTGGCGATATCCCTGTCGTCTGCTTTACACCGGGTGCGGAGACCTGCGTTCTCAATGCTGCCGCCAGTGCGCGATACGGCTTTACACCGCAGGCGTGCTATGCCGAGAAGATCTGGCGCATGATGAGCGATTTCCTCGCGCTGCCCGAGGTACGTGCGGGGTATTCGGACTACATGAGCATGCTTAACGAGCGCGGCGTTACCGCCATCAAGGAGATGGCGTTTGATGACTACTACGGCTTTGCCGACGAAATGGCTCGCCGTGAGGAATCTGGTGAGCTGACGGTTCGCGTCTCTATGATGTCGCAGCCGGTGGGCGCTGGTGCAAATCTGGCATATGCCCGCGAGGCACGAGAGCGCTTCCGGGGACCGTTCGTTCGTTTTTCTGGCTTCAACCGTATGACCGATCGCGGCGTATGGGCGGGGCTTGCCGAGATGATTGACCCCTATGAGGACACGGCCGATGCGGGAGCCGCCGGCAAGACGGTCGTCGAGGAGCCCGAGTGGGATCTGATTGAGAACGAGCTACGTGCAATTGATGCTGACGGCTTCCGATATTCCTTGCATTGCCAGGGAGATGGCGCCGTTCGTCGCACCGTGGCGCTCTATGCCTCGCTGCCTCGAGACGAACATGGACGGATGCTTCGCCGCCATGCGATTACCGATCTCGAGAACTCTGACCCGACCGATCTTGTCGAGTTTGGCAAGTTAGGTGGAATTTGCGAGGTCTATCCGCAGATTCTGACGCTGGACCGGCGCGAGGATTGCCTATCGATGATGCGTCGACAAATTGGCGAGACGCGACTTTTACACAGCTGGAATCGCCGCGGCATGGAAGATTCCGGATGCACGGTGTGCTGTGGTACGGATTTGCCGCTGCTGATTCCGAGCCTGGGTGAGTCAATCTACAGCGCGTGCGGCGGATACTTCGACGATGGACTGCCCGTGAATGAGGCCAACGTGCTGACGCTTGTCGAGCTCTTGCGCGCTTGGACTGCCGGGGGCGCGTACGATCTGATGCGCGAAGACGAGCTGGGTACGCTTGAGGTTGGCAAGCTTGCCGATATCTGCGTGCTCGATCGGGATGTGTTCGACCTCGATTATCGCGACGCACGCGATCTTGCGGTTGATATGACGATGTCGGACGGACAAATCGTGTTCGATCGAAATAAGGAGGCATAAGGTGTCTGAATCCAAACCGACGCTGCGCCGCGAACAGATTGCGGGCATGAATATCCACTACATCATGTGGTCGCTCGATTACTTCCTTGACGCGCAGCAGCGTTTGGGCTTTGAGTCCATTGAGCTGTGGTGTGCGGAGCCGCATGTGACGCTCGACCACACGGGCTACTTTGAGGCTGAGGTCCTGGCGAAAAAGGCTGCAGACCGTGGGCTTAGGTATCGTACTCTGTGCCCCGAGAATGTTGTCTATCCTTGGCAATACTGCGCACGCAAGCCGCTGCATGAACAGCGCAGCCTGGCGTACTTTAAGCACGGCATTGAGCTTGCCGAGGTACTTGGGTGCGACCGTATGTCCGTCAACTCGGGCTGGGGCGACTGGGACGAGGATCGCGAGGAAGCCTGGAAGCGCAGCCGCGAGCACTTGTCCATTCTGGCGGAGTATGCCGGCGAGCACAGTCTGGTGCTTACGATGGAAAGCCTGCGTCCCGAGGAGAGCAACCTTGTGACGACGGTTTCCGATGCGAAGCGCATGATTGACGAGGTCGCGAGCCCGTACTTACAGCCCATGGTTGATACAACCGCGATGGGCGTTGCAGGCGAGACGCTCGAGGACTGGTTTGCCGCCTTTGGTGATGGGGCAATTCACGAGATGCACTTTATCGACGGTGACCCGTATGGCCATCTGGTGTGGGGCGATGGCAAGCACGATATGGACGCCTTCGTCGCCACGCTCAACGCCCATGGTTTTGACGGCATGCTGGGCCAGGAAATCACGGACGGTCGTTACTACGATGACCCGGCGGCGGCAGATGCCAAGAACATGGCCGCATTCGAGAAATATCTGATTGACTAAAACAACTATCGGCCACGCAGCCAATCTCATTGATTGCGGACCAAACAAGAAAGGAACTGGATATGAACGCACACGATCTGATCAAAGAGGCAATTGCCGAGAAGGGCAAGTTCGACAGCGTCTACTGGATTGCTTGCGGTGGCTCCATGATCGATTTGATCCCGGCTCATGAGCTTCTGCAGCGCGAGGCAACCACCTTCACTTCGTATATCTATACCGCGCGTGAATTCGACATTATGCGTCCGCGTCGTCTGGGCGAGAAGTCCCTGGTCATCGCTTGTAGCCACAGTGGCAACACCCCCGAGGTCGTCGAGGGCTGCGAGATTGCCCTTGCTGCCGGCGCTACGGTGATCGCCCAGACCGACAACGCTGGATCTAAGATCGACTCCGGCAAGTGGACCACGTGGGTCTACCCGTGGGGCGAGGGTGTGCCGCAGGCCGAGGTCCCCGCTGGTATTTCGCTGTCGCTTGCGGCAGAGCTGCTCGATCAGCAGGAGGGCTACGCCGATCTTGCCGATATGTATGCCGGTATCGCCGAGATGGATAAGATTCTTCCCCCGGCACGCGAGAAGGTAAATGCCGAGCTGGGCGATCGCTTTGCCAAGCTTTGCCAGGAGCACGAGTTCTTCTATATTCTGGGCAGCGGTCCCAACTTTAGCCAGACCTACGGTTTCGCTATCTGCTCTCTTATGGAGATGCAGTGGCAGCACTGCAGCTACATCCACTCTGCCGAGTACTTCCATGGCCCCTTCGAGGCTACTCAGGATGGCGTTTTTTACTTCCTGCAGATGGGCTCCAGCGAGTGCCGTGCTATGGACGAGCGCGCCCTGGCGTTCCTTAAGACGCATACCGATACGCTGATGGTGCTCGATGCCAAGGAGTACGGTATGGAAGCCGTGCCGGCGAGCGTCCGTGCCTATCTGGACCCGGTGCTGTTCTATGCCATGAACTGCGAGCTGCGTGCTGCACGCGGCAAGGTGTTTGACCATGATCCCGATTTCCGTCGCTATATGGGTGTTGTCGAGTACTAGAAGGGACAAAGGCCATGGCATTTAACGTTAACGCGCTCGGATTTGGCGACAACGTCGTCGATCGCTACGAGAATATCCATACCATGTATCCTGGCGGCAATGCGGTGAACTTCGCCGTTTATGCCAAGAAATGCGGTGCCGCACGCTCCGCATACATGGGCATTTTTGGCAATGACGCCGCTGCCGAGCATGTCATTGCAAGCCTCGAGGATGAGGGTATCGAGCTTGACAAGTGCGAGCAGATGATTGGCGAGAACGGAGCGGCTCGCGTCACCGTCGTTGACGGTGACCGTGTCTTCCTTGGCTCCAACGAGGGCGGTATCCGTGGCGATGCGCGCTATGTCCTCGATCGCTTTGACCTTTCGTACATGAAGCAGTTCGATGTGGTTCATTCGGGCAACTATTGCTTTACCGAGCGCGAGCTGCCCAAGCTGAAGGCTGCGGGCGTCACGGTCTCTTTTGACTTTTCGGACGACTCCACCGACGAGTACTACGAGCAGATTGCGCCCTACGTCGATTTCGCTTTCTTTAGTGCGGCGGATGCCGCGAGTGAGGACGAGATTCGCGAGCGTCTGGCATGGGTGAAGGGCTTGGGTCCGCGTTTTGTGTCGGCTACGGCGGGCGCCGAGGGCTGCATTGCTTACGACGGCGAGCGTTATTACCGCCAGCTGGCTAAACCGGTAACGGACATGAAGGACACCATGGGGGCGGGCGACTCGTTCCTCACCTCGTTTTTGATGTGCTATCTCGATTCCGCCAAGCGTGGTGAAGATGGCGCCGAGGCCATCGAGCGTGCGCTCGACTTTGCTGCCGGGTTTGCCTCGACCGTGTGCGGCATGGAAGGTTCTTGGGGCCACGGAGCACCAATCGTCGAATAGCTTAAGAAAGCGTACGGCGGTCTGGCTATGAGGCTTTGGACGGCCGATGCAAAACAATAAGCGAAACGCGAAAAGGGGGCTCGCCATGTGGTGGGTCCCCTTTTGAACATTGGAGAAGACCATGGGTATTAAAGCGTGCGCGGCTGGTTTTTGCTGTGCGGACGTCTATCAAAACATCGGCGTGTTCTATCCGACTGGTAATGGCATTGACTGGGGTATCCATCTTGCACGAATGGGAGTTTCGGTATCCGCCGTGTCGGTTGTCGGCAAGGACGAGTACGGAGACAAGATGAGAGAGGCGCTGGCCGCTGAGGGGTTCGATATCTCACATCTGCGGGTGGAGGATGGCGACACCTCGGTGATGCTCATGGCATTGAAAGACGGCGTCGATCGCGTGCATCTCGAGGCAATCGATGGTGTTATGGAGACATATCGACCGAATGAAGATGACCGGGCGTTTATCCTAGAGCATGACATCATTCATACCGATCTGTTTGGCAATTGTTTGGACCTCCTGCCCGAATGGCATGATGCGGGCAAGACGGTGGTTATGGACTTCTCGGTGTTCAGCCAGGATCCCGAATATGCCTGCGAGGCTCATTTTCCTTACGTAGACTATGCGTTTATGTCGTTTGAAGAGGACACTCCGGAGCTGCGTGATTGGGTACGTCACGTACAGAAGTTGGGGCCGCGGGTGGCAGTTGCCACGCTTGGCGAGAAGGGAAGCATTGCCTTTGACGGCGAACGCTTCTATGAGTGCGGGATCGTACCGGCGGAGAAGGTCGTTAACACCGTGGGCGCCGGTGACTCGTATATCGCCGGGTTTACCAAGGGCGTGATCGATGGCCTTGATATTCCGGCGTGTATGAAGGCGGGCGCCGAGCTTTCGTCCCGCGTCATCGGCTCTTTTGAGCCGTACTAGGGTCAAATGCTTGGAAAGGAGTGCGAAATGGTTATCGACATGTTGGTCCAGCCCATGCTCTACGGCGAGATCTATACGCCGGGTGATGAGCCTGATGGATTCGGTTTTTGGTCACGAGAATTTGGTATGGGGCATATGGGCCCCATGGATTGGGATGAGCTTCAAGTCGAGATGGACGTCTGCGATGTGCAGAAGAGCGTGCTCATGCCGCTCGATGTAACCACGGCATGCGGAGGGCATTTTGGCACCAATGACCAGATTGCCATGCTGGTTGCCGCGCATCCCGATCGTCTGTGGGGATTTGCGAGCGTAGATCCGCAGGTGAGCGGTGCCGCAGACGAATTGGGGCGCGCCTTTACCGAGTTGGGGGCAAAGGGGCTTTGCCTGCATCCGGCAAAGCAGGGTTTTGCTCCCGATGATGCCGTGGCCGAGCCGCTTTACGAGCTGTGCGAGCGCTATAACAAGCCGGTGGTTTTCCATGCCGGTATGTCTTGGGAGCCGGGCGCAGAGCTCTCACGCAGTAATCCGCTTGTATTTGAGCACACAATCGCAACGCATCCAAATGTGCGTTTTAGTTTGACCCACTTTGGCTGGCCCTGGGTGCGCGAGACCGTGGCGATGCTGCTCAAGTATCCCAACTGCTACACGGACACCTCTATCACTTACATCGATTCGCCCGAGGAGATGATGCAGCGTCTTTTCACGGTCGATATGGGGCCGCTGTGGTATGAGCGCGCGCTATCGCATCAAGTGATGTTCGCCAGCAATACGCCGCGCTTCCGTGCGTTCAAACTCAAACGGGCGCTCGATACCGTGTCCATGCGCGATGATGCGCGAGAAAGGCTCTACTGGGGTAATGCCCTGCGTTTTCTTGAAGGGGATGAGTGAACATGGTGACGCTCGAGACATTGAGCTATCTATCGACTGCTCCGGACCAGTTCATCGATATTACCGAAGACGTGCACGCTGCCATTGAACGCAGCTCGGTGACGAATGGCTTGGCAGCGATTATTTTGTCGCATACGACCTGTGGAATCGTGGTAAACGAGGGGCTGCCCTGCGTGGAGACGGATCTTATGGAGACGCTTGATCGCATCGCCCCGCCAGATGCCCCCTATGCGCATGCACACTTCCTGCCGAGCTATGGAGCCACCGGCAACAACTCCTGTGGGCATATCAAGAGCATGATTTGTGGAAACAGCTGCTTCTTTCCCGTCCAAGATGGCCACATCGTGTGTGGAGGTGCCCAGAACATCTATCTTGCGGAGTTTGACGGTCCGCAGAAGCGAAAAGTGTACGTCGAGGTGCTGGGGGAGTAACGTTCCTGCAATAATGAACTGCACCCCAAAACTTGGACGGCTTAAATAAGAACTACGCCGCAAGGGACTGGCTCCGGAACTCCTCCGGGGTCAGTCCCTTCAGTTTAGTCTGCGTCCTCTGCCAGGTGATCCGTTGTATTATCCGGGCGGAAGCGTGTCGCAAGTCGTGGAAGCCGCCAAGCGCAGTTCACGCGCTGCATTTTTTGCGGTGCCTGGGCCGGTGATCTCGGGCTGATTGACCGAGATTTCACTCACACCATGCGTCGCAAGGCGGCGCTGCGCTTGGACGACCTCAAGCTTTTTCACTTCATTACGAGCGAGGGAGGGGGGGGTTATCTCAACGACCGTACGACTGCGGACATTGCCGATTCGCTTCTCTTTAATTACTTACCGGATGCGATGGTCATCGGCGGTTCGGCTGCCGATCGGGGCGCTTCGGGCGAGCTTGCCGATGAGGTCTGCGAGCGTCGCAGCGTGCGGCTGAGGCGACGGGGCTCGCGGCAGGGACACCTGTCTTAGTGGGAACGGGCGACTCTGGTGCTGAGGCCATTTCGACGGGTGTATTCCGTCCCGGCGATATGATGGTTCAGTTGGGGAGCACGGCGTATTTCATCTACCTAGCTGATCATATGGTCGATGATGCCCGCCTGTGGCCAGGGACGTTTATCATTCCCGGAACTTACGGGATCTGCGCGGGGACCAATACGGCGGGTGCGCTCACATCGTGGCTGCGCCAAGAGCTGTATCGCGACGCCGTAGAGGCCGAGGGCCACGATGGCCCCGATGCATATTCGGTTATGGCGCATGATGCCGCCGATGTGGCGCCGGGTGCCGATGGACTCCTGTGTCTGCCGTACTTTGCGGGGGAGCGTACTCCGCTCAACGATCCCGAGGCGCGTGGCGTCTTCTTTGGCCTGACCGGAAGGCATACGCGAGCCCATATGGTTCGCGCCGCCTTGGAAGGCGTCGCGTATACCGTTGCATCCCATGTCGACATTATCGAGCGAGAGCATGGACTGCCAATTGGGCGCATTATGCTTGTCGGAGGTGGAACCAAGAATCCAGTTTGGATGCAGGCTATTGCCGACGTATGCGGGCGCGAGGTCTCGGTTGCCAAGGTTACGGTGGGCGCATGCTTCGGTGATGCCATCATGGCAGCTCTCGCAGGTGGCGCCTATGCATCATGGGATGAACTCGCCCAAGTCCTTGGCGTTGCGCAAACAATCGTGCCCGATATGACTGCCCACGAGTTATATGCGTCGCGTCGTCATATCTTTGACGAATTGTATGCACGTAACCGTGATCTCATGCACGAATTGGTGTAATGCTGCCGAATTGTACTGCCTGCCAATAGGGACTGCGTTGTGCGATTCGCATGTCCCTTGGCATTTTTTTGCACACCGAGGTTAGCGAAGATCAAAAACAGTGCGTGCATTTGTTAAAGCCGCCGATTCGATATGCTTTGCGTCGCAGTTTTTGAGTGAGGCGATGCGTACCGAGGTCCTTGTGAGCGATCTGATGAGCGATTGCGTGCTTGTTTCTGTGTTTGACTCAGCCGGAGCATCGGTCTCGAGCAGTAGACGGTCGAGTGGAATCTGTCGTGCGTATTCGCGACCGCGCTTGGTGGCGAGCATGCGCTCGTTCACGGAAAAATAGCAGCCTGCGTTTCGCGCGCGGGCGAGTTCGTCCGAAGTGCCGCTAAACCAGTGAAAGATGATAGCGGGGGAGTCGGAGATTGGGATGAGTAATCCGTGCGATTCGAGGACGTCCAGTACGGTTCCTGCCGAACGAACGGCGTGAATTGATATCACGCGCCCGGCAAGAGGACGCTGCGCGAGCGCATCGCAGAGCTGGTCGAGTGCCTGTATTTGAAGTGGTTCGCTTCCGGCAAAGCGCGCGGAAAAGTCGAGTCCCACCTCGCCGATCAAGCGTTCTTGTGCAGCGACTTCGCAAAGCAGATTGATTTCAGCGTTGCCACATCGTCCGTCGGCGAGCCACCAGGGATGGAGGCCGATGCCGGCAAAGATATTTGAACGGCCGCAGGCGCGCTTCTTGGCGCGTGCAAAGTCGTGCGGATCGACGCCGCAGTCAAATAGAATCAGGCCCAGCGCCGTTGCCTCATCGGCAACGGCGTCCGGGTGAGCCATTAAATCAAGATGGCAGTGTGCATCAAATAACCGGGGCTCCATCTCGGCGCGCTCCGCTAGTCTAGGCGCTGGCCATCGGAGCGTACGCGTTCGGTGCCGCGCCCACTGATCTGGCGGATAACCTCGCCGGCAATCATCTGACCCATGATGGGCGGCATAAAACTGGCAGTTCCCAGCTCGGTGCGCTCGTGGATGTTGGAAGGGTCGCGGGGCTGTGTCTTAACCGATTCCTCGCAGCTAAACAGTACATGTAGGCTCTTGATTCCGCGCTTCTTACATTCTTTGCGCATAATGCGGCTCATGGGGTCACGTACCGTATCGAAGATGTTGGCAAAGCGCAGGCACTCGGGATGGAGCTTGTTGGCCCCGCCCATGGAACTAACCAAACGAATGCCGTGGTCCTGAGCATATTTGGCAATGGTGAGCTTGGCCGAGATGGTGTCGATGGCGTCGACGACGTAGTCGAGCTTGCCGCCCGTCTGCTCCAAAACGCTCGCGAAGAAATCATCGATGTTGTCGCTCAGCAGATATTCAGTTCGCTTGATGACGGTGGTGGCGGGATTGATATCGTGGATCATGGCTTCCATAACATCGACCTTGCGCTTGCCGATGGTGCTGTGAAAGGCGATGGCCTGGCGATTGATATTGCTGGGCGCGATGATGTCCTTGTCCAGAATTACAAAATGACCAATGCCGCCGCGGGCGAGTGCCTCGCAGCAGTTGGAGCCCACACCTCCGCAGCCGAGTACCAGCACCGTGGCATCGGCGAGCTTGTCGAGTGCCTCGCGGCCCATGATGATCTCGAGCTTGGCATCGCGCGTCTCGTTGGGAGTTGCGGCTGTGGTTTCGGTCATAGACATCCTCCGATGGGGAAGCGAATCGTGTTTTAGCTATCGCCATTATAGGTATTATCGCGATTCCATTTGAGCCCTAGGGGCTTGTTGAAATGAGGCAGTGATTCGCATAAGATGAAGCAGATGGCACCCGTTGCAGCGGGTTGGCCAACTCCCAAACACGTTTGTAGCGTGAGAAGTGGCCGTCTTCGCATTACGCGGGGGCGGCTATTTCATTCGACCTCCAATGTGGATGCCGAGCTCCACAGCCGCGATTACAAGCAACAACAACGTCAGGACATCGTTAATACTCATAGTCCATCTCCTTCTTGGGAAGAGGGAGCTGGCCCATCTGCTTCTGGACCCATTGTATCTAAAAACGAACGAATGTTCTATATATAACATTGCTATTAGATAATTAGACAAACATCTAAATATCGAGTATAGTGTGCACGTCGCGAGAGATAGAGAGAGGAGGTTCTATGCCGGGAGAAGGTTTTAAGGCGCTGGCGGATCCAACGCGGCGGCGCATTTTAGAACTGCTGCGCGAGGGCAATTGCACGGCGGGGGAGCTCGCCGAGCATTTCGACATAAGCAAACCGTCGCTCAGCCATCATCTGGCAACGCTTAAAAACGCCGGGTTGGTGACCGACGAGCGCCATGGCCAAAACATCGTATACAGCTTAAACACCACCGTCATGCAGGATTTAATTGGCTGGTTTATGGGTTTTACAAACAATGAAGGTGATAAGGATGAATAACGAAAACAAGGGCATTCACCCCACAGGGGTATCGTCGCGCGTGTGGATTGCGCTGGTCGCTCTGTGCGTCGCCAATGTCGTAGCGCACCTCATGGTGATGCCGAGCTTGCCTGCGCAGATTCCCACGCACTGGGGCGCGAACGGCGCTGTCGACGGTTGGGGTCCTAGCTGGATGGCCTCCGCGCTCGGCGTGCTGCCTCTGGCGCTTCTCGCAATGTTCTGCGTGGTGCCGCGCATCGATCCCAAAGGTGAGGCATATCGAACCTCGGGTAAGTTCTATCAGGGCTTCGTAATTGCCTTCACCTTGTTCATGTGCGCCATAAGCTGGCTGGGAGAGCTTACGGTCTGGGGCGTGGTGCCGGCGGTCGGTTCGGTCAACGTGCTGATTTCCGGTGCTGTCGGTTTGCTGTTCATTGGTGTGGGTAACTACTTGCCGCGTGTGAAGCAGAACTATACGCTCGGTATCAAGACGCCCTGGGCGCTTGCCGATCCCGAGAACTGGCGCCGTACGCAGCGTTTTGGCGGTGCCTGCTTTATGGTGCTGGGTATTGGCCTGATTGTGATGGGCGTGGCGGGTAGCGTGCTTTCGAGTGAAGTCGTCGCCGCGGTGATTGCGGTGCTGGCGTTTGGTTCAGCTGGCGCTGCCTACGTCTATTCGTATCTGCTGTGGCGCAAATCGCAGCGAGCCGTTCGCTAAGGTTGCGGAAAACTAGCGTACGCAGTTCATAGTGTGTTCCGGGGGACTTTTCCCAGGTAGTATTAGGGGGTGTGGGCAACCATGCCCCTTTTTCGTTAAATTTCAGAGCTGGTTACCTCGTTTCGTTTCCACTAAAACGAAAACAAGAATAGGGAAACGGCAGGTAGAAAGGATAAAACAGGCAAATGGCGGAGTTTATCTACCAGATGTATCAGGCTCGTAAGGCCCATGGCGACAAGGTGATCCTTGACGACGTGACCCTGAGCTTCTATCCCGGTGCCAAGATCGGCGTCGTGGGCCCCAACGGTATGGGCAAGTCGACCCTGCTCAAGATCATGGCCGGTATCGAGGAGGTCTCCAACGGCGATGCCAGGCTCACTCCCGGCTACACCGTGGGCATCCTGCAGCAGGAGCCGCCGCTCGACGACGACAAGACCGTTATCGAGAACGTGCGCATGGCGTTTGGCGACATGATCGCCAAGGTCGATCGCTTCAATAAGATCGGCGAGGAGATGTGCGACCCGGATTGCGACATGGACGCCCTCATGGCCGAGATGGGCAAGCTCCAGGACGAGATCGACGCCGCCGACGGCTGGGATATCGATTCCAAGCTCGGCCAGGCCATGGACGCCCTGCAGCTGCCCGATTCTGACATGCCGGTCAATGTGCTTTCCGGCGGCGAGCGCCGTCGCGTGGCCCTGTGCAAGCTGCTGCTCGAGGCTCCCGACCTGCTGCTGCTCGACGAGCCCACGAACCACCTGGACGCCGAGTCGATTCTGTGGCTCGAGCACTTCCTGCACAACTACCAGGGCGCGGTGCTTGCCGTAACGCACGATCGTTACTTCCTGGATAACGTTGCCGAGTGGATCTGCGAGGTCGACCGCGGTCACCTCTATCCCTACAAGGGCAACTACTCCACGTATCTGGAGACCAAGGCCGCGCGCATCGAGGCACAGGGTAACCGCGATGCCAAGCTCGCCAAGCGCATGGAGGCCGAGCTCGAGTGGGTACGCAGCTCGCCCAAGGCTCGCCAGGCCAAGAACAAGGCCCGTCTGGCTCGCTACGAGGAGATGGAGGCCGAGGCCCGCGCAAGCCAGAAGCTCGACTGGACCGACATCCGCATCCCCGTGGGACCGCGTCTGGGCAACAAGGTGCTCGAGGCCCATCACCTGCACAAGGAGTTCGACGGTCGCGTGCTCATCGATGACCTATCGTTCACCCTGCCGCGCAACGGCATCGTGGGCGTCATCGGCCCCAACGGTGTCGGTAAGACCACGCTGTTCAAGACGATTGTGGGCTTGGAGCCGCTGACTTCGGGCGAGCTCGAGGTGGGCGAGACCGTCAAGATCTCCTATGTCGACCAGAACCGTTCCGGCATCGACCCCGATAAGAACCTGTGGGAGGTCGTCTCGGACGGCCTGGACCACATGATGGTCGGCGAGACCGAGGTTCCGAGCCGTGCTTATGTGGCGAGCTTTGGCTTTAAGGGCCAGGACCAGCAGAAGCGCGCTGGCGTACTCTCCGGTGGCGAGCGCAACCGTCTGAACTTGGCGCTTACGCTCAAGCAGGGCGGCAACCTGCTGCTCCTCGACGAGCCCACGAACGACCTCGACGTCGAGACGCTGTCCTCGCTCGAGGCGGCGCTGCTCGAGTTCCCGGGCTGCTCGGTGGTCATTAGCCACGACCGTATGTTCCTGGACCGCGTCGCCACGCACATTCTGGCGTGGGAAGGCACCGATGAGAATCCGGGCAACTGGTATTGGTTCGAGGGCAACTTCGAGGCCTATCAGGCCAACCGCATCGAGCGCCTGGGCGAGGACGCAGCCCAGCCGCATCGCATCCACCGCAAGCTGACGCGCGACTAGTAGCAAGTAGAAAGGCCGCCAGCAAGGGCGGCCTTTCTTGTAGCAATTGCACTGCAGCTATGCCCTGGCTGCTGGTTTGATTCATAATCAAAGTCATCTCTTTGGGATTAAAGCCCGTTTTTGCTATGAGTGATTTTCTAACTCCGTTTAAAACGTAAAGACGTATTGGGTTACAAGGACATAAGCGAATCGAATTGAAATATAACCAGTGCTGTAACGTTACAAAAAAGGTTATAGAATAGGAGTATCTTATAAGTCGCTCCTCTAGAAAGAAGAACATATGCTTTCGCGTCGTCGTTTTCTGCAACTTGTCGCGTCTTCAATTGTCGCCTTAGCCGCACGTCCGAAAGAGGTTTTTGCTTCGACGGGCAATATTGATGGTGAGCAGATACAATTTACTTCTGAAATTGCGCAAGAGCTTGCCGATAAATATATAAAGGGACTCCTCGGCTCTTCGTATACGCCTTCTGACCCTATTCCTTTTGTAGACGTTGATGGGTCCCCGCTTGGCTACATTGTTCCGGTTGTGACATTCAATAGAGCCGCGGGCTATTTGGTTTTAGATGCTTCAGATGATGAAATACTTACGGGATATCGTTTTGGAGACGGCTTAGTCAGCCCTATGGATCGGGGAGGAGATCTTGGTGTTGAGTCTTATTCTTTCAATAACCCAGTCGTAATGATCAATCCATTCGAATTCGGTGTGCAATCTTTGGACGGTTCAATAACAACGAATTGTGGAAGAACAATCCCGGCTGTTTCCATAGAAGGACGGCCTGTCGTTTTATCGAATAAACCTTCAAGCTGGAACGATGTCGTAATTTACGCAACTCAAATGCAGGATTACACAGTATCTGGATTTCGTTCCATTTCTCAGTTTATGTCATATGATGAAAGCGAGATTGAGAGGCTTACTGCCCACTATGCTTGTATGGTGACAGCTTTTTCGAACGTTGCGGAACTGTATGGCATTGCCAATTTATATAGCGATCCTTCGCAATATATGCAGATATGGAATTACACCAATACCCATGCTCTTTCCGATGAAGAACAGACTGTTCCCGGCGTTGTTTTGGGCGGAACGCCGATATCAACCTGTGCAACGGGGTTTACAAATTACTGCGCAAGCAGAGGAAGTACTCTTATCGCCCGTACTGTCTCCTCTCCGGCTATCGTGAGCATTCAAAATGAGATTAACTCTAATAGACCGAATGTTTTACATGCGAGTTTGTACAACGGATCAGCCCATTCTGTGACAGCGGAGGCCTACGCCACACTTACTGGTAAGAAAACTGGAGAGACAAGGCAGATGATTGGCATAGCGGACGGCTGGAATTCATCTTTATCCTTCCTGAAGTATGATCAGAGCTATTATGCGTGGACTTATGGAACGACTTTTTCGAAGTAGGGCGATTTGTCTAGCTCTGTCTTTGGTGCTGATGGCTTCATTGGTGGGCTGTTCAACAAAGGAAGAGATATCGCGCGGAGGTTCCGGAGAAGTGACTGCGACAGACTCAGGTTCATTAGAAATAGTTGGCGGGCATGCCGATGTGATGTTACAAGGAAAAGGCGTGCTTAGGTCGATTGATGCTGAAGACGCTGTCTGCTCAATAGAGGATTTGAAGACAGGTGAAACTGCATCGTACCGAGTTTCAGATAATGCTGCGAATATGATTGAGCCGATACCGACTGGAGTGCAGGTTTCTTTTAGATACTTTGCTCCGCAACTTGAGGATGAGCTTGCTTCTCTGGTGTCTATATGCGCCGATGACAACTAAAAGGCCTGAATTCAAACGGCCTCGGATGGTCAATTGGCTATCCGAGGCCGTTTTTTACTCGACCGGGACTTCGACCTTGTCGATGACCCAGGCGGCTCCGAGACCGCCGGTGGTGTTGCGTCGGATGCGCACGGTGACTTCGTGGCGCTCTCCGGCCTGCGTGTAGCGCAGGGGGAAGCTTGCGCGGTTTCGCGCGGCCTCGATGGTACCGCTCTCGCGGGCGATCCAGTAGTACTCGCCGACGATGCCGAGCGTGTCGGCGCCGTAGGGGAGATAGGTCGACAGCTGGTGTAGCAACGGGCCGGGGCAGAAGACCTCGGTTGCGAAATCGACGGGGAAGTCCTCGGGGATGGTCGGTGCTGTGGGTGCGGGGGCCGGTGCTGCTGCGGGTACCGAAGCCGGTACCGGTGCGGGAATTTGGTCATAGACAGGTGCGGATGCGGACTCGATGACGGGTGCAGACTCGGGCGCCGGTTCTGGCTTAACTGCGGAATCTGTCGGTTCCACGGAGACGGATGTGTCTTCAGTCTCGGTTTTGGCGTCGGCTTGCGGGGCGTCCTCTGCCTCGACAGACGGCTTTGCCTCGATCGGTGTGGAGGCCATGGTGGTGATGCCGGCGTTGGCGTTCTCGGGGTCATAGACGACCGTGAGCGAGATGGCGGGCAGCGGCGTCTCGGGCTCCGGTGCCGATTCGGTAGCGCCTTGATCGGCGGGCTCGTCGGACTGATCGTCCTCGGCCTCGTTGCCAAAGACATCGCTGTTTTGGAACGCAGGCGTCTCGGGTTGGTCAGCGGCTTCTTCGGTTGTCGACTTGGGCGCTTCGTTGAGCTCCACAGTTGCTTCCTGCTCGGATATGACTTCGGGATCGGTCGTGGCGGCGATTTCGGTTTCGGCTTCTGCTGTTACCTCAATAGCGACTTCGATCTCTGTCTCGGGCTCGGGTTCCGGAGCGACTTCGGCCACGGGCTCGGGATGCTTAACGTGCTTGGGACGTACGGCCTTGAGGTCCTTCTCGCCGCGCTTTTTCTTTTTGTAGGACTGCTTGGCGCCCTTGGCTGCCTTGGGCTTGTCCTCGCCTTTGGCAAGGGCGGTATCCCAGGCCTCGTTGGCGATGACGGTGGCATACAGGCGGCCGCCCTTAAAGACGGTCAGCTTAATGCAGTCGTCGAGTTCCTCGAGCAACTCGCGCGTGGACTCGAAGCCCAGGTCATAAGCGGCCATGTCGCC
Organism: uncultured Collinsella sp.; assembly: GCA_902497075.1. GTDB lineage: Bacteria > Actinomycetota > Coriobacteriia > Coriobacteriales > Coriobacteriaceae > Collinsella. The sequence goes on from CABVDG010000001.1 coordinate 100,759, forward strand.
GGCGGCGAGCGCCTCCTCGACCTGCGTCATAAACGTTTGCTTACCGCACCCAATCGCGTCGCGCAGCAGGCGATACAGATAGATGTGGTTGCCCAGCGATAGCGTGGGCTTAACTATTGTCTTGCTCATGGCAAATCTCCTCTTTACACACCAAAGCATCTTACCATCGCACAGGGCTTGCCATCTCGTCGCCCAAGGCAAACGGGCGCGAACCGCTATCGATTCGCGCCCGTTGTACAGGTTGCCTATCTGGGGATGCAGTGCCTAGTTGCCCGATGTCGTGCCTTGGCTTGAACTGTCAGATGTCTTGCCCGATGTGGTGCCACTCGAATTGCTGTTGCTGCTGTTTGCTGTGCCCGTTCCCGACGTGGTGTCGCTCGTCTGGTCGCCCGTGCTCGGTTGAGAGTCGTCAGTCGTTTGGCTTGAGTCGGTCGTGCCGGATTGCGTACCGCTGTTGGCCGTAGAGGAATCGGTGCCCTGCGATTGGTTTTGGGTGTTCGAGGACGAATTGGCAGAGGCAGAACTGTCTTGCGTGTCGTCCGTCTGTGCCTGCTGATCCTGCGACTGGGTGTTGCCATTTGCATCGCTCTCGGTCGTGCGCGACGACAGGATTGGCTCGGGACGCTCGCCCAGACCCTCACCGGCAGTGGTGATAAGGATGGCGCCGGCGCAGGCGATGACCGCGACGATGGCGATGGCGATCGAGAAGACGATGACCTTCTTTTGCGTCTGGCTGCGCTCTGCTGCCGCCTTGGCGCGCAGGCTGTTGGGGGCGACGCGCGCCGTGGTCGCGCGCCCCGCAATCTGGCGCATCTCCTGCGTGGTCGCGGCGCCACCCAGGTGCTCCTCGACATTGGGCTCAACGGGCTCGTAGACGCCGGCAGGGTAGTCGACAGCGGCATGCGTGCCCTTGATTGCTTCGGCGCTGGCGGAGATAAAGTGGCGATAGACCTGCGAGGACACAACAGTGATGACTGAGCTCACAGCGGCACCAATCACCGAGCCGGCAATGCCGATCTTTGAAGCAAGCGCGACGCTCGTGGCGGCAGCTGCGGCGCCGGCGATGATTTGGGGAATGGAAATGTCGTCGAACAGGCCCTTTTTGGGCGCGATGGCCATGGTTTGTCCGATGGAATGGTTCTCGTGCACGCCGTTGTTGAGCGCTGCCGGTGTCATGACGCGCGTACGCGGCGCGTCGGTGTACTTGGTTGTCATACGGGGTCCTCCCGGTGTAAATCTGCTTCGTTTCGTTTAGCCATCAGGGTACCCACCAGATGTGAATCGTACATGACATTTAACAGATACCATCAACTCATCAATAGCTCACCAAGTTGGTGGGATGCGGTTACACCTGGCGGTTGAACTACAATAGGGCTTGCTAATTGTTGTGAATGGCGTCTACGCACGGGAGCATTCTTATGAATCTTCACCTTTCTCAGTCTGATGGCTTTTTGCGTGTGGCGGCGGCGTCGCCGCGGATTCGCGTGGCCGATGTCGAGGGCAATGCCGAGGTGGCGTTGGCGGCTGTTCGCGATGCTGCCGAGCGCGGCGTTCGTGCGCTGGTACTGCCCGAACTTAACCTGTGCGGCTATACCGCGGCTGATCTGTTCCATAACCGCACATTACTGCATGCCTGCGAGGCCGCACTGGTACATATTCTCGATGAAACCCGCGAGCTGCCGATTGTCTTTACCGTCGGTCTTCCCGTTGCGGTTGCCGAGAATATCTACAACTGCGCCGCCGTGTGCTGCGCGGGCGAGCTTTTGGGCCTCACGGCCAAGAAGTATTTGCCCAACTATGGCGAGTTCTATGAGCGCCGTTGGTTTGCTCCGGCACCTACCGATCCCGTTTGGCTTGAATTTGCCGGTCAGGGTCCGGTCCCGCTGGGCTCGGGGCTTGTCTACCGTTGCTGTGATGAGGGCGCCGAGGACCTGGTGCTGGGCGTTGAGGTCTGTGAGGACCTGTGGGTGCCGGCGCCCCCTTCGACCGAGATGGCGCTTGCCGGTGCCACGGTGATTCTCAACCCGTCGGCCTCGGACGAGATTATCGGCAAGGCAGATTACCGACACAGCCTCATATCCAACCAGAGCGCGCGCCTGTACTGTGCTTATGCGTATGCAGATGCGAGCGAGGGCGAGTCCACGACCGACATGGTCTTTGCGGGCGAGAACCTCGTCTACGAAAACGGCTCCAAGCTCGCCGCGACCAAGCTGCTTACCTGCGACATGGCCATCGCCGATGTCGATCTTGACCGTCTGGTTGCCGAGCGCCGTCGCTCGACGACGTGGACGCGCGCGGACGATGCGCCGGAGGCCACGGCCGTTGAGTTTTCGTTTGAGGGCGTGTTGGCCGAAGAGCCTGTCCTGCGCGATGCCTGCGATATCGACCGTGTCTTCCCGCGTGCGCCTTTTGTGCCGGCCGACCATGGCGACCTGGCCGAGCGTTGCGAGACCATCCTCGACCTGCAGACCGCCGGCCTCAAGACCCGCCTGGCCCATACGGGCACCAAGGCGGCCGTCATCGGTCTTTCGGGCGGCCTTGATTCTACACTGGCACTGCTCGTGACGGTGCGTGCCTTCGATGCACTGGGGCTGCCGCGCACGGGTATCACGGCGGTCTCCATGCCCGGCTTTGGCACGACGCATCGCACCAAGTCGAATGCCGAGTCGCTCGCTCGCGACCTTGGCGTGAGCTTCCGCGAGGTTTCGATCCACGCGGCCGTGGAGCAGCACTTCAAGGACATTGAGCACGATCCGGCCGTGCAGGACGTGACCTACGAGAACAGCCAGGCCCGCGAGCGCACGCAGATTCTGATGGATCTGGCCAACCAGGCTGGCGGTTTTGTCATCGGCACGGGCGACCTGTCGGAGCTGGCGCTCGGCTGGGCTACCTATAACGGCGACCACATGAGCATGTACGCCGTCAACGCGAGCGTGCCCAAGACGCTTGTGCGCCATCTGGTGCGCTATGCGGCTGATGTCTTTGGCGGGCGTATTGCCGAGGTCTTGCTCGATATCCTCGATACGCCGGTGTCCCCCGAGCTTCTGCCGCCCACGGGCGACGGCGAGATTGCGCAGAAGACCGAGGATTTGGTGGGCCCGTACGAGCTGCACGATTACTTCCTCTACTACCTGTTGCGTTTTGGCTTTGAGCCGGGCAAGATCTACCGCATGGCGCTCAAGAGCTTCGAGGGCGTCTACGACGTCAAGACCATTCACACGTGGCTACGCACGTTCTACCGTCGCTTCTTTGCCCAGCAGTTTAAGCGCAGCTGCCTGCCCGATGGCCCCAAGGTGGGCTCGGTCACGCTCAGCCCGCGCGGCGATTGGCGCATGCCGAGTGACGCCAGCTCGCGCTTGTGGCTCGCCCAGATTGACGCGCTCAATCCGATGGACTAAGGTTACCAAATTGAACCAAAACAGCGGGTGCAAGCGTTACACTTTTGCAATCTGATGGCCCGTATCGCGCGGCGCTCTTGTCGGAGCGCCGCGTTTTTCATATCGAAAGGTGGCACCATGCAAGCATCGCAGCGTCTCGACCGCTTTGGCGCGGAGGTCTTCGCCTCGCTCAACAACAAACTGCTTGCGCTGAAGGCTCAGGGCAAGACCATTTACAACATGAGCGTGGGCACGCCCGACTTTAAGCCGTACGACCACGTGGTCGAGGCGCTCACGCAAGCGGCCCAGGACCCCGAGATGTGGAAGTATGCCCTGCGCGACCTGCCCGAACTCAAGCAAGCCGTGTGCGATTACTATGAGCGCCGCTTTGGCGTTTCGGGCATTACGCCGTCTATGGTGCAGTCGTGCAACGGCACGCAGGAGGGCGTGGGCCATTTGGGCCTGGCCCTGCTCGATCCGGGTGACACCATTTTGGTTCCCGATCCGTGCTACCCGGTCTTTGAGGCGGGCGCCAAGATCGCCGATGCCAAGCTCGAGTACTATCCGTTGGTCGCCGAGCATAATTACCTGCCCTATGTGGCGGGCATCGATCCCGAGGTGGCCGATCGTGCCAAGTATATGATCGTGTCGTTGCCCGCAAACCCGGTCGGCTCGGTGGGCACGCCCGAGGTCTACGAGGAGATCATCGCTTTCGCCCGCGAGCACGACCTGCTCATCGTCCATGACAACGCGTACTCCGACATCGTGTTCGACGGCGAGCCGGGCGGCAGCTTCTTGCAGTATCCCGGTGCGCTCGAGGTGGGCGTGGAGTTCTTCTCGCTTTCCAAGTCGTTTAACGTCACCGGTGCGCGTATCGGCTTTTTGGTCGGCCGCGAGGACGTGGTCTCTGCCTTTGCCAAGCTGCGCGGCCAGATCGACTTTGGCATGTTCTTCCCGATCCAGAAGGCTGCTATCGCCTGCCTGAACGGTCCGCGCGATGAGGTCGAGGCGCAGCGTCTGAAGTACCAGGAGCGCCGCGATGCCCTGTGCGACGGTCTTGAGGGCGTGGGCTGGGAGCGTCCCAACGCGCATGGCTCTATGTTTGTGTGGGCTAAGCTTCCCGGTGGTCGCACCGATTCCATGGCGTTTTGCGAGGAGCTCATGGAGAAGGCCGGCGTTGTGGTGACGCCGGGCGCGAGCTTTGGTCCTTCGGGCGAGGGGCACGTGCGCATGGCGCTGGTCTTGCCGCCCGACCAGATTGCTTTGGCTGTCGAGGCCATTCGCGAGGCGGGCCTGTATTAGAAAGGTATTTCGGCTCGTCAATAGCTCGAAACCGATTTCGTGCAGTTATTTTACGATTTCTGCAAACAATTTCGGTAAACGGTCGATTTTTGGCTGCGAATAGGAGCATAATCAAAGTCCCGATTGGATGTATTGGGATTACGGCAAGCCGCTCGGGTCGTTCCCGGGCGGCTTGCTTGTGGAGAGAGATGGGAGTTTCTAATGGTTAACGAGAAGAAGGTCGCTATTGTCGGCTGCGGTTTCGTTGGTTCGTCTTCGGCGTTCGCGCTGATGCAGAGTGGTCTGTTCTCCGAGATGGTCCTCATCGACGTGGACAAGAACCGCGCCGAGGGTGAGGCCCTGGATATCGCGCACGGCATGACGTTTGCCGAGCCGATGAAGATCTACGCCGGCGATTATTCCGATGTCGCCGACGCCGCCATGATCGTCGTCACCGCTGGTGCTGCCCAGAAGCCCGGTGAGACTCGCCTGGACCTGGTCAACAAGAACGTCAGCATCTTTAAGTCCATTATCCCCGAGATTAAGAAGTCCGGCTTCGACGGCATTCTGCTCATCGTCTCCAACCCGGTCGATGTTCTGACCTACGCCGCCATCAAGATGTCCGGCCTGCCCGAGGGCCACGTCATCGGTTCCGGTACCGTGCTCGACACCGGCCGTCTGCAGCAGATGCTTGGTGCCCATGTCGAGGTCGACCCGCGCGATGTCCAGGCCTATGTCATGGGTGAGCACGGCGATTCCGAGTTTGTCGCTTGGTCCAGCGCTCAGGTTGCCGGCGTTCCGCTGAACACCTTCTGCGAGCTTCACGGTCATCTGGAGCATGAGGCTGCCGAGAAGCGCATCGCCGAGGACGTCAAGAACTCTGCCTACACCATCATCGAGAAGAAGCACGCCACCTACTACGGCGTCGCCATGGCCGTCAAGCGCATCTGCACTGCCGTCATGCGCGATGAGCAGACCGTTCTGCCTGTCTCCTCGCTTATGGTGGGCGAGTACGGCCTGTCCGATCTTGCCATCTCCATGCCGACCGTCGTTGGCCGCGACGGCGTTGTCTGCCGCGTCCCCGTGCCGCTGAACGATGACGAGCAGCATGAGCTCACCGCCTCCGCCAAGGCCCTCAAGGACATCATCGACAGCGTCGACTTCTCCTGCTAAATCCAGCTCTTTTGGGCAACAGGCTACAATGAAAGGCGTCCGGTCCACACGGTCCGGGCGCCTTTTTGGTGCAAAGTAACCTGACCCCAATGCGCCATAGTTGATGGGAGCGCCATGTCGGATTCGCCTAGTTTTTTGACCTATGCCCAGACGGCGTTTGACCCGTTTGAGGAACGGCCGTTCTGCGCTGTGGATAGCCTGGTCTTTGCGTGGTTGTCCTATTTGCGTTTGCCGGGTGATATGGCGGAGCTGACGAACTGGCAGGGCCTAGACGTACGCGAGCTGCTTCGTGCCGAGTGCTATCGGGACATGATTGGCGACCTGTGGGATCCAGAGGGGAGCAGGGCCTTGTTGGAGGCCGTGGCAGCAAGCCCTCGCTACCGTGGCGTGCACGTTTGCGGCTATCGTGCCGTGAGCGATGTGGTGGCGACAGAGCAGTTTGCAGCCATGGCGTTCCGGTTTCCGGCGGGGTTTAGCTATCTTTCCTTCCGGGGGACCGACAGTACGATTGTGGGCTGGAAAGAGGACTTTAACATGGCGTTCCGGTGTCCTGTGCCGGCCCAGGAATCCGCGGCGCGCTATGTGGACGAGGCGGCGGATGCGATTGACGGGCCGCTTTTGTGCGGAGGTCATTCCAAGGGTGGAAACCTTGCGGTGTACGGTGCGGCGATGTGCTCCGATGTCGCCCGTGAGCGAATCGAACGGGTGTATTCCCATGATGGTCCTGGCTTCGTCGAGGAGTTTCTGAACGGCAACGCCTTTGCCGATCTTTCCGGCCGCATCGATAAGACGCTACCTCGGTCGTCGATCTTTGGCATGATGTTCGAGACACAGGAGGACTATGCCATCGTTGAGAGCACTGAGTTCAGCCTGCTGCAGCACAATCCCTTTAGCTGGGTGGTTGATGGTCGCGACTTCGTGTACTGTGAGCGCCTGTCCGCCGGTGCTCGATACGTTGATGGCTCCATTCGCGAGATGCTGCTTGCAGTGGGGCCTGCCGAGCGCGAGCGTTTTGTAGATGCATTGTTCTCCGTGTTTGAGGCTACGGGTGCTGAGCGGTTTGCGGATATCGCTGGGAATCTGCGCGAGAGCCTGCCCGTGATGCTCCAGGCTGCACAAGGCTTTGACAAGGATACGCGACGCTTTGTCTCGCAGACCATCGTGGCAATCCTTAAATGCGCACTGCTGCCCAAACGACCCCAGATCGACATGCCCGCTGCCGGCAAGAGTTTGGCAGAACAGCTCGAGGCTTGGCAGTCCGAGCTCCTGCGCTAGCCATTGGTGCAAAGCAACCTGTCCCCGATGTACCAATCTTCGATGCGCTCGGGGAGGGCTCGACCGCTATACTGGTTCATGCCGAAATCGATCTAGAACGGAATGCCGTATATGAAAATCAATCACGCGATTCTGCATATCCTGGACTTTGACTCTGCCGTCAACGTTATGAGCCAGCGCGAGCTCGATATCGAGAGCCGCACCGTGCGCAACTTCGTGACCACGCATCTGCGTCGCGCACGTACCTCGGCCGACAATAAACGCGCCACGTTTGCCGAGAACTCTGCGTTTGGCGGCGAGCTCAAGGGTTACTTCTTTGGCGAGCGCGAGTTCGTAGACCTGTCGCAGCAGATTGCGGAGTTTATCTCCTCCGAGCTCACCAAAGCCGAGAAAGCCGAGTCCACCGACGTGCTCGTGGCCGATTTTGACGACGATGAGGATGCCCGCTGGTTTGCCGTGATGCTGCTGGGCTCCAAGCAGGCTTTTATGCACGAAGTGGGCCGCGAGGAGGGAGAGGTGCGCAACGACATCGCGCGCCACTACGCCATTCTGCCGAACCCCTCGCAAAAGGTGCCGAGCTATGCCATCGTGCGCGCGAGTACCATGGAGATCGGCTACGTGGACAAGAAGCGCAAGATTGCCGGCGAGGACCGTATGCTTATCCCCGATGGCCTGCTGCAGTGCGACACGGGCGTATCGGGCAAGGAGGTCATCGACACCGTGACGCGTGTGGTCGAGGAAGTCGCCGAGGAGCACGGTGCCAATACGGCCGTAGCGCTCGCTAAGGTTAAGGCTGCCGTTGCCGAGAAGGTCGAGGATGACGAGGAGCTTCCGCCTTGGGATATCGTCGATGAGGTCTTTGAGGACGAACCGGTCATCAAGGAGAGCGTACGTGCGGCGCTGACCGAAGAGAAGGTGCCCGAGCGTGTGCCCGTGGAGCGCAAGCAGGTCGAGCGTGCGGCCGTGCGCAACCACAAGATTCGTACCGACACGGGCATCGAGATCAGCTTTCCGGCCGAGATGGGCTCGAACTCCGAGTACATCGAGTTCGTCAACGAACCCAACGGCCTCATCTCCATCGAGCTCAAAAACATCGGCAGCATCGAGAATCGATAAACTGCGCCTGGACGCTGCAAAAAACAAAGGCCGAAGCCTCGGATGAGGGCTTCGGCCTTTTTACTTGGGGCTTAATTACGCTACTGGTTGAGCATAAGTCAGCGAAAACGCCCCAGAGCGAGCAAGGTGACGTGAAAGAGGAGGGCATTGACCTTTTGGTCATGCCCGACGATTGAACGTCAGATTGCCGCTCTGGGGCGTTTGCAGCGTCGAGTCGTTACGGCGTTTGGTAAAACGCCGTAACTATTAAAGCTGACGCAGATCTTCCTCGAGTCCGGTTTTGCTGTCGGTCTTCTCGTCGCGCATCTTGATGACGCGGGCGGGGACACCGGCCACGACGGCGCCGGCAGGGACGTCCTCCACGCATACGGCGCCGGCGGCAACGACAGCACCCTTACCCACGTGCACGCCCTCCAGGACCACGGCGTTAGCGCCGATCATGACATCGTCCTCGATGATGACAGGCGTGGCGCTGGCGGGCTCCACGACGCCTGCCAGCACGGTGCCGGCGCCGATGTGGCAGTTCTTACCCACGGTGGCGCGGCCGCCCAACACGGCGCCCATGTCGATCATGGAGCCTTCGCCAATGACGGAGCCGATGTTGATGATGGCACCCATCATGATGACGGCGCGATCGCCGATCTCGACGCGGTCACGGATGATCGCGCCCGGCTCGATGCGGGCGTTGATGCCCTTGAGGTCGAGCATGGGCACGGCGGAGTTGCGGCAGTCGTTCTCTACGTCGTAGTAGTCGATGGAGTCGGCGTTGGCGTCCAGGATGGTCTTAAGCTCATCCCAGTCACCAAAGACGGTCTTGCCACGACGACCGCCGTAGACGTGTGCATTGTCCCACTGGACCTTCATGCCGGGCTTCTCGCGCACGTACAGCTTGACAGGCGTCTTTTTGGGCGCGGTGGCGATGTAGTTGATAATCTCCTGTGCATCCATCTCGGCTGCGTTACTCATATGCTGTCTCTCCTTTGGGTGGATCCGGTTGATACCTGGTTAGGCAAACATGACCTGGTCGAACGTATAGAAGCCGTGCTCGCGGGTGACGAGCTTCTGCGCGGCTGCCAGAGCGCCGTTGACGAAGATCTGACGGCTCGTGGCGCGATGCGCGAGCGTGACTTCTTCGTCCTGGCCAAAGAAACTCACCTCGTGCACGCCGGCGACAGTACCACCGCGCAGCGAGTGCATGCCGATCTCCTTGGGGTCGCGCGCTCCGCACATGCCCTCGCGGCCATAGACGGGGTGGTAGCCTGCCTCGGGCTCGGTTTCGACGACGGCATCGAGCAGCAACTTGGCAGTGCCGCTGGGGGCGTCGACCTTTTGGTTGTGGTGCGTCTCGACGATCTCGCAGTCAAAGCCGGGCAGCTCGCGTGTGGCCTGTGCTACCAGATGACGCAGGGCTGCGATGCCGATGGAGTAATTGCCGGAGTGCATGACGCGGGCGTTCTGACCTAGCTCGCGCAGACGATCCATCTGCTCGGGTGTGTAGCCCGTGGTACCCGAGACCAACGCGGCGCCTGTACGCTCGACATAGGCGACGACGGCATCGAAGGTCACGACGTTCGAGAAGTCGATGATGACGTCGGCTGCCGGGGCGCTCTCGAGCTCGGACAAGTCGAAGCCGATGTGGGCCACGATATCAAAAACGGGCTGCCCGGCGGCGTCGATAATGCCTTCGGCGGCAGTGCGGATGAGCGAGCCCATGCGGCCCGTTCCCATAATGACGGTCTTAATCAAGCAGACCAGCTCCCTTCAGAGCATCGGTAAGTGCGGCTCGCGTATCGTCGGCCATGGAGCACAGCGGCATACGGTAGTTTGCCTCGATCATACCCATCTGAGCGAGCGCTTCCTTAACGGGGATGGGGTTGACCTCGCTAAAGAGGGCATTGATGAGCGGCTGGCCGGCAATCTGGATATCGCGGGCGCGCGCTACGTCGCCGTCCAGATAGGCGCGGCACATGTCGTGCACGAGCTGCGGCTGAACATCGGCCCACACACTGATGGTGCCCGAGGCGCCCAGGCTCATGAGCGGCACGGTGAGGGCGTCCTCGCCCGAGTACATGCGGAAGTCATCGGACAGCAGGTGGGCGATCTTGGCCGCGTAGGCGACGTTGCCCGAGGCTTCTTTAATACCCATGATGTTGGGGTGCGCGGCCAAGCGCTCTACGTTGCGCTCGCTGATGCCGCAGCCGCAGCGGCCGGGGATGTTGTACAGGATGCAGGGGATATCTACGGCATCGGCAACGGTCTTAAAGTGCTGGTAGATGCCCTCCTCGTTGGACTTGTTGTAGTAGGGGGTAATGAGCAGCAGGCCGTCGGCGCCCAGGCCCTGATAGGTGAGCGACTTGGTGAGCATGGTCTGCGTGGAGTTGGAGCCCGAGCCGGCGATGACGGGGACACGGCCTGCAACCTGCTTGACCACCGCGGCGACAACGGAGTTGTCCTCATCGTCAGTCATCGTGGCGCTCTCGCCGGTGGTGCCCAGGGTGAGGATGGCGTCGGTACTGTTTTGCAGGTGGAAATCGATAAGGCGCTCGAGCGCGTCAAAGTCGACGCTGCCGTCCTTTTTAAACGGCGTGACGAGGGCGACGATCGAACCCTCGAGGTTGCGGATATCCATGTTCTTCTCCTTCGCTTCCGCGATCTGGATGCGTTTGTTCCACTGAGCGGCGACGGCCAGACGCTCGTCCTGGGCGCGACGGCGGGCACTTTCGGCGCGCGACTTGGCCAGCAGCTCTCGGCCGCTCGGCAGCACGTCGAGCGTGGCGAAGTAATCGCCCGGGCGCTCAGCACGGCGGATGAGGTCGGCCGAGCCATCGGGGCGCAGCAGCACCTCGGCGGAGCGCAGACGGCCGTTGTAGTTGTAGCCCATGGAGTAGCCATGCGCGCCGGTATCGTGGATCACGAGCAGGTCGCCCATGTCGATATGCGGCAGCGAGCGGTCGATGGCGAACTTATCGTTGTTCTCGCACAAGTTGCCCGTGATGTCATACGTGTTCGTGACTGGTGCTGCGGTCTTGTCGGCGCCACCCGGCTGTCCCATCACCGTAATGTGGTGGTAGGCACCATACATAGCGGGACGAATGAGGTCGACGGCGCTTGCGTCCACGCCGATATAGTCCTTGTAGATCTGCTTTTCGTGGATGGCCTTGGTCACCAGGCAGCCGTAGGGGCCCATCATAAAGCGACCCATCTCGGTGCAAATCGCCACATCGCCCATGCCGGCGGGAACCAGAATCTCGTCGTAGGCCGCGTGTACGCCCTCGCCGATGGCACGGATGTCGTTAGCCTGCTGCTCGGGCAGGTAGGGGATACCCACACCGCCGGACAGATTGATAAAGGCGACATGTGCGCCCGTTTCACGCTCCAGGCGCACGGCAAGTTCAAAGAGGATGCGTGCGAGCTTGGGATAGTAGTCGTTAGTGACGGTATTACTGGCAAGGAAGGCATGGATGCCAAAATTCTCGGCGCCCTTGGCCTTGAGCATGCGGAAAGCCTCGAAGAGCTGCTCGGTGGTCATGCCGTACTTGGAGTCGCCCGGGTTGTCCATGATGCCGTTGGAGAGCTGGAACAGGCCGCCCGGGTTAAAACGGCAGCTTACCGTCTTGGGGATGGGGCCCGCGACGCGCTCAAAGAACTCGATGTGGCTTATGTCGTCAAAGTTGACAATGGCGCCCAGTTTATCTGCAAGGGCAAAGTCCGCCGCCGGCGTGTCGTTGGACGAGAACATGATGTCGTGGCCGGTGATACCCAGCGAGCGGGCGATCATGAGCTCGGTATAGCTCGAACAATCGCAGCCGCAGCCGTATTCGTTGAGGATGGAGATGAGCGCCGGGTTGGGGTTGGCCTTGACGGCAAAGTATTCCTTAAAGCCCGGGTTCCATGCGAAGGCGTCGCGCACCTCTTGCATGTTGCGGTGGATGCCCGCCTCGTCATATAGATGAAACGGCGTGGGGAACTGCTCGATGATATGCTCGAGCGTCTCCTTGTCCACAAACGGCTGCTTGGCCGCATATGCCTCGTTGGGGGTCAATGCCATGTCCCGTAAACCTCGCTATCCAGACGGCGCCATCTGCGCATCGAATCCGCATAGCGTGGACCCAATGTCCGGATAGCGCTCCCGCATTGCTGCAGACAGTCCTGCGGGTGTTTCCCGCAGGCCCACCAGGCTGTTCGTGCCCGAAAAGCCCAGTTCGGCGGGTTTCGCCTCCCCGCGGGGTCAAAGTCTGCCGACTCGCCCGCGGCTCATCGTGCCCGCGCCTCTATCAAGTGGTAAAGACCCTACCACGTTGCACTTTACCAAACAAGAGCATTCGTATATAACGTTTAAAAAATGCAGGGATATGCTGGAAATAAGGGTGCGGTAATCTTGCGGCACAATAAGATGGTAACTGGCGCGCACCTATGAAAGGATCCTTTATGACCGAGCTCCAAGAACTTCGTCGCTATCGTCGCGACTTGCACCGCATTCCGGAGCTCGACTTCGATCTTCCGCAAACCATCGCCTATATCGAGGGCGTGCTCGCTCCGCTCGCCTGCGAGGTGACCCATCCGTGCCCCAGCTGCGTCTGCGCTTTCTTCGATGCCTGCACGGGCGCAGCACATGCCACGGCGATTCGAGCCGATATGGACGCCCTGCCCATCGCGGAGGCAACGGGCGCGGCCTTTGCCTCGACGCATCCCGGTAAGATGCATGCGTGCGGTCACGACGGTCACATGGCCATGGCGCTCGCGGCGGCGACTTTTGTCGACCGCACGATTCGTGAGCAGCCGGGCGCCATCAAGCGCAACGTGCTCTTTGTGTTTCAGCCGGCCGAGGAAACGACCGGTGGCGCCAAGACGGTGTGTGAGAGCGGCGTATTCGAGCGCTACGGGGCGGATCGCATCTTTGGCTTCCACGTATGGCCCGATTTGCCCGCCGGCACGTTGGCGAGCTGTTCCGGTCCGCTGCTGGCGCGCTCAAGCGAGACGCACATTCATATTCACGGGACGAGCATCCATATCGCTAAGACCTATGGCGTTCCGGTCGAGGAGTCGCACGATGCGGCGCTGGCGGCTGCCAAGTTCTTGGTTTCCGAGCGCGAACTCATGGACGAGTTGGGTGCCGACGAGCCCTGCATTGGTAAGTTCGGCCTGTTGCAGGCCGGCACCGTCTGCAATGCGGTAGCGGGGGAGGCCCATGTCGCCGGTAGCTTGCGTGTGTTTACGGACGCCATGTTCGACCGTGCGCGCGAGGGCGTGCGCCGTGCGCTCGACGAGGCGTGCACCGCAACGGGCTGCACGTACGATCTCAATTTTGCCGAGGGCTATCCGCCAGTCGATAACGACCCCGAGCTGTTCGCCCACATTGCGCCTGCCTTGTCCGAGCTGCAACTTGTGGACGAGCCGCTGCTAATCGCCGAGGATTTCGCGTTCTATCAGCGCCATCTGCCGGGCGTGTTTTTCTTGCTGGGCACGGGCGTGCCAGAGGGACAAGAAAACCCGATCGACGCTGATGGCTGCCCAGCCTATGCCACAAGCGCTCTGCATACCGATAGCATGCTCTTCGACGAGGAAATCCTACTCAAGGGCCTCGATGTCTACAAACGATTGCTTGGCTTGGAGTGACGATGGAACGACGCCGACAGTCTGCCGTATATAGCCCGGGTGGATGCGGGTGTGGCTTGCTACTGCTTCCGGTTATTGCTGTGAGCATTGGCGTGATGTTTGCGCTTGCCGGGGTGGCAGCAGCGGCACTCGTGTTGCTGATTGTGGCCATTGGCGTGACGGTCTGGCTGTGCCGTTCTCGCGAGCAGCGCCGCGCCGACGGTAAGACCAATGTCGGCTGGGTCGTCTTCCTGATCATTGCGTACCTATTGAGCATCGGCTACCTGGTGTTCTTTGTCCTAATGATGATCAGTGCCTTTATCGGGAAATCCGTCACGGTGGGTTGATGCGCTGCCAGCAGATGGTCACGCAAAGTGCGTTTGCTCGGCGTCTGGATAGCTGCATTGGCCGTTTACCGCAACCTTAGCTCTCAGCTAATGAATTCAAGTTCAATCCTTTCTACGATGTGCTGTGTGCCGGCACGGTAGCCGGATCGTAGGAAGGATGAATAATGGCAAAAGAGGGAAAGAAGCCGATCGGCAAGATTGTCCTAGGCGTCATCGTGGTGCTGGTTATCGTCGGTGCCGTGGGCTCTATGGGTGGCAATTCAACCGATTCGTCTGCGAGCGATTCGGCAAAACCTGCCGAGGCGACACAGCAGGCTGAGGAGCAAAAAGAATCGCAAGAACCGTATACCATTGCTGACGAGGCTGAAGACACCTCCAGTCAGTTTGCCTATAAGATCACGGGCACGCTTACCAATAACACGGACAAGGAAAAGAGCTACATTCAGATTGAGTATGTTCTGTATGATGCCGATGGCAACCAGGTTGGAACGGCTCTTGCAAACACCAATCATCTGAAGGCGGGCGGCTCCTGGAAGTTCGAGGCGCTGGGTACGGTGTCTCCCGACCAGGTTGCTAGCTGGGAGCGTTCGGACGTAAGCGGTTTCTAGCATGTTGCATGCACTGGGGGAGGTGAAGTCGTATGCCCGATAAAAAGCTGACCGAGGAGCTGCTCAATGAGCTTCTCGATGCGCCGAACATCGATGGCTATATCAGGGAGCACGACTTTGCCGCCCCGTCGCTTTCGGACTACCTGAAGCAGCTGCTGCAGGAAAAGGGCTTGGAGCGCTCGCGCGTGGTTCGTATGGCCGATCTCAATGAGACCTTTGGCTATCAGATCTTTACTGGTTCGCGCAATCCGAGTCGCAATAAGGTGCTGCAGATTGCCTTTGCGATGGCGCTGACGCTCAAAGAGGCCAACCGTGCACTGACGGCTGCCGGGGTAAGCGTCCTCAACTGCAAAGATCGCCGTGATGCGATTATCGTCTTTTGCATCGATCGCGGGTGCAGCCTCCAAAAGGTCAACGAGGAGCTGTATCGCTTTGGCGAGGAGACGGTGAGTTAGCGGCTGATATCTGAGCCGGCGGAGCTGCCGAACAACGATGCAAACGAACGGGGCGCGGATGCCATGGGGTGTCTGCGCCCTGCGCTATGATGGAGGCTATGGATACTCAGACCCCAACATATTTCGATGACGAGCTGACCGCAGCGCTTGCCGAGCACCTGGCGTCGCTCGATCGCGACGACAGCTATCGCGTGGAGCGTGTACTTAAGCGCTCGTCCGTTGAAACAACCGAGCTCGTGTACTTTGAAGGAACCGGTGGTGGTTCTCTCGGCCCCTTTGTCCGTAAACGCATCGATGCTTCGGCTCAAATCGGCGGGGCATACGGGCGTCTATTTGCCGCTCAGCGGGCAGGCAGGCGTTTTGAGCACCTGCCCAGAATCGTCGATTGTCGTCGTGCGGGCGACGAGCTCAACGTGGTTATGGAATACATCGAAGGGGAGACGCTCGGGGTGCTGGTGGACCGTCTGGGAGCCACCCCCGATTATGCGCTTGAATTGTATCCTGCCCTATGCGATGCCGTGGGCGAGCTCCACGCCGGTTTTGCAATGGCGGGGGGAGACGTCGGCGCCGGTGATCCATCGCGACCTCAAACCGTCGAATATCATCGTGACGGGTGCGAACTGTACGCTCGATGAGGGCCTGACGTTTTCGTCGCTGGTGATTATCGACTTGGGGATCGCGCGCGTATGGCGCGATGGCGCCGATGCCGACACCGTCAAGTTTGGCACGCGACCCTATGCGCCGCCCGAGCAGTATGGGTTTGGGCAGACGAGTGTGCGCAGCGACGTCTACGCACTTGGCGCCCTGTTGTTCTTCTGCTTGACGGGAGTCGACCCTAAACCAGGGCTCGACATCCGCGAGCAATGCGAGGCGCGTGGCATTCCCACTCCACTTGCCGATGCCGTCTGCATGTCGATGGCGCTCGACCCGGCCAAGCGTTTTGCGAGTGCGGAAGCGTTGGGACGGGCGACGCGCTCGGCATACGATCTGAGCCGCCCCGTGCGGCCTCCTACACCTGCGCCTGTCCGTACTCCGGCCTCGGAGACGGTGTTGATGCTCCAAGGGCTCCAGAACCCCGCAGGGCTTCCTAGGCCTGCCGCCTCCGCTGCATGCGGTCTGCTCTCTCGCGTTCCGGAGTCTCTGGGGCGCATTTGGAATACGCTTGTCTGCTTCTCCCTACTTGTGTTCTTTGCCGGAAGTCACTTTGCCGTCTTTCACCCCACGGGAGCAAACCAAAGCTACCCGACGTGGTTTCTCATAATCGAGTATTTTTTCTTTGTCGATGGCCTTATGGTGCTTATGCATTTTGTGCTGCTCGATAAGCGCCGTCTTCGTCGGCGATTCGCACTGCTCGACAGCTATCGCGGCAAGAAACTTGCGAAACTCTGGCTCAAGGCATTGGGTGTGCTGCTCCTATGCATGATCGTCATAGTCGCGATTGCCAATGCGACCGGCGTCGTCGATACCTCCGCTACCTAAAAGAAAAGGGCCCCATTGGGGCCCTTTGCAGTTGCGCTTAGATGCGGTTCATCTGAGCGGCGACTTTGTTGTACCAGTCCTGCCACGTGGGCGGGCAGTACTTTTTGGCCGCTGCCGGGGTAAGGGTGGAGCCGTAGTTGGCGCCCAGATAGGCAACGTGAGCGGAGATGCCCTCGCTCCAGCTGCCAAAGCTGCGCCAACCGCCGCCACGGGCACTCCAGCCCCAGGCGTTGTAAGAATTGGCGCAATAAGCACCCTTGGTGCTCTCGATGCAGGCGATGGCGGGGGACCAACGGGGGTCGACACCGGTATTCCAAGCGGCGACGGCAAAGTTATAGCCCTGGCCTGCCATGGGGGAGCCGGCGAGATAATTGTCGATGCGGCTCGTCCACTCATTAATGAACGAATCGTAATCGGAGCTACCGGTATTGGCGTTGTTCACCGTGGTGTCGATGGTGGTGTTGGTGTTGGTGGCCTGGCTGCTGGAATTGCTGCCGCTTACGCCCTCGCCCGAGAGCTTCTCGGCGGCAGCGGCCTTATCGGCCTCAAGCTTGGCAAGCTCGGCGGCATTTTCCTGCTCGGCTTTTGCCTGTGCCTCGCTGCGGAGCTGCTGGGCCTGAGCCAACGCATCCTCGGCGTTTTTCTGCTCTGCCTCAAGCTGAGACTTGGCCTGCTGGAGCTCAGCCTTGTTCTGCTCGAGTTCGGTTTGCATGTTATTGAGCTGTTCGATCTCGTCGACGCTCGAGCTCGTGATCTGGTTGGTGTATTTGCAGGTCGTGATGAACTCACCCAGGCTCTGCGCGTTGACCAGGAAGCTCACGATGGGGTTGGTGCCCTTCTGATACTTGTACAGATCGCGCATGGCGGAGCTTGCCTTGGCCTGCTGCTCGGGAAGCTTAGCCTCGATTTCCTCGATGCTTGCCTCATTGGAGTCAATCTGCTTTTGCAGGTCATCGAGTTTGGTGCGGGCGTCGTTGTAGGCGCTCGTGGCGGCTTCGATCTTCTGCTGGGCTGCGGAAAGCTGGTCCTGCGTTGCCTGCGAGGCGGCATACGCCGCAACGGGGGAGAGCATCGGCGTGGCCGTCAGCGCAACGGCGAGCGCGGCGCTCGTGATGATACGAGCCGGCTTCGACGCAATGAGCGCTGCGGCGCGATGATTCGAATGCTGCATCCAGTCCCTCTGCAATCAATCGTAGGTTATGGTTCGAACGGTATTCTACTACTGCTTTCGACCTCAACTTGAACCTTAAAGGTTCCAAAGGGTCAAGTTGAACTTGAGGCTTTGGCTTTGACCTGCAGTTATGATGAATTGTTGAGAAACCATAGAGTTCAACTTTAACGTTACGGAGCCCTATTTGAGAGGTGTTTTGGGCTGTAAAAGCTATCTCAACGTGGGGTTTTACAACTACAGCGTGCCCTCCTGACGAGCCCGCTCAATCTCTTCGAGGGCTTCGGCAGGGGTGAACGAGCAGGTGCCGTCGCCGAGCTTGACCACCTGGATGTCGTCGCCGATATGGACCTCTCCGCCCTTTAACACCACGCCAAAAACGCCCTCGTGGGGAAAGATGCAGTCGCCGGCGAGATAGTAGATGGCACAGCGTGTGTGGCAGACCTTGCCGATTTGGCTGATTTCGACAAGCACCTCGCTGCCAAGTTTGAGCTGCGTGCCCATGGGGAGCGAGAGTAGATTGATGCCTTGCGTGGTGAAGTTCTCCCCAAAGTCACCCTTGCGCACATCGAGTCCGCGGGCCTGCGCCGTCTGGATGGACTCTGCGGCCAAAAAGGAAACCTGACGGTGCCAATGCCCGGCGTGTGCGTCGGAGGCGAGGCCAAATTGTTCTATAACGGTGTCGTGTCCATCCGCGACGGGCGACTTGCGTGTGCCCTTGTGCGCCGACGTGTTGATTGAGACGATGCGGGCGGGCCTGTCGTAGGCATCGTTTGCCGTGCGTAGGGGAACGGCCGTTTGTGCGCGTTCCGCCAGCTCGCGCTTCGTGGCATTGAGGATAGGATTATCGGTCGGATGGTCTTGGGGCACGTGCGCGCCTTTCGTTCGAGGATGTCAATACGCTGAATCCTACAACAATGGTAGGTTCATTGCCCATTGTCATACAACGGTGAGCGCCGTCTTCGTGCTGGACGATTACGTCGATTGCCATAGATACGGTGGAGCTTTGGGCGCCGGCGGTTTGGCACGCTAGAATAAATCAGTTGCGCAAAGACCGCCCGTTGTGTGGGCAGTTCATGATAGGAAGTTTCCATGGCATTGCAGTTTACAGAGCGCGAGTTCATTCCCGTGCTGCTCGGTGGCGACATCAACGCCTATTCGGTGGCGCGCGCCTTCTACGAGGAGTACCAGGTCAAGAGCCTGGTCTTTGGCAAGTACCAGACGGGTCCCGCGTACCGCAGCCAGATTATCGACTACACGCCCAACGTGGATATCGATACCATGCCCGTGATGCTCAGGACCGTCAACGGCATTGCCCAAGCGCATGCCGATAAGACGATTGTCCTTGTGGGCTGTGGCGATAACTATGTTGCCCTCGTGGCTCAGGCCAAGGATGCCCATGAGTTGGCGGATAACATCGTCGCGCCTTACGCTCCCTATAGCATGCTTGAGCAGTGTCAGAAGAAGGAGATCTTCTACGAGCTGTGCGAGAAGCATGGCGTGCCCTATCCGCATACCTTTACCTTCACCATGGCGATGCTGAACGCCCAAGGCGAGGCACCTGCCGAAGTGCTCGACCAGATTGACTTCCCCTACCCGATGATCCTGAAGCCTTCTGACGGCATCATGTGGTGGCAGCATGAGTTCGAGGGCCAGAAAAAGGCCTATGAGATTGCCGACCGTGCCGAGCTGGAACAGGTCATTCGCGACTCGTATGCCAGCGGCTACACCGACGACCTGATCTTGCAGGATCGCGTGCCCGGCAACGACGAGTACATGCGCGTGCTCACCAGTTATTCCGACCGCAACGGCAAGGTGCGCATGATGTGCCTGGGTCACGTGCTGCTCGAGGAGCATCAGCCTCACGGTGTCGGCAACCACGCCTGTATCATCACCGAGCCCAATGACGAGCTCATGGGCGGCGTGCGCAAGTTGCTCGAGGACCTCCACTTTGTGGGCTATTCCAACTTTGACGTTAAGTACGACGAGCGCGACGGCTCGTTTAAGTTCTTCGATTTCAACACGCGCCAAGGTCGCAGCAACTACTACGTCACTAACAGCGGCTTTAACGTTGCCAAGTATGTGGTGGACGAGTATGTGTTCAACCGTCCGTTTGAGCCGGAGTTTGTGACGGCGCAGGACGAGGCGCTGTGGATGGTCGTCCCCATGGGCGTCGTCGACAAGTACGTTAAGGATCCCGAGCTGCGCGCTAAGGTGCATCGCCTGGACAAGGAAGGCAAGGGCGCCGACCCTTCGTTTATGAAGGGCGACTTTGTCTTTAACCGCTGGCTGCGCATGTGGCACACCAAGCTGCGCCACTTTAAGCTGTTCAAGACGTATTACAAGTAGATGAGTGCGGCGCCCGTCCGGTTTACATCGGGCGGGCGCGGGTATGATACGCGCAATTGCGCAAGCGTCACCAAGGAGGCGGCGATGGAAAAGCTGGGAGTTATCGGCGGCATGGGCGCCGAGGCCACGTCGTATTACTACGACCAGGTGGTGCGTCATACGGCTGCTGCCTGTGATCAGGAACATATCGACATGGTGGTGCTCTCCAAGTCGACCATGCCCGACCGCACGCTGGCCATTAAGACTGGCGAGCACGCCAAGCTGCTGGCGACCATGAAAGAGTGTGCCCAGGCACTCGAGTCGCTGGGCTGTGCGCACATTGCCATTCCCTGCAACACGTCACACTACTTCTACGACCAGATCCAGTCGTTTACGAAGGTGCCGATTATCCACATGCCGCGTGAGTCGGTGCGCTATGCCCTTGCGGGTGCGGTGATGGGGGAGTGCGAGTTCGACCCCAACCTGAGCATGCCGGCCGAGCCGGTGCGCAAGATTGGCATCATGGGCACCGACGGAACCGTGGGCGCGGGCGTCTACGGCCGCGAATGCGAGGCTGCGGGTGTTGAGGTCGTCTATCCCAGCGAGAAACGTCAGAACGATGTGATGTCGCTTATCTACGATGATGTGAAAGCCGGACGTGAGCCCGATATGGATAAGTTCGACCGCGTGATGTGGGAGTTCGCCCGTAGCGGCTGCGACCGTGTCATTCTGGCCTGCACCGAGCTATCGGTGCTGCAGAAGTATCGAGAGATGCCCGAGATCACCCTCGATGCTATGGATGTCCTGGTGCGCGAATCCATCATCCGCAGCGGCGTCCCCTACCGCCTCTAGCTTCCGACCCGTCAAAAAGGGACAGGTTAATTTTGGTAGGTTTTATCTGGTGAAACAATAAAGGCCTCGGCTCGTTTGGTGCGAGCCGAGGCCTTTTGCGTTGGGCGGTTGCTGTCGGTGGCGAACTAGAACAGGAAGCCGATGGCGATGAGGGCGATGCTGACGATGAGCACGGCGATGTCTAGGCCCTTGATGGGGTAGCGCTTGTACGAGCTGGCGCGCGTGCGCAGATAGAAGCCGCGCTGTTCTGCCGCCAAGGCCGTGGCATCGGTCTTGCCCACGCTCGAGATGAGCAGCGGCACACACAGTGGCAACATGAGCTTAAGCTTCTTGATAGGGTTCTTGGTGTCGTACTCGACGCCGCGCGTGGTCTGCGCTTCCATGATGGCGTTCATCTCCTGACCAAACACCGGCACAAAGCGCAGCGCCGTGGTAAAGGTGAAGGCATAGCGATACGGTACGTGCAGCACCTCGACGCAGGCGTTGGCAAGGTCGTTGAGCTTGGTCACCATGAGCATGAGGATGAGCGGTAACGCCACACCCAGCAGGCGCAGACAGGCCTTCGATCCTGTGATGAGGCCCGTGTCGGTGATAAAGCCCCACACAACGTTGCCATCGCGCATAAAGGCCAGCTGGAGCACCAGCATGATAAGCGCGAGCGGAATCAGCAACTTGAGCAGCGAGAACAGACGGTCGACGACACCGGCATAGGCGCCCAGCGCAAGGGTGAGCACCAAAAAGCCCAGCAGCGCCACGTAGGTGTCGGACAAGAAGATGCCGACGATGATGGCGGCGGCGAGGCCCAGTTTGACGACGGGGTTCAGGCGATGCAGCAGCGTATCGCCCGGCAT
Source organism: uncultured Collinsella sp. (assembly GCA_902497075.1). GTDB lineage: Bacteria > Actinomycetota > Coriobacteriia > Coriobacteriales > Coriobacteriaceae > Collinsella. Next base: position 122,664 of record CABVDG010000001.1, read on the forward strand.
GTAGTCGATGACGTTAACCACGGCGGACCATCTCCTTGGTAATGCGAACGACATCGCTGACCTCGCTCACCTGCGCAAAAGCGGGCGAGACGGAAGATGCCAGACGGCGCGAGAGTTCAATAACCTGGGGAGGCTCCACGTAGGCACGCCGCATGAGATCGATGTTCGAGAATAGCTCGTGCGTGCGGCCGCACTCGAGGATGCGACCGTCGGCCATTACTACGATACGCTCGGCAAAGTCGGAAACAACTTCCATATCGTGGCAGACCATGATAACGGCGCAGCCGCGCTCGGCCATGGTGCGCACCGTTTCCATGACGGTCATGCACTCGCGGTAATCAAGGCCGCTCGTGGGCTCGTCGAGCACGACGATCTTGGGCTCAACAACTACGACGGAGGCAAGCGCCACCAGTTGTCGCTGGCCGCGCGAAAGCGAGAAAGGTGCCTCATCGGCAGGCAGGCCAAAGCGGTCGATAACAAGTTGAGCACGGCGCAGAGCCTCGGCACGGTCGATGCCGGCAAGCTCCAGGCCAAAAGCGACCTCGTCGAGTACGGTATCCTTGCAGATCTGGCGGTCGGGGTTTTGGAAGAGGGTTGCGACTTCGCGGGCGATGCGGCTCGTGGGAACGGCTGCGGTATCCAGCCCCGTAACGCGCACGCTGCCCGAGGCGGGCTTAAGCAGGCCCGTGAGCAGCTTGGTGAGCGTGGTCTTGCCGGCACCGTTTTGGCCGACGATGCCCACGAGCTCGCCAGGATAGAGGGTCAGGTTAAGGTCGTGTACGGCGGCGCCGCCATTGGGATAGGCAAACTCAACGTGATCGAAGGTGAGCATGGGCTCGGCGTCCTTGGCATGAGGGCGCAACGACGGTGCATGCGGGGAGCCGGCGGGCGCCTGGGCTTCGCTGGCCGCGCGTGCGGGGTCGACGATGCCCGAAATCAGGCGCTCGGCCTCATCGACATCCAAGCAAGGGGTACCGCTTACCAGGCCATCGGCCTCGAGGCTATTGAAGATACGCGTGACGCGAGGGCAGTCGACGCCGATGGCACGGAGCTCGTCGGTATGCGCGAAGACCTCGTGTGGTTCGCCCTGCAGCGCGATTTCGCCATGGTTGAGCACGAGCACGCGGTTGCAGTACTCCGAGAGCAGGGCGACCTTTTGCTCAACGACGACGATGGTGATTCCAAGTGCGCGGTTTGCCTCACGCAGCGTCTCGAAGACCAGCGTGGAGCTGGCAGGGTCGAGTGCCGCGGTGGGCTCGTCGAGAACCAAGACGCGCGGACGCATGGCGAGGATGGCGGCGATGGCTACCTTTTGCTTCTGTCCGCCCGAGAGGGTGGCAATCTCGCGGTCGCGCAGGTCGCTGATGCCGACGGTCTCGAGCGTTTCGCTCACGCGCTGCTCGATCTGGTCATGGGGGACGCCAAAGTTCTCGAGGCCAAAGAGCATCTCGTCCTCGACGACCGAAGCGACCATCTGCGTGTCGATATCCTGCAGCACACTGCCGACGATTTGCGATACGTCGGTGAGCGAGGCTTCGCAGGTGTCGTGGCCGTCAACCATGACGGACCCAAAGAACGTGCCGGTGTAGTGGTGGGGCACGGCGCCCGACAGGCAGGCGGCAAGCGTGGACTTGCCGGCGCCCGAGGGCCCGATGATGCCGATGAAATCTCCCTTGTTCACGCTGAGCGAGATGTGGCTGAGCGCCTGCTCGGTCTGCGTGCCATAGGAGAACGAGACATCGTCGACGTTGATGATCGTTTCCATGGATACCTTTCATAGTCATCGGGGACGTTCTTTAATGACTAGTCGTTTGAGAACGTCCCCAAGAGCTAGTTGTTTGGGACAGTCTATACCGATGGGGCACTGTGGGTTAGTTGAGCTTCAGGGCCTTCTGGATGGGCAGGTAGAGGGCGCCGACCAGAATGGCGTTAAAGACGGCGGTCATGGCGACGACGGGCAACATGGCGGCGGCGAGCTCGCCCACCACGCCGAGCATGGCCATCTTGATGACCATGAAGATGACGCCGGAGACAAAGGTGGTCACGAAGGTTGCGACAATGGCGATGGCGGGCTTGACCTGACCGTTCTTGCCGGCGGCGTTGACGATGCCGGCCATGAGCATGGCGGCGATGCCCTCGGCGGCAAAATCGACGAACGGCGAAGTGGTGGTGATCTGGATCACGGCAGCCGAGATGAGGCCAATGACGAGCGCCTGGCCGATGTTGGGGCGAACGACCAGGATGGTGAGGCAGAAGGCCGAGATGATGAACTCGGGGCTGATCATGCCGCCCGAGATGCCCGAGATTGCCTTGCCGACGGTGAAGTTGAGGATGAAGCCGGCGGCGAGCAGGATGGCGAGCAGGACGAGGGCGCGGACATCGAGTTTGCCGCGATCGGCGGTCTGGACGGTGCGGGGCTGGGTGGCGGTGGTGTTCTGAGACATGGTGAAAATCCTTTCGGAAGGGGATTGCAAGAGAAAAGCGGAGGCGCGTGATGCGAATGCGATCGGGCTCGAGATAGAAAAAGGCCCCCGGTCGAAACCGGAGGCCTTCCAATCACCTAGAGCGCAAAAACAGGCGTGAGGGACTCACTGTCGACCGATCGTATTCGCATCACGCCACCACCAGTTGTTGAGAGACTTCATCGTGTTCTTCATGTTGGTGGCTCCTTTCGTGATGCCGTGGCGCGGTCGCACCTAGTTGCTGTTGCGCTGCACTATAGCACAGCGAAGTGTGTGCGGGGAAATCTTTTTTGAAAAGATTTCAGGCGGGTTTCCCGCCGGTCAAAAGAGTGGGCTAAGTGGGCGAGGCTGCCATTGCTGCCTTGCCCACTCAGCTATGACGTTACTCCTTATTGCGACGGTAGAGGAAGTAACCGCCTGCGGAGATGACGGCAACGCCAGCGATGGCGAATGCGGCCACCATGCGGCCATCAAAACGATCGCCAGTGGTGGGCAGGCCGCCCTTGGTGTTCGTCTTGTTGGTGGTTACTGTGGCCGTGGTGTCGGACTTGCCAGGCTTCTCGGGCTTGGTGGTGGGCTGCTCGGGCTTAGCGGGCTGCTCGGGCTTAGCGGGCTGCTCGGGGGTACCGGGCTGCTCGGGAGTACCAGGCTGCTCGGGGGTGCCAGGCTGATCCGGGGTTACCGGGTCGGTGGCAAGAGCGTCCTTGGCGTAGGTGATGGACACCTTGAGGCCGTTGGTCTCGGTGTTCAGGTCGCTCGGGGTGAAGGGCGTGCTGAAATCCTCAGCCTTCAGATAAGCGCGCATCTCCTGGAGCAGGGCCTTGCACTTGACGTAGGTGTTCTCAGTGGCAGCCTTGCCGGCCTTGTTTGCCAGGGCGGTGCGGCCCTCAGTGGTGGTCTCGGCCTGCATAGCAGCATCGACCTCAAGGTTCTGTTCGATGAGCTCGTTCTGGAGAGCGTCGAGGTAGGCGCGAACGCCGGTGCCGAGCTGCTCGCGGTGCTCGTAGCAGAGGGAACTAATGTCCATGAGGACGTAGTTGATGGAGTTCTCGGGCTCCTCGTTGTTCACGATGTCCGTCTCTTCGCAGTGATCGTAGGAGACATCCTGATTGCTGAAGTAGGGGCTGACCTCGGTGAGCAGTGCAGAGTACAGAGGAATAGCGACGGAGTAGGCGGCGCGGGAGAGCATCTCCCACTGAATGGTCGCGATCTCGGGGTCCATGCCCTGACGGATCTGGAAGAGGTTGGTCTCGGTGCTTCTTTCGGTGCCGATGGCGTAGACACCGTCGGTGTTGGCGTTGAGGCCGGGGACATTTTCGCCGCGGTTGCCAAATGCACGGATCATCTCAAAGGTGTTCCAGTCGGACTTGCCGGGCTGGAAGAACAGGGGCTGGATCTCGCTGACCATGGCTCCGATTTGGTCGGGGCCTTTTTTCGGTTTAACCGTGACGATGTCGTAATCCGCACCCTTGGTCAACGGGGCCATGAAGTAATCGCGGCCCAGGACATAGCGAGTCCACTGATGAACGCCGGAATCGGCGACGCTTTTGCCATAGGTCTTGGCAACGTCGAACTTGCCGTCGGTGTACTCGGCGAAGCCATTTTTCTCGGGCATGGTCTGGATGCCCTCGGAGTGGAGGCAGTTCTCGGTGTCATCAAGGTTGACATCGTAATTGAGTCCGCCGATGTTGGGGTTGAGTGAGGCGACGTCATCGGCGAGCTTCATGGCGATCCACTGGTGGCCGGAAAGTGCGGCAAACAGCCAAGTCTCGTTGCTGTCGGCGATGATAATCTGATCGTTGCCGTTGGCGCCCTGCTCGTCGATGATCTTGCCGAGGAGCTCGACACCCTCACGTGCTTTGGCACTTTCGCCTAAGATAACGCTGCCGTAGCTATACTCGCCAATGCCAGTGTCGGTCAGGGGGTCTGCCTTGGCGGCTTTATCGTTCATGTTGGTGGTCAGCGTTGCGGAGCAGGACACGCCCTTCTCATTGATGCCTGCCTCAGAGTAGGCATCATAGCGCCCGTGCCACTGCGAAGGATGATCGCGCACGTAGCTATAACGATATGTAGTCTTGGTCGACCTGTATGAGAAGTCGGACTCGTCTGAGCCGTAGGTATACCCGGGGGCATGCGACGGCTCAATGCCAAAGTGCTTGAGGTAGCGCGGGCCAAAGTCCTCGGCGCGACCATAGTACGTGTTGTTGTCGGCCGTAAGGTTTTTGCCCATGTACATTTGCGTGCAGGCGAGCGCAGATGTCGGCATGGACATGATAGTCGCAGCTCCAAAGGCGAGGCCTATGCCTAGCTTCTTGAGCGCGTTGACGGGGCGAGTTTTCCTCATTTTCCCTCCCAGCGTGCGAAAGCCCTCTGTCGCCAGAGGGCTTCAGCCAATAAAGACACCTCATTAGCGTAACGAACTGGAAACAATATTCATCTATGAAAGAAACTTACTCGATAAGCGTGATGAAATATGCGATGAGCGGTTAATCGTACTCAGTTTGCAGCTTTACTTTAATAAAGACGCCCTGTAATTACTGTAGCCGAATAAAGTAGCTGGGAATGGCCGAAATGAAAATCCCCCGCTGTTTGACGAATGCATAAACAGCGGGAGAGGCGATAACTGGATGAATATCATACCAATGTGGATTTACTTCTTTCGGCGGTGAATCACGTTGATGGCGTAACCGACGAGCATGGCCAAGACGATGACAATAAAGCCGATCAGGGGATTGTCGTTCATGGGGTCCTCCTATTTTCCGAGCGGGGAGAATTCGTCGACGATGAGGTCGAGGCATTGCGGAAGCGCGCGGGCTCCAAAGACGCCCGAATTGCTGGAGATAATCTCGCCATCGAACTGCATGCCCAGTGACGGGGTGCAGGTGATCTTGGCTTCCTTGGTCTGGATGATCTTGAACTGCGGGCGCCCGAGCACCTTACCGGCGGGGTCGAGCGCGGCGGTGATCACGGTCGGGAGCAGCTGCACGGTTTTTACGGGCTCGATGACCGCGATGTCGACCATGCCGTCGTTCATGCGGCAATCGGGGAACAGGTTGATGTCGTTTTGGATGACCGAGGTGTTGCCGGCCATGCAGCAGATGCCATCGAGCTCCTCGACAATGCCGTCATGCTCGATGGTAAAGTGCGCCACCGTGGGGTTGGGCGTGGCGAGCGCGGAGAGGAAGTAGGCGATCTCGCCGATGTCGTTTTTGGTGGGGGCGGCCTTCATCATGATCTCGGCGTCGAAGCCCGAGCCGGCGATGATGATAAAGCCGTGGCGCTTCTCGTTGCCGTTCTCGTCAAGCCAAAAGAGCTCGCCCATATCCGCCTTGACGGTACGGCCGACGCGGCAGGCCTTGGCGAGCGCCGCGGCCTCGGGGGCATTGCCGATGTTGTTAAAGAACAGGCAGGCCGTGCCGGAGGGGAAGACGAGCGTGGGGACGCCGCATCCGCGCATTTGGTCGAGCACGTTGGAGACGGTGCCGTCGCCGCCCGAAATCACCACGCGATCAAACTCGCGCACGTCTGCCACGGCGTCCTCGGGTTCCATGCCATCGCCGATAAAACGCATCACGACCTCGTCGCCACCCTGGGCGAGGGCGTGCGTGAACGCGTAGATTTCATCTGAGCTGGGGCCCGATGCCGGGTTGTGGATGATAAGGCAGCGCATACTTACGTTCCCGTTCTGTGACTAACCGAGTATAGTTGTAGGGCAATGCCGATATCCTACCCGTGTTTTTCGGGCCTAACCTTATTCGATGGGTTGATATGTACATTTCCACACATCAGGCTCTACTCGACTTTTGCCAGCGCGCCCGTGAGTTCGACGCGATTGCCGTCGATACCGAGTTTTTGCGCGAGCGCACGTTCCATCCGCGTCTGTGCCTGGTCCAGATTGCCACCCCTGCCGAGAGCGTAGCGGTCGATCCCCTGGTAATCGACGACCTATCGCCGCTGGCCGAGCTTATGGCCGATGAGAGCGTGACCAAGGTCTTCCACGCTTGCTCGCAGGATATGGAGGTCATGCTTCATACCGTGGGCGCGCTGCCGCGTCCGATTTTTGACACGCAGGTGGCCGCCGCCTTTTTGGGCGAGCGCCAGCAGATTTCCTACGGTGCGCTCGTGCAGACGTTCTGCGGCGTTTCGTTGCCTAAGACCGAGTCGCTGACCGACTGGTCGCGCCGCCCGCTGACCGATAAGCAGATTGAGTACGCGATCGATGACGTCAAGTATCTGATCGTTGCCTATACCGAGATGATGAGCCGCCTGCGCGAGCTGGGCCGTGTGGATTGGGTGCTCGATGAGCTGCGCCCGCTGGCAGACGAGTCGCACTACCGCGCCGACCGCCATGAGGCATTCCGCAAGGTCAAGCGCATCAACTCGTGCAGCCGCCATCAGCTGGGCATTGCGCGCGAGCTCGCCGCCTGGCGCGAGGACCGCGCCGAGCGCCGCAACATCCCGCGCAAGTGGGTCATGTCCGACGATACGCTGCTGGCGCTCGTCAAGCGCAATCCCGTGCGCGTTGAGGAGTTCCGTAGCATCCGCGGTACCGATCAGCTGGGGGAGCGCGACGTGGACGGCGCGCTCATGGCCATCAAGCGCGGTGCGAGCTGCCCGCACGATCGTCTGCCGCTCATGGTGCGCGGGCACCGTCAGATCTCGCCGGAGCTGGAGAGCGTGACGGACCTCATGTATGCGCTTATTCGCCTGGTTGCCGAACGCTCGGGAGTGGCGACCTCGGTCATTGCCTCGCGCGATGATCTGACCGACTATATTGAGCACCCCGAGCAGAGCCCCCTGCGCGAAGGCTGGCGTTTTGAGCTCGTGGGCTCGCGCCTGGACGATTTGCTCTCGGGCAATATGGGACTCACCGTGAAGGACGGCAAAATCGAGCTTTTGTAGTTATATAGTTACGCGGTTTTCCAAACGATGCAAACGTTCTAGGGTGGCAATGCCAAAACATCGATGCTGATATGCTTGCCAGCTGAGTGGGTAAAATGCCTCCAACGTGTAACTCGATTCGGAGGAATTCGCATGCCTTATTACTATGGATACGGCTTTGGTATCGACCCGCTGTACCTGCTGGTTGTTCTTGTCTGCACGGTGCTTGGCCTTGCCGCGCAGAGCTATATCAATTCGACGTACAAGACGTGGTCCAAGGTTCGCTCGGACGGCGACACGGGCGCCAGGGTCGCTCGCCGCATGCTCGACGCCAACGGCTGCAATGCCGTGGGTATCAAGGGTGTCGCCGGTGAGCTCACTGACCATTACAACCCGCAGGACAACAACCTGTATCTGTCGGATTCCAACCGTTCGGGCGGGTCGGTCGCAAGCGTTGCTGTCGCTTGTCACGAGGCAGGCCATGCCGCGCAGCGTCAAAGCGGCTATGCCATGATGAAGGTACGCACCGCCCTCGTGCCGGTCGTCAACTTTACCCAGAACACTTGGACCATCGTGCTGCTCATGGGCCTGTTTATGAACATCGCGGGACTCACGACCCTCGCGCTGATCTTCTTCTCGTTTAGCGTGCTGTTCCAGCTCGTTACGCTGCCGGTCGAGATTGACGCCAGCCGCCGCGCCGTGGCGTATATCGAGCAGTCGGGCATGAGCTCCAAACAGGTCAACGGTGCCAAGAAGGTGCTGACGGCCGCCGCGCTTACCTATGTGGCTGCGGCGCTCACCTCGATTATTCAGCTGCTCTATCTTATGGCTCGCTACAACAGAAACTCCAACCGATAACAAATTGGGTCGCTGGGCGCCGCGGGGATTTGTGTCCCCGCGGCGCTGTACTATGTGTTGGACTTGAATTTGCGCAGGGCCGGAGCTCTTGTGCACGATGACGAAAGGAGGCTGCGTGGCAGGCTGGAATCTAACCGGCAATAGCGTTTCCGCCGAGTTCGACGGTTCGGACGAGCAAGAGCGTAAAGAGCTCAGCGTGAGCCAGGCGGTAGAGATCGCCGCCGGCGCGCTCGATGCCATTCCGCAGCTGAGCGTTCTGGGCGAGGTCACGGGTTTTCGTGGCCCAAACGCCCGAAGCGGCCACTGCTACTTTCAGATCAAGGACGATTCGGCCGCCGTTGACTGCATCATCTGGAAGGGCGCCTACCTTAAGCGCACCTTCGACTTGCGCGACGGCATGCAGGTAAGCTTTAAGGGCAGCTTCAATCTCTATAAGGCCACGGGCCGCATGAGCTTTGTCGCTCGCTCGTTTTCGCTGGCGGGGGAGGGTCTGCTGCGTCAACAAGTGGCGCAACTGGCCGAAAAGCTACGCCGCGAGGGCCTGATGGACGAAGCGCGCAAGCGCCGCATCCCGGTGTTCTGCTCGCGCGTGGCGGTCGTCACCTCGCTTTCGGGTGCCGTAATCGACGACGTCAAGCGTACATTGCGTCGTCGCAACCCGCTCGTCGAGCTCGTTTGCGTGGGCGCCAAGGTTCAAGGCGAGGGTGCGCCGGCCGAGCTCATTGAGGGCTTGCGCCGCGCCGCTTCCATTACGCCGGCGCCCGACTGTATTTTGCTGGTGCGCGGCGGCGGTTCCTTTGAGGACCTCATGACCTTTAATGACGAGGAGCTTGCCCGCGCGGTGGCGGCTTGTCCTGTGCCCGTGGTGACCGGCATTGGCCATGAGCCCGATACCTCGATTTGCGACATGGTGAGCGACCGACGCGCCTCCACGCCCACGGCGGCGGCAGAATCGGTGGCGCCGGCTATGACGGAGTTGGCAGATGTGCTCGAGGCGCGCCATCAGCGTCTGGGTGCCGCGATGGCATCGATGATTGGGTCGGCCCAGGTCGACCTGGAGATGCTCGATCAGCGCGGTCGCCGTGCCTGGGATACCTATACGGCTCGCTTGGGTGATGCGCTCGATGCTGCTGCGTGTCGCCCGTGCCTCAACGACCCCACATTTATGGTCGAGCGTCGCGAATCGGAGCTTGCCCTGACGGCCGATCGCCTGTCGGGCGCCATAGTACGCTCGGTCGGGACATTCCGCTCCAACTTTGAGCGCTTGCCCGAGCGTCTGGTTACAAGCACCTCGGGGCTCGATGGTAAGCGCCATGCGCTCACGCTTGCGAGTTCCCGTCTGGAGCATCAGGGGCGTTCGATGCTCAGCAAACCCGCGTCCGACCTGGGCCGAGCTGCCGCGTCGCTCGATGCCCTGTCGCCGCTCAAGGTACTTGCTCGCGGCTATTCCATCGCGTACAGCGATGATGGTGTGGCTACGAGTGCCAAGACCTTTAAGCCTGGCGACGCCATTCGCGTGCGCATGGCAGACGGCAACGTGGCAGCAACGGTCGATACGGTCGAGTAACCCGCGTTTCATAGCGATAAACCTTTAGGAAAGGAAACAGATATGGCAGAGAAGACCCCGGTCGAACAGCTTACGTACAAGCAGGCCTCGCAGGAGCTGGAGCTCATCATCCGCAGCCTGGAGTCGGGCGATATGGAGCTCGAGGAGTCGCTCGAGAGCTACACCCGCGGCGTCGAGCTCCTCAAGAGCCTGCGCACCCGCCTGTCCGATGCCGAGCAGAAGGTCTCGGTGCTCCTTAAGGACGTCGACGGCAACGACGTGCTCGCCGACGGCGAAGCCGCCAACACCGACGACAACCTCTCGTTCTAAGCATCTCGACCAAATATAATCACCTTGGTCTGTAAGAAAGGAACCAGCTATGTGCGATTGCATCTTCTGCAAAATTGCCAACCACGAGATCCCCTCGACCGTTGTCTATGAGGACGACCAGGTCATCGCCTTCGACGACCTCAACCCTCAGGCGCCGGTCCACACGCTCGTGATCCCCAAGAAGCACTACAGCGATATCGCCGACAACGTACCTGCCGAGACCATGGGTGCCATGGCTCACGCCATCCAAGAGGTCGCCAAGGCCAAGGGTCTGGAGGACGGTTTCCGCGTCATCTCCAACAAGGGCGCCAACGCCGGCCAGACCGTCATGCACTTCCACATGCACGTCCTCGGCGGCAAAAACCTGGGCGAGAACCTCATCTGAGGGCGCTTGGCCCGTCGACTTGGCTGCCTTTGGAGTAATCTATGCAGCTTTCTCAACTCGAATACCTTCAAGCGGTAGCGAACTATGGCGGCGTGCGCAAAGCAGCTCGCGCCGTTCATGTGAGTCCGCAGGCCGTTTCGTCGGCAATCAAAAAGCTGGAATCTGAGTATCAGATTGTTTTGCTCGACCGATCGGCGGGGGAGGCTGTTTTGTCTCCGGCGGGCAGAGAATTTGCGCGTCGTGCGCGCGTGATCCTGGCACAAGTCGATGATCTCAAAAAGTACGCTCAATCGAGGGGCGACGGCGTTTCGCCCGATGGCCACTTTCGTCTTTATGCCCCCTGCCTTCATGGGCGGGGGCGCCTTTTTGCCGAAAGCTGGTATGACTCGTTTGAACGCTCGCACCCTCAGATTCACCTTGATGTGTGGCATCAGCCAACGGCTACATGCTTTGAATCACTTGTGCTTGGTATTTCGGATGCGGCCATCTCATTTGAGGAACCAAGGGACAGGGTCCTTTCTTCGAAATACTTGGGTGAAAAGGAGCTCAAGGTTCTTTCGTGCCCAGCGGGTCATCAATCTGTGGGCGCTATGACCGTTCGTGAGTTACTGGGCGGCAGGCTCGCTGTTCCCATTAATTTGTCGCCCTGTCTCAATGCAATCAATCAATGTCCCGAAGCCCAGCTCGTCAATTTTCGCTTCCGTGATGTTGAATACGGAAGCAGGGCTCAGACTGAGTTTCTTCAAGCCGGGGGATTGATATTGAGTTTGTCTGGGTCCTCTCTCGCATCGGATGGGTCAGAAGTGAGTGAGTGCTCCATTGAAGGATCGCGTGACGTAGCCTTGCCCATCTACTTTTGCTATCGACAAAATGCCTGGACTGATCGACACCAGACGGTTTTTCTGCACCTATTGCGTCATCTTGCTTCGTGAGATTAATTGGCTTCGAGGCATCAAGTGATTATTGACGCCTTGTAACACATAGCTGACAGCTTTGCCCTCATGCTTTTCCAAGATTCCGATTTAGATTGCTGACTCTTGGAGGGTGGAGCATGAAAAACCGTACGGTTTTGCTTTATATGACGTTCGTTTTTCTGTCGAACTTCAGCACCATCTTGTATTTTCTAACTGTCTACCTTGAGTTCGTCGGACTTTCGATGGTATCGATTTCTAGCATGATGATTGCATATCAAGTGAGCAAGTTCATCCTTGAAGTTCCCACTGGCTATATTGCTGATAGGTTTGGACGAAAGACAAGCGGTCTCGTTGGCGTCGTGGGAATGCTTGGATACTACGCCGCCCTGCTTCTCGTCCGTTCTCCCCTGCTTTTAATCGGTGCGTTCGCTCTCAAGGGTTTTGCCGTTGCGTGTGTGAGCGGATCCATCGAAGCGATTTACATTGACAGCGTCTCTCAGGACCAGCTCGTAAGACTTAATGTCGTTGAGCGATTTGTTTTCTATGCCTCTTATGCCATCTCCGCTTGCGTGGGCGGTTTCATTTCGTCCGCCGGTGCATATCTCATTGGTCTTTCGGCAGATATCATCGCAATGGTGTTGACGTTGGTTGTCGTTATCTGCATTCCTGAGATGCGAAGAGGGGGCACTGCGGCGACACCTGAGCGTGGAATGAGCCCGAAGATGATCGGTACCGCTATTGCGGGTAATGGCATTCTTCGTTCAGCGTTCATCATGGACTGTTCTCAGGCATTTGCTTTTGTCGCCCTGGAAGACTTTTTCTCACTGCTGCTTGCGGGTCGCGGAATGAATGCCGTCGCTTCGGGTGTGACCATTGCGGTCCAGCTCCTTGCCTCGGCCTCCATGGGACTTATTGTGCCCTGTGCGATTGCTCATGTCGACAAGGGCCGCTTTGCGCGTATTTGCGGCATCGTGCGCCTTTTCCTGACAGCTTTGTTTTTGATTCCCCTTACTCCGGCTAATTTGCTGCCCGTGTTCTATGTGCTGCAGACGGTTGCGTACTCGTTATTTGCTCCAATTAAATACTCAATTTTTCAAAAGGCAGCCGATTCTTCGATGCGCTGTTCACTGATTTCGGTTCAAAGCCAGATGGTGGCGGTGGGTGCCGTTCTTTTCTATCTGCTCAACGCTGTGTTGAGTAGCGTTGCGGGCATTCGAGTCGTATTGCTTGTCGCGCTCGGGATTTCTTCCCTTGTGTATATCCCCGCGCTCTTTCGTCTTACACGCCAAAGGTCATGAGTATTTGGGCACCGATAACTTATATATCAACGCAATAAACCCGAGCGCGAGGGCGTTTGGGTTTATTATTGAAGCGTATGTAACCTGGCGGCGCCACACCGCCTGTTAGTAGGGAGACACATGAACGTTCTGGTCGTCAACGCAGGATCTTCGACCCTTAAGTATCAGGTCATCGATACCAAGTCCCACAAGGTGTCCGCAAAGGGCTCCTGCGAGCGCGTCTGCTTTACCGGCGGCACCTTCACCCACGCTGCCAACGGCTCCAAGAAGGTGACCGAGAACATCGAGTTCCCCGACCACAAGGTCGCCATCGAGGTTGTCCTGAAGGACCTCGAGGCCAACGGCGTCAAGATTGAGGGTATCGGCCACCGTATCGTTCAGGGTGGTTGGTACTTTGGCGATTCCTCCCTCGTCGACGAGGATGTCCTCGCCAAGATCCGCGAGGTCGCTCCGCTCGCCCCGCTGCACAACAACCCCGAGGCCAACGTTATCGAGTACTGCCTGGAGCAGTATCCCGACCTGCCCAACGTTACGGTTTACGACACCGCTTTCCACTTCAACATGCCCGAGGTCGCCAAGACTTACGCCCTGCCCAAGGACGTCTGCGACAAGCTGCACATCCGTAAGTACGGCGCCCACGGCACCAGCTACCGTTACATCTCCAAGAAGGTTGCCGAGATGACCAACGGCGAGGCCCGCAAGGTCGTCGTGTGCCATATCGGCTCCGGCGCTTCCCTGTGCGCCATCGAGGACGGCAAGTGCATGGACACCACCATGGGCTTGACGCCGCTCGACGGCGTTATGATGGGCACCCGCTGCGGCTCCATCGACCCGGCTACCGTGTGCTACCTGCAGCGCGAGGGCGGCTACACCTTCGACGAGGTTGACGAGATGATGAACAAGAAGTCCGGCCTTTTGGCTGTGACCGGTGGCAAGACCAACGACTGCCGCAACGTCGAGGAGCTCGCCGCTGCCGGTGACCCCGAGGCCCAGCTTGCCTTCGATATGTTCGTCTACAAGATTGCCGCCAAGGCTGCCGAGATGGCCACCTCCATGTGCGGTATGGACACCCTGGTCTTCACTGCCGGCATCGGTGAGCACGCTCCTGCCGTCCGCGCCGGCGTGGCCGACCGCCTGGCCTTTATGGGCGTCAAGATGGATCATGCCCGCAACGCCCTGCGTGGTGACGGCGCATGGTGCCTGTCTGCCAAGGATTCCAAGGTTAAGATTTTCGTTATCCCCACGGACGAGGAGTTCATGATCGCTTCCGACGTCGAGCGCATCGTCAACGGCAAGTAATTGCAAAAGGGGAGGGGCTGGACGACCGAGCGCCGTTTGGCCCCTCTTTTGTGCTCGTTGGGCGATATGCCTGATAGTTATTTATTAAGTTGTGATAACTTCTTATTAACATGCGGCCGCCTTAAGGGGTCTGCGCCGACCGTATCGCACTGCAAAGGAGTCTCATGAACGTACTTGTTGTCAACGCCGGTAGCTCAAGCCTTAAATATCAGCTTTTGGATACCGATACCCGCGAGGTTTTCGCCAAGGGCAACTGCGAACGTATCGGTTCGGACATGGGCATCTTTGGCCACTCCGAGAACGGTGGCGCCAAGCAAACCGAGGAGGTCCCCTTCCCGGACCACCGTTCGGCTATCGCACGTGTGCTCGAGGAGCTCGAGAAGACCGACTTTACGATCGATGGCATTGGGCATCGTATTGTTCAGGGTGGCTGGTACTTTGACGATTCCGCGGTCGTCGACGATGAGGTCATGGCTAAGATTCTCGAGGTGGCACCGCTTGCCCCGCTGCACAACTACGGCGAGGCAGCGGCAATCGAGTATTGTCGCGAGAAGTATCCGGAGCTGCCCAACGTGGCCGTCTTCGACACCTCGTTCCACATGACTATGCCCGAGGTCGCCTACACCTACGCCCTGCCCAAGGACGTGTGTAACAAGTACCACGTGCGCAAGTACGGCGCCCACGGTACGAGCCACCGCTACGAGTGGATGATGGCCAAGGAGATCCTGGGTTCGCGCTGCCACCGTCTGCTTTCGTGTCATCTGGGCAACGGCGCTTCACTCGCCGCCATTGAGGACGGTGTATGCCGCGATACCACGATGGGCCTCACGCCGCTCGACGGCCTGATGATGGGCACCCGTTGTGGTTCCATTGACCCGGCTACCGTGTGCTACCTGCAGCGCGAGGGCGGCTACAGCTACCAGGAAGTCGATGACATGATGAACAAGCAGTCTGGTCTGCTTGCCATCTCGGGCATCTCCAACGACGCCCGTGACATCCGTACGCGCGCCTCCGAGGGCGACGAGCGCTGCCTGCTTGCCTTCGACATGTTTGCCTACAAGGCCATGCAGCAGGCTGGCTCCATGATCGCTTCCATGGCGGGCGTGGACACCATCACCTTTACCGCCGGCATCGGCGAGAACGACTGGTCGATCCGCAAGGCCTTCTGCGATTGCTTTGAGTGGCTGGGCGTACGCATCGACAACAACAAGAACCGCGAGGCCGTGGGCAACGGTCCGCAGGTCATCAGCGCTGCCGGTTCCGCCGTCACGGTCATGGTCATCCCCACCGACGAGGAATACATGATCGCCCACGACGTCGAGCGTCTGACCGCGAATAACTAGTGCGTTCGCTTGCGATTGAACGAAAGGCCTCCTGAGCAGCAGCTCAGGAGGCCTTTTTGCTAGCAGGCGGAAATTCCAGTCCCAAAGTGATCACCGCCAGCAACGCCTGCGCTCCCAACAACGGCACCCATCCATTCAGATCCTCAGCCCCAGCTCGTAGCCAAGCCGCCGTCCACCCCAGATGCCCTGATTGCCACGTGGCGGCAGGGACCCTACAGGGTAAAGCTCTGAAAACATTCCGCAGGACGCATGAAGCCCCCGCCGCACGTAGTGCGCAGCGGGGGCTTCATGCATGTCCGAGGACGTTTTCAGAGGTTTACCCTGTAGGGTCCCGAGGGGATACGTCCGCTACTCAGCCATCTGAGCCTGGACGGCGGTGATGGCCACGACACCCACGATGTCGTCGGCAGAGCAGCCGCGCGACAGGTCGTTGACCGGCTTGGCGATGCCCTGCAGGATGGGGCCGTAGGCGTCGGCGCCGGCGAAGCGCTGGACCAGCTTGTAGCCGATGTTGCCGGCCTCGAGGTCGGGGAACACGAGCACGTTGGCCTTGCCGGCGACAGAGGAGCCGGGGGCCTTGAGCTGGGCGACGGTGGGGACGATGGCGGCGTCGAGCTGCAGGTCGCCGTCGATGGCGAGCTCGGGAGCCTTCTCCTTGCAGAACTTCACGGCCTCCTGGACCTTCTTGGCGACCTCGCCGCCGGCGGAGCCCATAGTGGAGTAGGAGAGCATGGCCACGTGCGGCTCAACGTTGCCCATGAAGGTGGACCAGGAGTGAGCGGAGGCGATGGCGATCTCGGAGAGCTCGTCGGAGGACGGGTTGATGTTGAGGCCGCAGTCGGCGAAGATCAGCGTGCCGTCGGTGCCGAACTGCGGGGTGTCGGTGCACATCACGAAGAAGGCCGAGACCAGCTTGGTGCCCGGGGCGGTCTTGAGGATCTGAAGCGCGGGGCGCAGGGTGTCGGCGGTGGAGTGGCAGGCGCCGGAGACCAGGCCGTCGGCGTCGCCCATCTTGACCATCATGGTGCCAAAGTAGGTGGCGTCCATCACCTGGGCGCGAGCCTGCTCGATGGTAACGCCCTTCTTGGCACGGAGCTCGGCAAACTTCTGCGCGTACCCCTCGTGCTTCTCGGCATTGCGCGGGTCGATGACGGTGGCGCCGGGAACGTTGATCTCGTTGGGATCGCCCAGGATGACGATGTTGGCCAGGCCTTCCTCGATGATCTTGTTGGCCGCGACGATGGTGCGCGGATCCTCGCCCTCGGGCAGGACGATGGTCTTAAGGTCGGCCTTGGCGGCAGACTTCATACGGTTTAGGAAATCGCTCATGTTACTCCTTACAAGCGTTTCGCTAAGCTCCAGGCGCCCGGCTGTTCACGAATAAACCCGCTGCTAGCGGGTCTACCTTTCAATTATGTTCGCCGCTGTGCTTGAGCTTTCCTTGTGTGGCAAGCTCATTATAGGACGCATTAGCGCTATAATCGCTCTGATAAATATGTCTCGAAGAATGTTCGAGAAAAGCCCAGCTAACGAGCCCGTGGCTTTTGACAAGGAGTATCGATGCAGATTACCTCAGGCCTGCCTGAAGGCTTTAACGCCGGCGCGTACGACATGATTGTCGTCGGTGCTGGATATGCCGGTGCCGTTTGCGCCCGCCGTCTTGCCGAGACCATCGGCTATCGTGTTGCCGTTTTGGAGCGCCGTAGCCACATTGCGGGCAATGCCTATGACTGCACTGACGAGGCCGGAATCCTGATCCACGAGTACGGTCCGCATATCTATCACACCTTTAACGAGCGTGTGCATAATTTCCTGTCGCGCTTTACCAAGTGGACGGATTATCAGCACAAGGTGCTCGCCAACATCAACGGTACCCTTATGCCCGTGCCCTTCAACCATGCGAGTCTCAAGCTCGCCTTTGGTGATGAGCGCGGCGAGGAGCTGTATCAGAAGCTCGTGGAGACCTTTGGCAAGGATGTCAAGGTGCCCATTATGGAGCTGCGTAAGAAGAACGACCCCGACTTGGCCGAGGTCGCCGATTACGTCTACGAGAACGTCTTTTTGCATTACACCATGAAGCAGTGGGGCCAGACGCCCGACCAGATCGATCCGTCGATCACCGGCCGCGTTCCCGTTTTTGTGGGCGATGATGACCGCTACTTCCCGCAGGCCCCCTTCCAGGGTATGCCGCAGGATGGCTACACGGCGCTGTTCGAGCACATGCTCGACCACGACCTGATTGATGTGTTCTGCGACGTGGATGCTCGCGATCTCTTCGAGATCGACGAGACAACCGTCAAGGTCGATGGCAAGGTCTACGGCGGCGAGATTGTCTATACCGGTCCGCTCGATGAGCTGTTCAACCTCGACCTGGGCGCGCTGCCGTACCGCACGCTCGACATGAAGTTCGAGACGCTCGATATGGATCAGTTCCAGCCCGTGGGTACCGTCAACTACACCACGAGCGAGGACTACACGCGCATTACCGAGTTCAAGAACATGACTGGTCAGGTCCTGCCCGGCAAGACCACCATCATGAAGGAGTACTCCAAGGCCTATACGCCCGGCTCGGGCGAGACGCCCTATTACGCCATTCTTGAGCCCGAGAACCGCGAGCTCTATGAGCGCTATCTTGAGCGCGTCCAGAACCTGACAAACTTCCACCCGGTGGGTCGTCTGGCCGAGTATCGTTACTACGATATGGATGCCGTGACCAATTCCGCCCTCGATCTTTCGGATGAGATTATCGCCTGCCATGCATAAAGTCATAACATTCGGTATTCCCTCGTATAACGCCGCTAAGGACATGGACCATTGCATCACCTCCATCTTGGAGGGGAGCAATTATGCCACCGATATCGAGATTATCGTGGTGGACGACGGCTCCAAGGATGAGACGGCCGCCAAGGCCGACGAGTGGGAGGCCCGTTATCCTGGAATCATCCGCGCGGTGCACCAGGAGAATGGCGGCCACGGTATTGCCGTCCTTTCGGGTCTGCGCGAGGCGCAGGGCACCTACTACAAGGTTGTCGACTCGGACGACTGGCTTGACGGCGCTGCCCTTTCGACCATGCTGTCGATTCTGCGCGGCTTTGAAGAGCGCGACCAGCGCGTTGACCTGTTTATCTCGAACTACGTGTACGAGAAGGTTTACGAGGGTACGCATACGGCCATTGGTTACAAGTTTGCCCTGCCTCGAAAAAAGATCTTTACCTGGGACCAGATCGGCCATTTCCGCCTGGACCAGAATCTGCTCATGCACAGCCTGTGCTATCGCACGGATGTGCTGCGCGAGTCCAACCTTCCCATGCCGCCGCACACGTTCTATGTGGACAACATCTACGCCTACGTGCCGCTGCCGCGTTGCAAGACCATGTACTACGCCGACATCGACCTCTATCGCTACTTTATCGGTCGCGAGGGCCAGAGTGTCAACGAGGCCACGATGGTCAAGCGTCTGGACCAGCAGTTCCGTGTTACGCGTATCATGATGGAGTCGTACCACCTGTACAGCGATGTCGAGTCGTCGCGTCTGCGTTCGTACATGATGGGCTACTTCACCATGATGATGGCGATCTGCTCGGTGCTCACCAAGCTTTCCGACGAGGATTGTGCCGATGAGCGTCTGAAGACGCTGTGGAATGATTTGAAGGCCTATGACGAGCGTATGTATCGTCGTGCACGTTACGGTGTGGTCGGCTTCTTCACTAACCTCCGCGGTCGTGCCGGAGACAAAACCACACTCGGCCTATACCGTCTTGCCTCAAAGATCTTCAAATTCAACTAGCTGCTGAGTAATCGCTGCTGATAGGTTGACTGGGCCCCTTGGCCTTTAGTTTGCTACTGCGAACAGTCCTGCTTGCACGGAAAGCACATTAAGTGCTTTCCGGCTCGTGCGGAACTTGTATCAAACTAAAGGCCAAGGGGCCTCTGCTATAAGAATCGATTGTCAGGCTAGTTGAATTTGAAGATCTTCGACGCGCGGTACACAGGGCCCTGGGCTGAAAAGAATTAGATTGGAAGTCGGTCGGAGGCGGGCGGGCATTACGTTTGTCGCGAGTTCCGCATGCAAAGAAGGCCACTTAATGTGGCCTTCGTCTTGCATAGGACTGTAGAGCAGCAAACGTAATGCCCGCCGGCCTCCGACCGACGGTCGAGTGAGATTACTTTGCGGCGCCGGGGATGCCGTGGGAGGTTTTGGCGGTTTTGGCTCCATTTACGATGGCGATCTGCAAAGCCCTTACGGCGAGCATGCCCAGCAGGTCTAGGGGCACGGCGGCGCTTGCCTGGGCACCCAATTTGCCGCTGGCGAGGGTGTAGATGGTATCGCCGTCGTTGGTGGTGTGCGTGGGACGGATGGCGTGTGCGTAGGCGTCTGCGGCCATCTGAGAGACCTTGGTGGCCTGGGCCTTAGTGAGCTCCATGTTGGTGACGATGCAGCTGATGGTGGTGTTGGTGCGGTCGAGCGGCATCTGCATGGATCCGGCGGCGGCAAAGGCTGCGAGTTCCATGTCGACGATCTGGTCGCTATCGGCTGCGGCACGCATGCCGGCGACCCACTCGCCGGTGAAGGGGTCGACAACGTTGCCGCAGGCGTTGACCGAGACCACGGCGCCCACCTTGACAGGGCCGAGTGCCACGGCGGCGGCTCCAAGGCCAGCCTTCATGCAGGTGGCAGGTCCCATGAGCTTACCTACGGTGGCACCGGTGCCGGCGCCCACATTGCCTTGCTCGAGCGTGGTGGGGGTGTTGTCGAGTGCCTCGCGCACGGCGGCGATGCCGGCCTCTATGTCGGGGCGTACGGTGGGGTCGCCAAAGGCAAGGTCGAAGATACAGCTGGAGCACACGATGGGCACCTGCGTGGGGCCGACGGGCAGACCAATGCCGCGGCTCTCAAGCTCGCGAGCGACGCCGCTTGCAGCCTCGAGGCCAAAGGCCGATCCGCCCGAAAGGCAGACGGCGTGAACCTTGTCGACGGTGTTCTCGGGTCGCAGCAGGTCGGTTTCGCGCGATGCTGGAGCACCGCCGCGAACGTCAACGCCGCCGGTGGCACCCTCGGGCGCCACGATTACGGTGCAGCCGGTGCCAGCCTCCTCGTCCGTATAGTTGCCAAAGCAAAAGCCATCGACATTGCAAACATCGATGGCTTCGAGCAGTGTGTCCATGTTTTCTCCTATCGGTTTTCCGCCGGGCCTTATGCCCGGTCGGGATCCGTACGGTACGGCAAAATTGTAGGCGCTGGGGGATAACCAGCGCCAGATGCAATTACGAGAGTTTTTGAATCGCGCGTGCGACGCGAGCGATGGGCAAGCCCACCACGTTGTAGAAGTCACCCGAAATATCGTGCACAAGCATGCGGCCACCTGTGCCCTGAATGCCGTAGGCGCCGGCCTTGTCCATGGGTTCGCCGGAGGCAACATAGCGCTCGATCTGCTCTTCGGTAAGCTCATAGAACGTCACGTCGGTCACATCGACAAACGACAGGCTCTCGGCAGCATGCGGAGCGGCCGTGTCGCCTGCCTTAACGATGCAGACGCCGGTTGCGACCTGGTGCGTGCGGCCCGAAAGCTCGCGGAGCATGGTGCGCGCCTCGTCCTCGGTTGCCGGCTTGCCCAGAATCTTGCCATCGAAGGTGACGATGGTATCGGCCGCGACGGTCAGTTCGTTGGGCTCGGCACGCTCGGCGGCAACGGCGGCGGCTTTGGCGCGTGCTAAGCGTTCAACGAGCGTAAGCGGGGCCTCGCCATCAAAAGGCGTTTCGTCGATATCTGCGGGAATCACGCGAATGTCATAGCCCGCCTCGCGCATCAACTCGATGCGGCGCGGTGATTGCGAAGCCAAAATCATAGCTGAATGCCCTCGGCGACCTTCTCGACGGCCTTGTCGCCGGCGAGTGTGCGCAGCAGCTCAAGCGCAAAGGGGAGCGACTGGGCCATGCCGCTGGCGGTGATGATGTTGCCGTCTTGCGTAACCTTCTCGCCGGTATAGGCGCCTTCGGGGAAGCTTTTCTCAAAGCCAGGGAAGCACGTGGCCTGGCGCCCCTCGAGTAGGTCGAGCTCGCCCAGGATAAACGGGGCGGCGCAGATGGCGGCAACGTGCTTGGTCGCGGCGAACTCGCAGACCACGTCGCAGACGCGCTGATCGGCGCGCAGGTTGGTGGCACCGGGCAGGCCGCCGGGCAGCACGACGCAGTCGTACTCGTCAAAGTTGATCTCATCAAAGAGCGCATCGCAGGTCACGGGGATCTGCAGCGAGCTTACGACCTCACGCGTGGGCATGATCGAGACGAGCGTGGCACGCACGCCGCCGCGACGCATGACATCGACCATGGTCAAGCATTCAATAGTTTCAAAGCCATCGGCGGCGAGAACGGCAACGCTGGGCATGAGGGTTCCTTTCATAGGCGGCATACAATTAGCCGTCTTATACCCCGAAGACCTCCGCTTGCCACGCTCGATTTCCCAATGATTTTTCTGAGCAATGATTAAGTGGCTAGTTGCGCCTAAGGTGGACGACGGTCTCGCAGTGGAAGGTTTGTGGGAACAGGTCGACTGGCGTGATCTTTACGGGGGAGAAGGTGCCTTCTTCGACAAAGCGTTTGAGATCGCGCGCCAGGGTGGCCGGGTCGCAGCTCACGTAGGCGACATCGCGAGCACTCGTGCTGGCGATAAGGTCGATCGCCTCGGGGGCGAGGCCTGCGCGCGGCGGGTCGACCACCAAGACGTCGGCATCCTGGTCGGGGAACTCGCGCACCGCGTCTCCGCCAATGACGTCGACGTTATCAAGCTTGTTGATCTCCAGGTTACGGCGCAGGTCGCGCACGGCCGGGCCGTAGGCCTCGACGGCGGCGACGAAGTCGCAGCGGCGGGCGAGCGGCAGGGTAAAGGTTCCGGCGCCGCAGTACAGGTCCACGGCAAGCTCGTCTTCCTGCGGGTCGAGGGCGTCCATAACGAGATCAATCAAAATCTCGGCGCCCTTGGTGTTGACTTGGAAAAACGACGGGGCAGACAAGCGCATCTGGCCCTCGGCGATGTTCTCGGTCCACGAGCCCTCGCCGGCGAGCATTTCGACCTTGGAGACACGGCGGGCCTTCTTTTCGCCCCTGCTCATCACGCGCACGATGCTCGTGGGATGAGCGGCGTCCGCCAGCACGCGGGAGACCTGCGAGCGCGGAAAAGAGCCCGTAGGCGTCCAGAGTGCGACCTCGAGCGCCTTGGTGCGGCGCGATGCGCGAATGCCCACGCGTTCGAGCCCCAAGTCATGGCTGCCGCTTAGATAGTTGAGTGCGCCGACGACCGATTTGAGCGCCTTCGGGAAGCGCTTATCGAACAGCGGGCACGCATCGACGGTCACGATTTTGCTGGGGTCGACACCGTGCATGCCAAGGCGCACGCGACCGTTGACGACGGTCGGTTCGAGCTCGATTTTATTGCGGTAGCCCCAGTCGTCCTTGGTGTGGCAGATGGGCTGTACCAACTTATCGACCTGCTCAGGAGCGAACTTGCCGATGCGCTCGAGCGTGGAGCGCAGGTTTTGCTCCTTGGCGGCAAGCTGTGCCGTGCGTGAGAGATTGCCCCACGAACAACCGCCGCAGATGCCAACGAAGGGGCAGGGGGGCTGAATGCGATCGGGGCTCGGCTCCAGAATCTCGGTCGTGCGGGCGCGCATGAACGACTTGCCGTCCTGTACGACCTCGGCCTCGACGGTGTCGCCTGCCACGGCGCCCTGCACAAAGACGGCCTTGCCGTTGTCGGCGTGCGCCAGCCCATCGGCGCCGTAGGTCATCGATTCTATAGTGAGCTTCATATCCCTGCCTGTCATTCGTGTTGTTGTTCGCACCATGGTAGCAGGGAAAAGCGCCCCGCATCCGAGGCTTTCCTCAAATGCGGGGCGCTTCTACAAACTGCTTCTACAAACGACTATTTCGTCTTGCCGGTAATGAGCGTCTTAAGACCCAGGCCGATCAGGCCCAGGCCCATGCGCACACGACCGGGGCGATGGCGCTCGATGGCCTTGGTCTTGCCGGCGGGCTTATCGCGACGGGCGCTCGTCTCGGGTGCGGGCTTGGAGACCTGCGGCTCGGGCTGAGGTACAGGTGCGGGCTCGGGCTCAATGACGGTCGCCTGGACCTTTTGGACCTTGGGTGTGGCCGGCTGCGGCTCAGGAGCGGGGGCGGGCTTTGCCTCAATGACGGGCTCGGGCGCGGCCTCGGCGTTGCGATAGGCACGCTCCAGCAGGGCTTCCTGCGAGTTGAAGGGTTTCTCACCCTCTGCACGCTCCACGGGGACCCAAGTGCCGTCGCTCGTGAGGCTGCGGGCCTTCACGTTGTCGCGCAGCTGCATGCCCATGTACTCGTGCACCAGGGCGCGGCAGGTGGAGTCGAGCACGGGGAAGGCGATCTCCACGCGGTGCTCGGTGTTGCGTGTCATCATGTCTGCCGAGCTCAGGTAAATCATGTCCGAGTCCACGCCAAAAGCGTAAACACGGGCGTGCTCCAGAAAGCGTCCGACGATGGAGCGGACATGCACGTTCTCGGTCTTGCCAGGAACGCCCGGCTTGAGGCACGAGATGCCGCGGATGATCATGTCCACGCGGACTCCTGCGCACGATGCCTCGGCGATCTTGTCGATGACCTCGCGGTCGGTGAGCGAGTTGAGTTTAAAGAACACGCGGGCGGGCTCGCCAGCGAGAGCGCGCTGAATCTCGCGATCCAGACCGCGCATGATGAGCGGCTTGAGGCCTACGGGCGCCACACCCAGGAAGCGGTAATCGCCGCGCAGATTGCCCAGCGACAGGTTGCGGAAGAACAGGTTGGCGTCCTCGCCGATGCCGGGGTGGGCGGTCATGAGCATAAAGTCGCTGTAGAGTTTGGCCGTCTTCTCGTTAAAGTTGCCGGTGCCCAGCAGCGTCAGACGCGTTAGCGCCATGCCTTCGCGATAGGTGAGCTGGCAGATCTTGGAGTGGCACTTAAAGCCCTCGGAGCCGTAGATGACGGTGCAGCCGGCCTCTTCCAGGCGCTCGGCCCACTCGATGTTGTTCTGCTCGTCAAAGCGCGCGCGGAGCTCCATGAGCACCGTGACCTCTTTGCCGTTCTCGGCGGCATCGATCAGCGACTCGCACAGGCGGCTCTGCTTGGCCACGCGGTAGAGCGTGATGCGCAGTGAGATGCACTCGGGGTCGTAGGCGGCCTCGTGCACCAGGTCCAAGAACGGATTCATGGCCTCGTAAGGGTAAAAGAGCAGCTTGTCGTGCTGCAGCACCTGCTCGCGGATGGAGCGGGTCATGTCGATGGTGGGATTGGGCTGCGGCCTAAACGGCGTAAAGAGCAGCTCGTTGCGCAGGTGCTCGGGAATCTTGCCCTCAATGCCGAAGACGTAGCCCAGGTCGAGCGGGATATCGCAGGTAAAGACAGAGCGGCGCGAAAGCTCGAGCGCCTTGCGGATGGTCTTGAGCGTTGCCTTCTCGAGCGACCCCGAGACCGCGAGCACTACCGGCTGCAGACGCAGGCGCTTCTTGAGGATGCGCTTCATGTGCTGGCGGTAGTCCTCTTCCTCTTCGACGCCCTCGCCGTCCGGATCGATGTCGGCGTTGCGGGTGACGCGGATCAGCGCGCGGTCGAGCGGCTTATAGGAGCCAAAGCAGCTGTCCAGGCAGGCGAGGATGACGTCCTCGAGCAAGATGTAGGAGTAGGTGCCGGTGGGCGAGGGGATCTCGACCACGCGGTTCATCGAGGCGGGAATCTCGATTAGGCCCAGCAGACTCTCCTCGTCGGTGACGCCGTCCAGGCCGCAGGCCAGGTAGAGCGCGCCATTGCGTAGGTTGGGGAAGGGGTGGCGAGGATCGATGACCAGCGGCGAGATGACCGGCGACACGTAGGCCTGGAAGTAGCGGGTTACAAAGGTGCGCTCCTCGGGCGTAAGCGAATCGATGCGGGCGCGGTGAACGCCCAAGGTGTCGAGCTTGCCCTCGATGCTCTTAAAGATGGACTCCCAACGGGTAAGGAGCCCGGGCATTTCGGCCATGACGGCATCGACCTGTTCGGAGGCGGTCATATTGCTCTTGTTGTCGACAGGTTGCTTTTTGAGCTCTGCCAGATCGGACAGGCCGCCCACGCGCACCATGAGAAACTCGTCGAGGTTGGACTCGAAAATCGACACGAACTTTAGACGCTCGAACAGCGGAACGGTCTCATCGAAGGCTTCGTCAAGCACACGGTTGTCAAAGCGTAGCCAGCTGAGCTCTCGGTTCTGCGTGTACGAGAAGTCGCGAGGCGGTTTGCGCAGCTTTGCGGCGGCTTGCTTTTTTTCGATTTTGCTCGGCATATGCATCTGTCCGTTCAGTCCCCGCAGGGGACGGTAGCCTAACCCTATTCACTATTGTCTCAATTTAGTCGACTTGTGGCACGGACGTATTGTGCGAACGGTATCTTTACCTACTTCTTACGCTGACAAGGCATGCAACTAACTGTCCAACTCGTTTGGAAACAATCTATATCCATACTCAACTGGTGAGGATGTATGAATAAGAATGATTGCGAGCTGAATATAATCGAATCCAAATTGAATCATGGACAAACGACATATATATGCAGAAAACCGTTTTAGCTATGCAATTCCTAAACATGAAAATATTTGTGCAATCTAGCTTAATTCCTTAGAAAAAAGAACATTTACCTTTGAAAACCTGCTTTAGAGAACCGAAGTGCATCATGGGAGAATCATATGCGATATACCGTTCATCGCACTTTGCTGACCGTTCGGGGGCGAGGTGGAATTGCAGGTGGTTTTTGGATATAACTAGAGCTGTCAGCAAGCAGCGTCCCATACAGAGGGGCGCTGATACATTCGGCCAGTAAGGCCCGAAAGAAAGGTAGGAGGCCATGACGAAAGGTCTGCACGTGCCTTCCGAGATCGGCAAGCTCAGGAAGGTCTGCCTGCACCGTCCCGGCGACGAGCTCCTCAACCTGCCGCCCGACGAGCTCGAGCGACTCCTGTTCGACGACGTCCCGTTCCTGGAGGTCGCGCAGCAGGAGCACGACACCTTCGCCCAGATCCTGAGGGACCAGGGCGTGGAGGTCCTCTATCTCGAGAACCTCGTCGCCGAGGTGTTCGACCAGGTCCCCGGCGCCCGCGCCGAGTTCACCGACCAGTACATCGCCGAGGCCGGCATCCGCGGCCAGCACATGCCGCAGATCGTCCGCGAGAAGCTGGACTCCATCGAGGACAACCTCGAGTTCGTCAAGAAGACCATGGCCGGCATGACCAAGTCCGAGATCGACATGCCCCTCACGGCGTCCACGACCCTCGACTCCCTGGTCAACTCCGAGTCCGAGTCCGACCTGATCATCGACCCGATGCCCAACCTCTACTTCACCCGCGACCCGTTCGCGGTCGTCGGCGAGGGCGTCAACCTCAACCGCATGTACTCGGTCACCCGCAACCGCGAGACCCTGTACGGCAAGTACATCTTC
This sequence comes from uncultured Collinsella sp., assembly GCA_902497075.1. Taxonomy (GTDB): domain Bacteria; phylum Actinomycetota; class Coriobacteriia; order Coriobacteriales; family Coriobacteriaceae; genus Collinsella. The sequence goes on from CABVDG010000001.1 coordinate 149,450, forward strand.
AAGTACCACCCCGACTACAAGGACGTCTCGCTGTACTTCCGCCGCGACTGCCAGTTCCACACCGAGGGCGGCGACGTGCTGAACATCAACGAGAAGACCCTCGCCGTCGGCATCTCCCAGCGCACCCAGGCCGCCGCGATCGACGTCATGGCCCAGAACATCTTCTGGAACTCCGACTCCAAGGTCGAGCGCATCCTGGCCTTCGACATCCCGGTCTCGCGCGCCTTCATGCACCTCGACACGGTCTTCACCCAGATCGACGTCGATAAGTTCACGATCCACCCCGCCATCATGGGCACCCTGCGCGTCTACGAGCTGACCGCCGGCAAGAACCCGGGCGACGTGAACATCCGCCTGATCGAGGACACCCTCGAGCACGTCCTGGAGGACGCCACCGGCGTCGACCAGGTCAAGCTGATCCCCTGCGGCGGCGGCGACCCGATCGCGGCCTCCCGCGAGCAGTGGAACGACGGCTCCAACACCCTGTGCGTCGAGCCCGGCAAGATCTGCGTCTACGCCCGCAACACCGTCACCAACGACGTGCTGTACAAGGAGGGCCTGGACCTTCTCGTCGTGCCCTCCGCCGAGCTCTCCCGCGGCCGCGGCGGCCCGCGCTGCATGAGCATGCCCTTCTGGCGCGAGGACCTCTAGGGTCTTCAAGGACCCGTACAGGTCATAATACATACATCTAGCTGCCATTAGATGTCTCCCATTGGGGCGGTGCGGGTTTTCGCACCGCCCCAATCTTGTATGAGGAACGTCAACACGATTGGATGACTGCTTTTGTAAGGAGCTTGGCCATGGACATCAAGACGATTGGCGTTGAGGAATGGCTCAACGTTTGGGAGAAGAGCGCCACGTGGGACATCGCCCAGTCGACGATCTCGTCGCTCACCATGGGCGAGCTGCGCGCGCTCGATGAGCAGGACGGCGCCACGTTCTACGAGCGCTTGGACCGCGAGAAGATGAACTACGGCTGGATCGAGGGCTCGCCGGAGTTTAAGGCCGTGGTTGCCAAGCTGTATCGTCGGGAGGTCAATCCCGACCACATTCTGCAGACCAATGGCTGCACGGGTGCGAACCTCAACGCCATCATGGCCGTGGTCGAGCCCGGCGACCACGTTATCGCCGAGTGGCCCACCTACGCGCCGCTCTACGAGATTCCGCGCACGCTGGGCGCCGAGGTCGAGTATTGGGAGCTTTGCGAGGAACTCGGCTGGAAGCCCGATATCGAGGAACTCAAGCGCTTGGTGCGCCCCAACACCAAGCTTATCTGCATAAACAACGCATCGAACCCCATCGGTACGGTGCTCGATGCCGATATGCTCGGCCAGATTGCCGAGATCGCCCGCTCGGTGGGCGCCTACGTGCTGTGCGACGAGGTATATCTGCCGCTCGAAAACACTGAGTCCTTTATGTCGATGGTCGACGTGTACGAGAGGGCCATTGTCACCAACTCGTTGTCGAAGACCTATTCGACACCTGCGGCCCGCGTGGGCTGGGTCCTGGCAGACGAAGAGATATCCAGCCGCATCCGCACCTATCGCGATTACACCATGATCTGCGGCGGTGTGTTCAACGACGCCCTGGCGACCTATGTGCTTGAGCACAAGGATAAGATTCTCGAGCGCAATCGCAAGATCGTGTTTGGCAACCGCGATATCGCGCAGGCTTGGATCGATACGCAGCATCGCGTTTCCTGGACGGCCCCGCAGGGCGTGTCCACCTCGTTTATCCAGCTGGATATTCCCGAGGATGACGAGGAGTTCTGCAGGCGCCTGCTGTCCGAGAGGGGAGTGCTGCTGGTCCCCGGTAGCCGTTTTGAGCTTCCCTGCGGCGCACGCCTGGGCTACTGCGCGAGCGAGGACGTTCTGCGCGAGGGCCTGAGGCTTTTGGGCGAGGCGCTGGCGGAGTTCGATCGCTAGGATTCCGATGGTCTTCGGGGGCCTTATCCAAATTAGCCGAAGATAATCGAAAACGGACCCGTTTCCCTAGGGGAAGCGGGTCCGTTTTTCTATACCGAGAAGTCAAGTTGTTACAAATGGGGCCGTAAAGCGAGGCGGTATCCGCTGGGCCTTATACTGTGTTTCCGGTGAACGGTATCAAGCGTCTGGTAAACGGTAATTTATTTATCAGAAATGAATAGGACAAACTTTTTTCTGAATAAAAATGAAAATGGTTGAGACGCGGTGTGAACCGCTAATTCTATTCATAGCTTTATTGGAAATATGCAATTTGAGGATGGTTTAACAAAGTTTAGTTCCATTTGATTTTAGGATTAAAACGCGTTTAAGCACGTAAATACGCTTTATTAAGATGAAGTGTGCCATGCGTGAAGTATATGTGTATGCCGTTCACCCCCTATAAAAAACCGTTCGGGGGCAAGGTGGAAGTATGAGCTGATTTTGGATATAAATATGTCGTCAGCAATAACGCCTCACACGGAGGGGCGCTAACGAATCGGCCCTGACAAGGGCCCGAAAGAAAGGTAGGAGGCCATGACGAAAGGTCTGCACGTGCCTTCCGAGATCGGCAAGCTCAGGAAGGTCTGCCTGCACCGTCCCGGCGACGAGCTCCTCAACCTGCCGCCCGACGAGCTCGAGCGACTCCTGTTCGACGACGTCCCGTTCCTGGAGGTCGCGCAGCAGGAGCACGACACCTTCGCCCAGATCCTGAGGGACCAGGGCGTGGAGGTCCTCTATCTCGAGAACCTCGTCGCCGAGGTGTTCGACCAGGTCCCCGGCGCCCGCGCCGAGTTCACCGACCAGTACATCGCCGAGGCCGGCATCCGCGGCCAGCACATGCCGCAGATCGTCCGCGAGAAGCTGGACTCCATCGAGGACAACCTCGAGTTCGTCAAGAAGACCATGGCCGGCATGACCAAGTCCGAGATCGACATGCCCCTCACGGCGTCCACGACCCTCGACTCCCTGGTCAACTCCGAGTCCGAGTCCGACCTGATCATCGACCCGATGCCCAACCTCTACTTCACCCGCGACCCGTTCGCGGTCGTCGGCGAGGGCGTCAACCTCAACCGCATGTACTCGGTCACCCGCAACCGCGAGACCCTGTACGGCAAGTACATCTTCAAGTACCACCCCGACTACAAGGACGTCTCGCTGTACTTCCGCCGCGACTGCCAGTTCCACACCGAGGGCGGCGACGTGCTGAACATCAACGAGAAGACCCTCGCCGTCGGCATCTCCCAGCGCACCCAGGCCGCCGCGATCGACGTCATGGCCCAGAACATCTTCTGGAACTCCGACTCCAAGGTCGAGCGCATCCTGGCCTTCGACATCCCGGTCTCGCGCGCCTTCATGCACCTCGACACGGTCTTCACCCAGATCGACGTCGATAAGTTCACGATCCACCCCGCCATCATGGGCACCCTGCGCGTCTACGAGCTGACCGCCGGCAAGAACCCGGGCGACGTGAACATCCGCCTGATCGAGGACACCCTCGAGCACGTCCTGGAGGACGCCACCGGCGTCGACCAGGTCAAGCTGATCCCCTGCGGCGGCGGCGACCCGATCGCGGCCTCCCGCGAGCAGTGGAACGACGGCTCCAACACCCTGTGCGTCGAGCCCGGCAAGATCTGCGTCTACGCCCGCAACACCGTCACCAACGACGTGCTGTACAAGGAGGGCCTGGACCTTCTCGTCGTGCCCTCCGCCGAGCTCTCCCGCGGCCGCGGCGGCCCGCGCTGCATGAGCATGCCCTTCTGGCGCGAGGACCTCTAAGTCTTTCCGTTTCCGGTGCGGTCCCCCTACAACCGCACCGGCTTCGCCCGTTAAACGGGCAACACTAATACTTACGTAATTCATTTCTTCGAAAGGAATCGAACCATGGGTGTTAACCTCTCCGGCCGTAGCTTCCTCAAGCTTCTCGACCTCACCACCGAGGAGATCGAGTACCTGCTCAAGCTCTCCAAGAACTTCAAGGATATGAAGCGCGCTGGCGTTCCGCACCGCTATCTCGAGGGCAAGAATATCGTTCTGCTCTTCCAGAAGACCTCCACTCGTACCCGCTGCGCCTTCGAGGTCGGCGGCATGGATCTGGGCATGGGCGTCACCTACCTCGATCCGGGTTCGTCGCAGATGGGCAAGAAGGAGTCCATCGAGGACACCGCCCGCGTTCTCGGCCGCATGTATGACGGCATCGAGTTCCGTGGCTTTGCCCAGGACGACGTCGAGGAGCTCGCTGCTAAGTCCGGCGTGCCCGTGTGGAACGGCCTGACCACCGAGTGGCACCCCACCCAGATGCTCGCCGACATCCTGACCGTCCAGGAGAACTTCAACTACGACATCAAGGGCAAGACCCTCGTCTTCATGGGCGACTGCAAGAACAATGTCGCTCGCTCCCTCATGGTCGTCTGCTCCAAGCTCGGCATGAACTTCGTGGCCTGCGGCCCCGAGGAGTGCATGCCCGCTGACGACGTCATCGAGGCCTGCAAGCCCATCGCCGAGGCTAACGGCTGCACCATCAAGCTGACCACCGACGTCAAGGACGGCGTCACCGGTGCCGACGTTATCTACACCGACGTGTGGGTCTCCATGGGCGAGCCCGACGAGGTCTGGGCCGAGCGCATCGCTCAGCTCACCCCGTATCGTGTCACCTCCGAGGTCATGGCTATGGCCAACCCGGGTGCTATCTTCCTGCACTGCCTGCCCAGCTTCCACGACACCAACACCACCATTGGCGCCGAGAAGTGCGAGCAGTTCGGCATCACCGAGCAGGAGGTCACCGACGAGGTCTTCGAGAGCCCCGCTTCCAAGGTCTTCGACGAGGCCGAGAACCGCATGCACACCATTAAGGCTGTCATGTACGCCACGCTCAAGTAAGAGCATCTAGCATCTCGCTCGGGGTGTATTGCTGCACACCCCGAGCGGTTTTATCTGGTAATAATCTCGCATCAAGCGGCAGGCACGGCACGGAAGAGCCGCTTCTGGCGAGATCAGTAAATGATTTATGAAGGGGGGATGAGAACTATGACTGAGACCGCTAAGAAAAAGCGCGGTATGCCTTCATCGTTCACCATTCTTCTTGCTCTGCTGGCAATTGTCGCAGTGATTACCGTTATCGTCTCCGGCACGTCCGGCGGCGCGGTTACTGCCGCCCGTCTGAGCGATTTCTGCACCGCCCCGATTAAGGGCTTCGCTGACGCTCTGCCCGTCTGCCTCTTCGTTATGATCCTGGGCGGCTTCCTCGGCATGATGACCGAGACCGGCGCTCTGGACAACGGCATCGCCGTTCTGGTGCAGAAGCTTAAGGGCAACGAGATTATGCTCATTCCCGTGCTGATGTTCATCTTCTCCCTCGGTGGTACCACTTATGGTATGTGCGAGGAGACCGTTCCCTTCTACGCCCTGCTCGCCGCTACCATGATGGCCGCTGGCTTCGACCCGATGGTCGGCGCCGCTACCGTCCTGCTCGGCGCTGGCTGCGGCTGCCTGGGCTCCACGGTTAACCCGTTCGCCGTCGGCGCTGCCGTCGACGCTCTGACCGGCGTTGGCATTGAGGTCAACCAGTCCATCATCATCGGCCTCGGTGCCGTCCTGTGGATTGTCACTACCGCTATGTCCATCGTCTTCGTGATGAGCTATGCCAAGAAGGTCAAGGCTGACAAGGGTTCTACCATCCTGTCGATGCAGGAGCTCAAGGACGCCGAAGAAGCTCACGGCAAGGCTGCTTCCGAGGTCCACAAGGAGGTCAAGCTCACCGGTCGTCAGAAGGGTGTTCTGATCGCCTTCGCCTTCACCTTCGTCGTCATGATCGTCGGCTTCATCCCGCTGGCCGACCTCAACGAGGGCGTCGCCAACTTCTTCGACGCTGGCGCTGTCTACGACGCCGACGGTAACGCCGTCGTCCAGGGCTGGTCTGCCCTGATCACCGGCCTGCCCATTGGCCAGTGGTACTTCGACGAGGCTTCCACCTGGTTCTTCCTCATGGCCGTCCTGATCGGTATCATCGGTGGCCTGTCCGAGAAGCAGATTGTTAACACCTTCATCACCGGCGCTGCCGACATGATGTCCGTTGTTCTCGTCATCGCCCTCGCCCGTGGTATCTCCGTCCTCATGGCTAACACCGGCCTCGACGTCTACGTCCTCGACGCTGCCGCCAATGCCCTGGCTGGCCTGTCCGGCGTGATCTTCGCTCCCATGAGCTTCCTGGTCTACTTCGGCCTGTCCTTCCTGATCCCCTCGACCTCCGGTATGGCTACCGTCTCCATGCCCATCATGGGACCGCTGGCTGTTAAGCTCGGCTTCTCGCCCGAGGTCATGGTCATGATCTTCTCCGCCGCCATCGGTGTCGTGAACCTGTTCACCCCGACCTCCGGCGCCATCATGGGCGGTCTCGCCCTGGCCAAGATCGAGTGGACGACCTGGCTCAAGTTTGCCCTTAAGCTCATCGTCGCGCTCTCTGTCGTCTGCGCCATCATCCTGACCGTCGCCTGCGTGTTGATCTAAGTACCCAACGGGTACCCCACGGAAACCTTGACGATCCTGTAGAGGATCACCTGGTCATCGTCTGTCCGGTGGGGTAAACCCACCGGTAGACTCCTACCTTTAGCCCCCTTCCGTTCCGTGCGCGGGAGGGGGCGCTCTCATGTTGCGCGGTTCTACGAACCGCGCAACCAGTCGACGCTGCGCGCCGCCCAGGACGACAATTTGTCATTCAAAAGGCAAGGCATGACCAAAAGGTCTATGCCTTGCCTTTTTCATGCCAACTTGTACGTCCTGGACGTCGCTCGCTGACTTATGCTCAACCTGCGGCGCTGCCATTATTGATGCAAAGGGGTCAGGTTAGTTTGCGCCAAAAAGGGGAAGTTGCGGTGGAATAGTTCCTGTTTGGCCGTCTTGAGGGGTTAAACGGGAACTATTTCACCGCAACTTATCGATGGCGTGTTTGGTTGGTGCCAGTTGATTGCTTGGGCGTTGGGGAGGGTCTGCTCCGTTATAATCGCCTAGAACATTAAATGGAAACGGGACGGGAGCCATACATGCGCCAGGGTTTCGACAACGCGAAGTATATCGAGCTGCAGGCTGCTCACATTAAGGAGCGCATCTCGCAGTTTGGTGGCAAGCTCTATTTGGAGTTTGGCGGTAAGCTGTTCGATGACTATCATGCGAGCCGCGTGCTGCCGGGTTTTGAACCGGACAGCAAGTTCCGCATGCTCAAGAGCATCGCCGACGATGTCGAGGTTATCATCGCGATCAACGCGAACCACATCGAGAAAAACAAGGCTCGTGGTGACCTCGGCATTACCTATGACGAGGATGTGCTGCGCCTGGTTGACCTGTTTCGCGGCAACGGCTTTGCTGTCGCGGCTGTGGTCATCACCCAGTACGCCGGCCAGCCCGCTGCCGATGTGTTCCGCAACCGCCTGAACGCGCTCGGTATTCCCGCCAAGCTGCACTATCCCATCGAGGGGTATCCGCACGATGTCGATCTGATCGTGTCCGACGATGGCTACGGCAAGAACGAGTTTGTCGAGACCACCCGACCGCTCGTCGTGGTCACTGCCCCCGGTCCTGGCTCGGGCAAGCTTGCCACCTGCCTGTCTCAGCTCTATCACGAGCACAAGCATGGCACGGCCGCCGGCTATGCCAAGTTCGAGACCTTCCCTGTCTGGAATCTTCCTCTGACGCATCCGGTCAATATTGCCTACGAGGCCGCCACGGCTGACCTCGACGACGCCAATATCATCGATTCGTTCCACCTTGAGGCCTACAACAAGACCACGGTCAACTACAACCGCGACGTCGAGGCCTTCCCGGTAGTCCGTGCCCTGATGGAAAAGATCCTGGGCAAGAGCCCCTACCAGAGCCCTACGGACATGGGCGTCAATATGGTCGGCTTTGCCATCACCGATGACGATGCCTGCCGCGACGCTTCCAAGATGGAGATCGTCCGCCGCTACTTTACCGCGGTCGAAAATGTGCGCCGTACCGGCGTGGGCGATGAGCAAGTCGACCGTCTCAAGATTATTATGAAGAAAGCCGGCATCGATAAGAACTACTCACCGGCGCGCTCGGCAGCCCTCACCAGGGAGCAGCTGACGGGTGGTCCCGTGGGTGCCATGGTCATGCCCGATGGCTCCGTGGTGACCGGCAAGACTTCCACGCGCCTGGGCGCCGCGAGCTCGCTCATCATGAATGCACTTAAGCATGTCTCGGGCGTCGACCTTGAGCTCGAGGTCATTAGCGATGAAGCGATCGAGCCCATCAGCAAGCTCAAGACGCATTTCCTGGGCAGCAAAAACCCGCGCCTCCACACCGACGAGACGCTTATGGCGCTGTCGATCACCTCGGCCACGAGTGAGACGGCCGCTCGCGTCCTTTCGGGCCTGGAGCAGCTGCGCGGTTGCGATGCCTTCTTTAGCGTGATTATCTCGCCGACGGACGAGACGGTACTGCGCAAACTGGGTATCAACGTGTGCTGCGAGCCCAAGTTTGAGCGCCGCGGTTTCTTCCATCGCTAAGTTTGAAGCACCGCGGTAATTGCATTGCATTTTGGCCGTATCGGGTTAGCGCCCGGTACGGCTTTTTGATCAATAAAGCGCCTATTTCGGCGAAAAGTAGCTGTTTACCTGCCTAGAAACAATTTGAGCGGTATACAATAACCGTAACTGTTTCATCCTTAGCGGGATGCCGCATGATGGATATTACCTGCCATCGTGAGGTGTGTCGGTCGCGCACGGCGCGTTAGATGCTCGTGCTCGGTTTGAGGAGGCTGCTATGGCGGGCAAGGGTCGTGCGAGTGTCAACGATATGAAGCGTGTCGAGGTGCTGGTATTGATGGAGATCGACCAGCAAACCGAAGACAATGGCGGGCCGTATGGTTTCTCGCGCAAAACGCTTGCCGAGCGCGTGGGGGTTTCGCCGTATCGTGCCCGCGCCGCAATCGATCGCTTGGATTCCGAAGGCATGATTGATGTCGTCTCGCGTTATAGCGACGACGGCGGTCAGCTTGCAAATGGCATTTGCCTCACCGAACGTGGCGAGTGGTATCTTGAGGGCGTCCGTACCGGCATGCTCGTTCAAGAAATGCTTGAGGACGAGGTTTCTGATCGATAGCAGCATGTAACCCTTGCCATAGCGACGCCGCCTGGGAAACCGGGCGGCGTTTTGTTTCAAGATTGAGAAATGCAATCTCACGCGAGAAAAATTGCGAACGGTCCGCGGCGCGAGTATTACAATGAAGACCCGTAAGATGTGGATAAACAACTTCTACGGGAAGCGCAGGTAACTCAATATGACCAAGCATGTGTTCGTAACCGGTGGCGTGGTTTCGTCTCTGGGCAAGGGTATCACCGCGGCCTCGCTGGGCCGTCTGCTCAAGTCGCGTGGCTACAAAGTAACGATGCAGAAGGCTGATCCGTATCTGAACGTCGACCCCGGTACCATGAGCCCCTTCCAGCATGGTGAGGTCTTCGTTACCGAGGATGGTTACGAGTCCGACCTGGACCTGGGTCATTACGAGCGCTTTATTGATGAGAACCTGACCCGCGATTCCAACTTTACGACCGGCGCCATCTATAAGAGCTTGATCGCCCGCGAGCGTCGCGGCGACTTTTTGGGCGGTACCGTGCAGGTGATTCCTCACGTCACCAATGCCATTAAGGACAAGTTCCGCCGCATCGAGGAGCAGACCGGCTCAGATGTAGTCATCACCGAGCTGGGCGGCACGATCGGCGACATCGAGTCCCAACCGTTTGTCGAGGCCATCCGTCAGTACCGCAAGGAGGCCGGCCCCGAGAACGTCTGCTACATCCACGTGTCGCTCGTTCCCTATATCGCCGCCGCCCACGAGGTCAAGACCAAGCCCACGCAGCATTCCGTCAAGGAGCTCCGCAGCTTTGGCATCCAGCCCGATATCATCGTGCTGCGCTCCGACCACCATATCGATGACGCTATCCGCGGAAAGATCGCAAGCTTCTGCGACGTCGACACCGATTGTGTCTTTACCAACGAGGACTGCGCGAGCATTTACGATGTTCCGCAGCTGCTTGCCGAGCAGGACTTTGACCTGCGCATTTGCGAGCGCCTGGGTCTGGACCCGCGTGAGCGCGACATGAGCGAGTGGAACGAGTTCCTGCGCAAACAGAATCACGCCAACCATCACGCCGACAAGGTGAAGATCGCTGTCGTGGGCAAGTACACGCAGCTGCCCGATGCGTACCTGTCGGTTATCGAGGCCCTGCACCATGCGGGCGTCTTCTACGATCGCCATGTGGACGTCCAGCTGGTCGACGGCGAGAGCCTCGACGAGCAGAATGTCTCCGAGGTTCTGGGCGACGCCTCGGGCATCCTGGTCCCCGGCGGCTTTGGCAAGCGCGCCCTGGAGGGCAAGATCCTCGCGGCCGAGTTTGCCCGTGAGCACAAGATTCCGTATCTGGGCATTTGCCTGGGTATGCAGGTGGCCGTGTGCGAGTTCGCCCGCAACGTCGTCGGCCTTGCCGGCGCCAGCTCCTCCGAGTTCGATCCGGACGGCCCGTTTAGCGTCATCGATCTGATGAGCTCGCAGGAGGACGTGACCGAGAAGGGCGGCACCATGCGCCTGGGCGCCTATCCGTGTAAGCTCGCCGCCGATACCCTTGCTCGCGAGGCATATGGCGAGGAGCTCGTCTACGAGCGTCACCGTCATCGCTTTGAGTTCAACAACGCCTTCCGTGACCAGCTCGAGGACGCCGGCTTGGTTATCTCGGGTCTGTCGCCCGACGAGCGCCTGGTCGAGATGGTCGAGCTGCCGCGCGACGTGCATCCGTGGTATGTGGCAACCCAGGCTCATCCCGAGTTCAAGAGCCGCCCGACCAACCCGCAGCCGCTGTTCCGCGAGTTCGTGCGCGCTTCGATCGGCCAGCACGAGGGTGTCGACCGTCTGCAGGTGACGCCCATGAACCTCGCTACGGACTAAGGGTGCCGGCGAATAAGGAACATACCGAAGCTACTCCCTCGTCGCTCGCCGTGGCGGCGGGGGAGTATCTCGATTACCTCGCGGTCGAGCGGGGTTTGGCGCGCAACACGATTGCGGCCTATCGTCGTGACCTGACGACGTACTGCGCCTATCTGGAGCGGGCGGGTATTGTGTCTTTTGAAGAGGTGACCCGTCAGGTCGTGGAGGGCTTTGTCGCCGACCGTCGCGATGGGGGCTATTCGGATGCCTCGGTGGAGCGTGCGCTTGCGGCCGTGAAGGGCCTGCATGCCTTTTTGGTGCGCGATGGGGCTGTGGCCCAAAATCCAACGGCGGCGTTGCGCCTGCCTAAAAAGGCTGAGCGTTTGCCGGAGTATCTATCGGTGGAGGATGTCTCGGCGCTGCTCGATCAAGACTTCCCCGAGGGCGAGATGGGCTTGCGCGACCATGCCATCTTGGAAGTGCTCTACGGATGCGGTTTGCGTGTGAGCGAGTTGGTGGGGCTCGATGTGGGCGATATCCATATCGACGATGGCTTTGTGCTCGTTCGTGGTAAGGGCTCGAAGGAACGCCTGTCCCCGCTGGTAGGAAGCGCGGCGCGAGCTCTGACGCTTTATGTAACTGAGGGGCGTTCTCGCTTGGCGGCCCATGCCCGCGGAACCGAGACCTCGGCGGTCTTTTTAAATAAGAACGGCCGCCGTCTGTCGCGCCAGGGCATCCATGCCATCTGTGAGCGCTACGGGCGCCAGGTGGGACTGGTGGGGCTCCATCCCCATACGCTGCGTCACTCCTTTGCCACCCATATGCTTGCGGGCGGCGCAGACCTCCGTGTGCTACAGGAGATCTTGGGACATGCCGATATATCGACCACGCAGGTCTACACGCATGTCGATCGTACGCAACTGACCGAGGTCTATCTGGCGGCGCATCCGCTGGCACATCGCTAGCACCTCGCTGACCTGCATATTTATAAATATTAAAGGGGACGGGCCCCAGATTGCCGAGACGCACTTTTGCGCGCATGGGCAATCTGGGGCCCGTCCCATTTTTCGCCAGACACCGACGCGGTGGTGGGCCGTGTGTGTCGTGGGTGGGGGAGTTTGGGGGCGATGTGAACGGCGTGTAAAGGGACGTAAAAATCGCCTCAAGGTCAACTTGAAGGTTGAGGTTCGCGGGCGTGGTTCTACAGGTGGCATCACGCCTTTGCTGCAAACACAACATATTGTGTTCTCGAACATATGCTCGGGGGTGTTTTACAACATATTGAGGGTGGAGTGGTGGGGCGGGGTGGGGGAAGGGGTGGGGAAAGGTGTTGAAAAATGGGGCGGTTCCCCATATTATTGATGACGTCGACAGGCGGGGTGGTTCCCCGCGTACGTGCCATCTGAGTAACCGAGGGGAGGGCGCACATGGGAATGACGGGTGCATACGAGCGCAATCTCGATGCAAAAGGTCGTCTGTCCCTGCCTGCACCCCTTCGCGAGGAGCTTGGAGAGCACGTTCGCGTGTTCAAAGCCCTGGATGTCGATGCTCTGTACGTGTTCTCTGCCGAGGCCTTCGATAAGTGGGTCGAAGGACTCTTCGCGGGTCGTGAGGGCCACGAGGGTTTTAACCCGCGTGACATCAACGACCAGAAGCTCATGAGGGCGATCAACAAGCGCACCACGTCGATGGACGTGGATAGCGCCGGTCGTATCGGTCTTTCCGAGTCTCTCCGCAAGCAGGCGAACCTCGACCGCGAGGTCACGGTTGTGGGCAACTACGACCACCTTGAGGTTTGGGATCGCGCCGCGGCCGATGAGGACGATGACGATGAGGCCCTGCTGGACCTCTTCTTCTCGTAAGGGCAAGGCACGGGTAACGGATGGAGCGTGGGATCTTGACACAAGAATATCGGCATGAACCTGTCATGCTCGGCGAAGTGCTTGAGTCGCTGCGGCTAAAGAGCGGCTCCGTTGTCTGCGATTGCACCCTTGGCGGTGCCGGCCATTCGGTAAAGATGGCCGCGCAGGTGGGGGAGACGGGCCTTTTGCTCGGCGTCGATCAGGACGACATGGCCCTCGAGGCCGCTGGTGCCCGTCTGGACCGCGAGGTTCCCGGCGTTCCGCACCAGCTGCTGAAGGGCAACTTCGGCGACTTGGACGAGCTGCTTTGCTCGGCCGAGGTGCCCGGGGTCGATGGCTTCCTGTTCGATTTGGGCGTTTCGTCACCGCAACTCGATATCCCTGGCAGGGGCTTTTCGTATAACGAGGACGCCCCATTGGACATGCGGATGGATCCGGGTAATAACACCTTAAACGCAGCTGAGGTCATCAACACCTATAACGAACACGACCTCGCCCGGATTCTACGCGTCTACGGAGAAGAGAAGTTCGCCTCGCAGATTGCGCGCGAGATCGTGCGCCGCCGCGAGCAAGAACCGATCGAAACCACCGGCCAATTTGTCGAGATCATCAAGGCGGGTATCCCGGCTGCCGCTCGTCGGCATGGCGGACACCCGGCCAAGAAAAGTTTCCAGGCCATTCGCATCGAGGTCAATCACGAGCTCGATGTGCTCGAACGAGGGCTTGATGCCGCCACCAGGTGGCTCAACCCGGGCGGACGTATCTGCGTCATCTCGTATCACTCGCTCGAGGACCGTATCGTAAAGAACCACTTTAAGGAGATGAGCCAGGGGTGCACGTGTCCGCCGGAGATTCCGGTGTGCGTGTGCGGCAACGTGCCGATACTCAAGGTCATCACCCGCAAACCCTTGGTTGCCCAGCCTGATGAGGTTGAGCGCAACCCTCGGGCGAGATCAGCCAAAATCCGCGTGGCGCAGCGTCTGTAGGCGCGACCGCGCGATATTGGACCTCCCGCTCGCACCATAAACGAAGCTTAAACACACTACCAACGTACTCGGGATGGGAGGCGGCATATCATGGGCTACAACACTTCAAGCGCAGCACTCGCCTATGATATGAACGCCATGCCCGCCTATCGTGAGACGCCGCAGGCCCCCGTTGCTCCCCGTGAGCAGCGCGCGCCGCGCTTTGATGTCTACACGGGCGCGGGCCGTCAGGCAAACCAGGCGGTAAGCCCGGTTTTCATGAGCGTTCTTAAAACGTTTTGCATCATTGCGGCTATCTTCATGACGATCGGCGTCGCCCGCGTGGCGCTCGCCGGCGTTACGGCCCAGGTGCTCAACAGCAACGCCGAGCTTACCAGCACGCTCGAAAAGGCGACCGATGAGAGCTCCGACCTGGAGGTCATGCATTCGGTCTATGGCGCCGACACGCGCATTCGCGACCTTGCGGGCGCTTATGGCATGGTGGAGCCCAGCGAGAGCGTTACACTTGACTTTTCGCAGGATGCAGCCGCGGGCGCCAACGCGACCGCGACCGCTCAGTAGCAAGACGGTAGCTGAGTATGACAAATGACTATCGCCGCGGTTCCGATGGGGGCCGCGGTTCTGGACGTCCCTCGTCGCGGGGACGTTCTGGTTATCAAGGAACGGGTCGGCAATCTTACAACGCCGGGCGGTCCCGTGGCAACGACCCGGCGTCGCGACTTCGCGGCTCGGGCGGCCCTCAAGTGCATAACACCAGGTCGCGCAAGAGTTCGTCGACCGAATGGCTCACAGGCGCGCCTCTGCCTCGCCGCAAAGCCGTCATGGGCTTCATCGGGCTTGGCTTGGGCTTGGGCGTCTTTCGCCTTGCCGACTATCAAATTGTCGAAGCCGATAAACTGCGCGAGCGTGCCGATGCGCGCCGCCTGCTTGCGCAGACCCTCTATGCCAAACGCGGTACCATCTACGACCGCAACGGTAACGTGCTAGCGTCGTCGGTCGAATGTCGCAACATCGCCGTGAACCCCCAGCTTGTCGAGGATGTTGACAAGACGGTGTCGGCGCTGGTCAAGGCAACTGGAATCGATAAAAAGACCTGCCGCAAGCTCGTTGAGTCCGATGGAACCTGGGTGTATATCAAGCGCCAGGTGGACGAAGACGACGCTGCGGCGCTGGAGAAGAAGAACCTGCCCGGCGTGCTTTTTGAGCAGGCCATGAAGCGCGTATATCCATACGGCAATCTGGCATCGCAGGTGCTGGGTGTAGTGAATGTAGACAACGACGGCTTGACGGGTCTCGAAAAGCAATACAACAAGCTTCTGACCGGCACGAACGGCTCTCTCGTACGCGAGCGCGCGAGGGACGGTAGCTATATCGCGGGCGGTGCCTATAAAAAGGTGGCTGCGGTCGACGGCGTTGATATCGTGACGACGCTCGACGTCAATATCCAGCGTGCGGCCGAGGACGCCCTGGCAGAGGCTGTCGAGAAGACAAAGGCCAAGAACGGCTCGGCGCTGGTCACCGATCCTACGACAGGCGAGATCTTGGCAGCCTGCTCGTATCCGACCTACGACCAGACCAATTTGGAAAACGCCAAGACCGAGGATATGAACCTGCGCCTGGTCACCGACGCCTACGAGCCCGGCTCGGTCTTTAAGACGCTCGTGGCGGGCGCCGGCTTCGACTTGGGTGTCGTGCGGTCGAGTACGCCGTTTGAGGTGCCGGCGAGCATCAAGGTGGGCGACGATACCGTCACCGATGCCGACAAGCGCGACTACGCCATGACCATGGATGTACGCGAGATGATGCGCCGTTCGTCCAACGTGGGTTTTGTCCTGGTGGGGCGCAAGATCGGTGCCGATGACTTTGCCGCCTATGTGGACAAGTGGGGCATCGGTCACAGCTCGGGTGTCGATTTTCCGGGCGAGAGCCTGGGCATCGTCAAGGAGCGTGACCAGTATGACGGCGCCACGCTGGGCTCGATGAGCTTTGGACAGGCGTTGTCCGTCTCGCCGATTGAGATCGCACGTGCCGTGGGCGGCATCGCCAACGGCGGCGTGATGATGACCCCGCACTTCTATAAGTCCAGCAAAGGCGACGAGAAGGACTGGGGCGAAGGCGAGCGCGCGATTTCGGAGGACGCCGCATCCCAGGTGACATCGTGCATGCAGACGGTCGTGTCGGAGGGAACGGGCGTTGGCGGCGCGGTTGACGGCTATGACGTGGCAGGTAAGACCGGTACGGCCGAACGTGCCGACGAGAACGGCGGCTACCTCAAGGAGAACTACATGTCGTCCTTTATGGGCTTTGCACCGGCACAATCGCCCAAGGTGCTGTGCTATATCACGCTCGACGGAACGCCGAGCGGCTCAGATGCCGCTGCGGTTCCGTTCCAGTCCATTATGGCCAACGCGCTCGACGTGCTGGGTATCCCGCACACGAAGTAGGGGGTTACAATCTTTGGGGCGTGGTTTGTTGTCCCATATGAGGGGTGTTCACATGCCCTGCACCACGCATGCGCGGCGCTGGGATACAATACGCCGATAGCATTATTAGGTTTACAGGGGAGCTGCAATGATAGAGATCGCCGTCAACAACCTCGCGGCCGCAACAGGGGCCCGAACCGTGACGGGAGAAGCCGATCGGGTATGCCGCGGGTGCGTTATCGACTCGCGCCAGGTCGAGGAAGGGACGATTTTCGTCGCCTTTCCCGGTGAAAACGTCGACGGCAATGATTTTGCTTCCCGTGCCGTCCAGTCGGGTGCCGGCGCCGTCGTGATGACGCGTGAGCCCGAGGCCGAGCTGGTCTCGCTGGCACAGGACAAGGGCTGTGCCATCTTGCTGACCGATGATCCCGAGGAGTTTCTGCTGCGTTTGGCGCACGCGTATCGCCTGGAGCTTGGCTGCCTGGTCGTTGGCATTACCGGTTCCATCGGCAAGACGACGACCAAGGACGTGCTCGCCGCTGTGCTCGCCAAGCGCTATCGTGTCTGGGCCACCAAGGGCAATTTCAATAACCTGATCGGCATGCCGCTCACGGTGCTTTCCGCTCCGGCCGATACCGAGGTTCTGGTGCTCGAGATGGGCATGAACCATTTCCACGAGATTGAGCGCCTGTCCCAGTCCGCCAATCCCAACCTTGCCATCGTGAGCAAGATCGGTACCTCTCATATCGGCATTTTGGGCAGCCGCGAGAACATCGCCCGCGCTAAGGCCGAGATTGTCCAGGGTATGTGCGCCGCCGGCGACTATTTGCCGCTGCTGGTTTTGGGCGGCGAGGACGACTTTACGCCATTCATTCGCGATACGTTCGCCCAGCCTGCTGGTATCGACGTGATGCTGGCCGGCGTCTCGGACGATGATGAGGTCCGTGCCCGCGACGTTCGTGTTGATGACGAGGGCCGTCCGGTCTTTACGCTCGATTTTGGTCAGGGCGAGACAATCGATACCATGCTTGCCATCCCCGGCGTGCAGTCCGTTCCTAATGCCGTTAAGGCCGCCGCGGTTGCCTATCGCCTGGGCGTGACGCCCGAGCAGATCGATGCTGCCTTTAGGGGCCTCACGATCACCGGGCACCGCCAGGAGATCAAGCGCGCCAAGAGCGGTGCACGCATCATCGACGATTCCTATAACGCCAGCGCCGAATCGATGGCAGCCGGCCTCGATCTGCTGTGCTCGCTTTCGTGCACGGGGTCTCGCATGGCGATCCTGGGCGAGATGGGCGAGATGGGCGATGAGGCTCCTCGCATGCATGAGCTCGTGGGCGCCTATGCCGCCGCCAAGAAGCTCGACATGCTGGCGTGCGTGGGTGGTGAGCTGGCCCAGCTTATGGCCGATGCCGCGCGCATGATGGGCATGGACGAGGACCGCATCCAGGTGTTCTCCGATTATCAGCAGGTGCTCGACCGCATGGGCGGCGCGCTTGAAAAACATGATGTTGTACTGGTCAAGGGTTCCCGCTTTGTTGAGCTCGACCGCTTTGTGGAAGGTGTGTGCTAGCCCATGTTCGGCAATCCCTCGTATCCAACGTATCAGGCTTTTTTGGGGCTTGGCATCGCCGCAGCCATTGCGCTGCTGCTCATGCCGTGGTGGATCAAGCTGCTCAAGGTCGAGGGTATCGGCCAGCAGGTTCGTGCCGACGGCCCCAAGCGTCATTTGGTTAAGCAGGGAACGCCCACCATGGGTGGCGTTGTCATCCTCGTCGCGATCTCGCTGACCTGCCTGCTGATGGGCAAGCTCACCACCGAGCTCGTACTCGTGCTGCTCGCCACGCTGGCGACCGGCGTGCTGGGCCTGATCGACGACCTGACCTCCGTTACGCATGGGCGCTCGCTCGGTCTGACGCCCCATGCCAAGATGATCGGCCTAACCATTATCTGTGTCACCTTTACGGTACTTGCCGTCAACTGGTGCGGTGTCGCCCCCGAGATTCGTTTTCCCGGTGGGTTGACGATCGACCTTGGCGTGCTTTCGACCACCATCTGCGGCTATTCGTTCCCGTGGCTCTATATTGTCTTTTGCTGGCTGATGATTGCCGGTCTTTCTAATGCCGTGAACCTGACCGATGGCCTTGACGGTCTTGCTGGCGGCACCTCCATGATCGCCATGCTCGCCATGGCTGCCATGGCGTTTTTGCACGGAGACGTGAACCTGTCCATCTTCTGCACCGCGTGTGCCGGTGCCTGCTTGGGCTTTCTGTGGTTCAACTGCTATCCGGCGAGCATCTTTATGGGTGATACCGGCTCGCTTGCTCTGGGCGCCGCGTTCGCCTGTACGTCCATCATGACTAACACCGAGGTCGTCTCCCTCATCATCGGCGGCCTGTTTATCGTTGAGACCCTGTCGGTCATGATTCAGGTTGTCTACTTCCACTTTACGCACAAGCGCGTCTTCCTTATGGCGCCCATCCATCATCATTTCGAAAAGAAGGGTTGGGCCGAGACCAAGGTCGTCATCCGTTTTTGGATTATCGCTGCGGCATTTGGTGCCGTTGGCCTTGCTCTGTTCTTCCAGTTGGGATAGTGGTCTTTCATGCCTCTTGCTGATGTCTTTAGCCTGCTCGTTTTGGGTCAGGGCAAATCCGGCCTCGATGTCGCCCGCTGGGCGCTGGCACATCCAGAGCGCGTAAGCGCCGTTACCGTGTATGGCGGCGGCACCTCTGAGCCCAATGACGCCACGCGTGCGCTCGAGGCTGCTGGTGCGTCGTTTGTCTATGGGACCGAACAGGTCGAGGGCGCCTATGACGTATGCGTGACGTGCCCGGGCATCTCGGAGTTCTCGGGCTTCTTTAAGGCCGGGCGCGAACATGCCGCTCAGATTATGGGTGAGCCAGAGTTTGCCTATCGCCTGTCGCCCGATAACTGGATTGCCATCACGGGCACCAACGGTAAGACGACCACCACGTCGCTGACTGATTATCTGCTCAAGGCTGCCGGCGAGGCCAGCGTAGCTGTCGGCAACATCGGCGAGCCGCCGGTCAACGAGATTGACGGCCGAGCCCACAACGAGTGGTTTGTGGCTGAGCTCTCGAGCTATCAGATTGCTACGACCACCGAGCTCCACCCTCGCGTGGCAGTGCTGCTCAACATCACTCCCGACCACTTGGGCTGGCATAAGAGCCATAAGAACTATGCGCTTGCCAAGATCAAGCTGTTTGACAATATGGTCGATGACGATCTGGTGGTTGTCGACGTCGAAGACGCCGGCATTCACGAGTTCGATGAGTACATCTATACGCCGGGTCGCCGCATCTGCAAGGTCGCTTTTGACGAGCCCGAGGGTGCAGACGCCGCCTTTGTGCGCGACGGCAAAATGGTCGTGCGCCTGAAGGGCGTCGAGACTCAGCTTGTCGCCACGTCCGAGCTCAAGATCTCGGGCCATCACAATGTCATCAATGCCTTATGTGCCGCCACGGCTGCTCTGGCCGTCGGTGCCGATGTCGATGGTGTCCGCCGCGGTCTGGCCTCGTTCCAGCCGCTCGAGCATCGCGTGGAGCCGTGCGGCGAGATTGACGGTGTGCGCTACGTCAACGATTCCAAGGCGACCAACACCGACGCGGTCGAGAAGGCACTGACGGCATTTCCCGATGACGACGTGATCTTGCTGCTCGGCGGCCACGATAAGGGCACGCCGCTCACGGACTTCGCGCGCGTTGTTATGGATAACGTGCGCTCGGTCGTCTGCTTTGGCGATGCGCGCGAGCGCTTCACCGCCGCTATGGACGAGGCCGATGTCGATGGCGATGTGGATATCGCCCAGGCGGATGACCTACGCGATGCCGTGGACGTTGCCCGTTCGCTGTCGAGCCGTGGCGACGTGATCTTACTTTCTCCTGCCTGCTCTTCGTTCGATGAGTTCTCGGGCTATGAGGAGCGCGGCCGCGTGTTTAAGGACTATGTGGCGCAGCTTGCCGCTGCGGCGAAATCGCAAATGGAATAGGGGTTGCCGGTGAGAGAGGAGAGCCCCCGACAAGGTATGAGGAGGCCCGACTCGGACCGTGCTTCCTCGCGGCGCAGCACACCGCGTTCCGGTCGCGGCGGGCAGACGTTTAGCGAACGCTATATTGCCGGCGTTCCCGCCCGTATCATGCGCCCCCGTCTGATATTCATGGCCTGCCTGTTTACCTTGGTGTGCTTTGGCCTGCTGATGGTGTACTCGGCGTCTTCGGTCGAGGCGCTGCACGAGAATGGCTCGGCGACGTTTTTTCTGTTTCGGCAAGCCGCGTTTGCCGGAGTTGGCGTGCTGGCTATGGTTGCCATCGTGCGCATCTTGCCGGACAGTTGGTTTGGGGAAGACGTGCTCAGGATCTTCCTCATAGGCATGATAGGGCTACTGTTTCTGGTGTTCTTGGTGGGCAGCGGCAGCCGTGGCGCCACGCGCTGGCTCAACATCGCCGGCATTCAGTTCCAGCCTTCCGAGTTTTTAAAGCCATTTGCCATTGCGTATTCGGCCATCATGCTCGATCGCTTCTTTTCGCCCGGTGGCAACATCAACGAATTCCTTCGCAAGATGGGCATCTACCTGGGCATTTCGTTCTTTCTGATCTTTATCCAGCCCGATTTCGGTACCGTCCTGATTATCCTGTTGACCCTCATGTGCATGGCGTTGTTTGCGGGTCTCGACCCCAGATTTATCATCGGCGTGCTAATCTTCGGCATTCTCGTGATCGTGATTGCGCTTGTCGCAGAGCCATACCGTATGGTGCGTATTCAGGTTGCCTTGAACCCTTGGGCCGACGAGTATGGTGACGGCTATCAGGCCACGCTTGCCATCATGGCCTTTGCCTCGGGCGGTCTGTTCGGCCGTGGCATCGGCAACTCAACCATGAAGTACTCGTATCTGCCCGAGGCGCACAATGACTACATCCTGGCCATCATTGGCGAGGAAGTCGGTTTTGTCGGAACCGTCCTGTTCTTCTTGGTGTTTGCGATGCTGATCTACTCGGCGTTTCGCATTGCCGAGCAGGCGACCGATCGTCGGGGCGCGCTCATGGCGTCTGGCTCTGCGGTCATTCTCGCGGTGCAGTTTTTGATCAATGCGCTGGGCATCCTCAACGTGTTTCCCATGACGGGCAAACCGTTGCCGTTTATTAGCTATGGCGGTTCGTCGATTATTGTGTCGCTTATGCTTGCCGGTCTGATCCTACGCGTTTCGTACGAGAGCGCCCGTCGCGATGAGTACGACCGTCGCCGCGAGAGCTTTGCAGTTATGGATGAGAGTACCGCCGGCGTGCCCCACGTGCGCGGCGAGCGATCTTCGCGTAACGGCTTTACCGTTCTGGATGGCTCTGCGACCGAGCCGGCAGCCCG
The DNA here is from genome assembly GCA_902497075.1 of uncultured Collinsella sp. Classification (GTDB taxonomy): domain Bacteria; phylum Actinomycetota; class Coriobacteriia; order Coriobacteriales; family Coriobacteriaceae; genus Collinsella. The sequence continues at coordinate 170,999 of CABVDG010000001.1, forward strand.
TCCGCGTCAGCGAACGGCGCCGCAAGGTCGTCCGCAGCGCCCAACTCCTCGCAATGCGGGCGGCGGATATAATCGAATCGATTTGAACTCGGACCCGTCGGCGCGTTTGCGCACCGACGACCAGGGACCGCGTGTACGAAGGGACTACCATGACCGATAAGATGACCGTTGCTATTGCAGCCGGCGGCACGGCAGGACACATTAACCCCGCGCTCGCTTTGGCCGAGGAGCTGCATGACCGTGGCCACCACGTTGTGTTCGTGGGCCAGTCGCGCAAGCTCGAGGGTCGTCTGGTCCCCGAGGCTGGGTTTGATTTTGTTCCTATTACGGTTACGGGCTTCGACCGCTCCCGTCCTTGGACGGCGCTGACCTCGCTGTGGCGTGTCAACAAGGCCAAGCGTGCGCTCGCCAGTCATTTCTCAAAGGTCGGCAAGCCCGATGCCGCCATCGGTTTTGGTGCCTATGTCGAGGTTCCGTTGCTGGGGTGGTGCAAGGGCGCAGGCGTTCCGTATCTGCTGCATGAGCAGAACTCTGTTCCGGGCCTGGCCAACAAGATGATGAACTCCCACGCCGCCCGCATGTGCATCTCGGTGCCGGCAGCGCGTTCGGTCTTTGAGCGCGAAGGTGACCCTGACCACGTGCTCATGACCGGCAACCCCGTACGTCGCTCGGTGATCGAGGGCGATCGCGCTCGCGGCCGCAAGGCACTTGGCGTTCCCGAGGACGCTACGCTGCTGCTCGTCTTTGGCGGTTCACTTGGCGCCCAGCACCTCAACGAGCGCGTGGCTTCGCTCAAAAACGAGCTGCTTTCGCGCAAGAACCTCTATGTGTTGCATTCGACGGGTGCCGACGGCTTTGAGGAGACCGAGCGCGCTTTGGCGCTGACGCCCGAGGAGGCGAAGCGTTACCGCGTCCAGCCTTACATCGACAACATGGGCGACATGCTGGCTGCTGCCGATTTGGTGCTCTCGCGTTCGGGCGCATCGAGCGTGGCCGAGATCGCTGCGCTCGCCGTGCCTTCGGTGCTCGTGCCGTACCCGCATGCGACGGCCGACCACCAAACCACCAATGCCCGTTATCTGGTCGACGCCGGGGCTGGCGTGCTCTGCGCCGATGCCGATATCGACGGTTCTGCCTTTGCCGATGAGCTGCTGCACCTGGTCGATGACGCGGCGGCACGCGACGCCATGCGTCAGGCGGCGCGCGGTCTGGCTCAGGATAGGGCCGCCGCTCTTCTGGCGGATGCGGTAGAGGGTTTGCGTTAGTTAGACGGGATATCGTCGGTCGCCCTCGCGCTGATGCGGTAGGTGCGGTACAGTTAACGGGTTACAGGCAGTGTTTACGCAAGGAGTACACGAGCACATGGCTGATTCCCAGACTGCAACCTCCGCGCCCGAGTTTAAGAGCGCCCACTTTATCGGTATCGGCGGCGCCGGCATGAGTGGCATCGCCCTCGTTCTGCACGAGCGCGGTTATGCCGTTACCGGCTCCGACCTTAAGACGTCACGTTATATCCGCCAGCTTACCCGCGCTGGTGTGAAGGTGCATGTGGGCCATGAGGCCGCCACGATTGACGAGGTCAAGCCCGACGTGGTTGTTGTCTCCACCGCTATTCCGGAGTCCAACCCTGAGCTCGTGCGCGCTCGCGAGCTGGGCATTCCCGTGTGGCCCCGTGCCAAGATGCTCTCTGCTTTGGGCCACGGCTACACTACCGTCGCTGTTGCCGGCACGCATGGCAAGACCACCACGTCTTCGATGTGCGCCACCATGCTCGACCGCATGGGTCTGGATCCGAGCTTCTTGATCGGCGGCATCGTCGAGGGCTATGACACGAACGGCAAGAACGGCTCGGGCGACTACTTTGTCGCCGAGGCCGACGAGTCCGACAGCTCCTTCCTGTTCCTGAACCCCAACGTAGTCATTGTGACCAACGTCGAGGCCGACCACCTCGATCACTACTCGGGTATCGAGGAGATCGAGGCAACTTTCGCCAAATTCATGAGCCTGGTGGGCGAGGACGGCACCGTCATCGTCTGTGGCGAGGACCCGCATCTGGTCGAGCTCGCCAAGTCGACGGGCCGTCACGTGCTTTCCTACGGCTTTGCCGAGAGCAACGACATCGTCTGCGTGCACCCGGATGTCAAGGGCATCCAGAGTGACTTTATCGTTCGCTTTGAGGACGGCACTGAGCACGCTGTGGAGATCAAGAGCAACCCCGGTCGCCACAACATGCTCAACGCCACGGCGGTGCTCACCGTCGCCCATGTCCTGGGCCTTGACATCGACGCCGCCGCCAAGGCGCTCTCGAGCTTTGAGGGCGTCCGCCGTCGCTTTACCCACGTGGGCGATATCGATGGCATCACCGTGGTCGATGATTACGGCCATCACCCCACCGAGATCAAGGCGACGCTTGCTGCCGCTTCCTCGCTGGGCTACAAGCACGTCGATGTCGTGTTCCAGCCGCACCGCTATTCGCGCCTGCAGGCCCTGTGCGACGACTTTGCCGATGCATTTGCCAATGCCGATAAACTGCTGCTGATTGATGTGTTCTCGGCTGGCGAGATGCCCATTCCGGGTGTCACCTCTAAGATGCTCGCCGATACCGTGCGCGCCAAGCATCCTGGCAAGGAGGTCGTGTACTGCTCCAGCCGTCTTGAGCTCAATCAGGAGCTCGAGCAGATGGTGGGCGAGGGCGACCTGCTGCTCACCATGGGTGCCGGCGACGTTACGACCGTCGGTCCCGAGTTCATTGAGTATCTGACTGCCAAGAAAGACGCTTAAGTCTAATGGGTCTGTTTAACGCCGTCATGGCGCTCTCGGGCATGATCGACACGGATGTGATCGAGGACGAGCGCCTTGCGCGTCATACGAGCTATCGTATCGGCGGCAAGGCCGACCTCTTTGTGACGTGCCATAGCTATCATGCCCTCCGCCGCGCCGTGGCGGTGCTCGATCGCGAGCAGGTGCCGTGGGTCATCATCGGCAAGGGCTCCAATCTGCTGGTTGCCGATGGCGGTTATCGCGGTGCCGTCATTTCGCTCGGACGTGAGTTTCAGCGCACGGTTGTTGCCGATGACGGTTGTACGCTGACGGTCGGTGCGGGCGTGATGTTTGCGCGCCTGGTCAACGATGCCCTGTCGCGTAGCCTCTCGGGCCTTGAGTTTGCCGTTGGCATTCCTGGTTCGGTCGGCGGTGCGATATCTATGAATGCCGGCACACGGACCGAGTGGATTGGCTCGCTGGTTGAGGATGTCGTAACGTTTGACCCGGCATCCGGTATCAAGCATTATGCGGGGTCCGAGATCACTTGGGGCTACCGCGAATGTAGCCTTCCCCGCAATGAGATCATCCTCGAGTGCGTGCTCAAGCTTAAACCGGCGCCCAAGGCCGACATTCGCGAGCGCATGGAGCGGTACCTTACAAGGCGCAAGCGTACGCAGCCCATGGGTCGCGCATCCTGCGGGTCTGTCTTTCGCAACCCGCCCGATGCGAGTGTGGGCAAGCTTATCGAGGATTGTGGATTAAAGGGTTTTTCGATTGGCGGCGCGGAAGTTTCGCCCGTTCACGCTAATTTTATCGTTAATAACGGAACTGCCTCGGCCGATGACGTTGCCGCGGTTATTAGACATGTGCACGGAAAGGTGAGGGAGGCGTATGGCATCGAGCTCAGACCGGAAGTTAAATTCCTCGGCTTCTAGAGCATCGAAACCCACCTTCCGCCGCGCCGGAGGGCGTTCCGGCGCGCCTGCCAAACCTCAACGCAATACCGTCGCGCATTCTAAGTCTGTCGGGCATGCTCGACAGACCAGTCGTCCGGTCGTTGGCTCGCAGCTCGGTAATCGTCCGGCCGCAAAAAAGTCCTCGCGTCCCTCGGTGACGTCAAAGCCTGTTATGGGCGCCAAACCTGCCCGTCCCATGGCAACTCCTAAGCCCTCGACGGGAACTAAAGCGCCGCGTCCAGGTCGCACGCTGGGCGCATCGAAACCACGCTCGCTGACATCGGTGCCGGCTACCGCCAAGAAGCCTTCGGGTAAAAAAAGCGTCAACCCGTTGTCTTCACTTGGGGCGATGGTAAATAAAACATCAGACGCCGCTTCTGTCGTTACAGGCAAAGGCAAAATCGTTGGCGGCGTTCTGGCCGTCTTGGCCGTGCTCGTCGTCGTTGCCATCGTGGTGATTAACTCTGGATTGTTTACCGCCACTGATATTCAGATTCAAGGCAGCGAGCATGTGACGAAGCACGATGCTATCCAGCTGATCGATTTGCCCGAGGGAACGTCGCTTTTTAACGTCGATCCCGACCAGATTACCGAGGACCTCAAGCAGAACCCGTGGGTCTCGGGCGTAGATGTCCAGCGTCAGTTCCCGCATACGCTCATCATTACGCCGATGGAGCGCAAGGTCATCGCAATTGCCTATATCAGCTCCGATGACCTTGCCTGGGCCATCGGGGATGATGACACCTGGATCGCCCCGCTGTCGACGTCGGTCGAAGTGGATGACCAGGGCAACGTCATCACGACGGGGCAGGGCTCAAATACCCTGACCGGCATTGATGCCGCGCTGGCGCTCGCTAAGCACTATGGCGCGGTGTTGTTGACTGATGTCTCGGCGGATGTCGCTCCGGTTTCCGGCCAGGCGGTGAGCTCCAAGGCCGTTAAGGCTGGCTTGGATTATGTGCGTGGTTTTTCGAGCGAGTTCTTGGGACAAGTCAAGGATATTTCCACGCCTTCGGTCGAAGCCATCTCGGCAAACCTCAATAACGGCATTGAGGTGTCGCTGGGCGATTCGGACGATATCGTCAAGAAGGAACGCGTAGTTACCAAGTTGCTTTCGCAGGTAGAGGGCGTAACGTATATCAATGTGCGCTCTCCGGGTAACTATACATTTAGGAACGCTCCGACCTCGTAGCGCTGGTTGATGCTTTGTTGAGGGGCCATACCACGCCGTTTATCTGGTTTGTTTGGTTTTCACGGTCAATTATTTGACTGATACGTTCATAATGTGCAAACATAATACGGTTTACCTTTGCATTTACTTTCAACCTGAAGGTTAATGTGCGCAGGGGTCGACCCATGCTATGGCTATAACCTTTGTTCGGAGGACCGACATGCACGAGACAGAGATCAACAACTACCTTGCCGTCATTAAGGTGGTCGGCGTCGGCGGCGGCGGTACCAACGCGGTCAATCGAATGATCGAAGAGGGTATCCGCGGCGTCGAGTTTGTTGCCATCAACACCGATGCTCAGGCACTCGCGATCTCTGATGCCGATATCAAGGTGCACATCGGCACCGACCTGACCCGCGGCCTGGGCGCTGGCGCCAACCCCGAGGTCGGCCGTAAGGCCGCCGATGAGTCCCGCGACGACATCGCCGAGGCGCTCGCTGGCGCCGATATGGTGTTCATCACCTGCGGCGAGGGCGGCGGCACCGGTACCGGCGCTGCCCCCATCGTTGCCGATATCGCGATGAACGAGGTCGGCGCGCTGACCGTCGCCGTCGTGACCAAGCCCTTTACGTTTGAGGGCCGCAAGCGCAAGAAGAGCGCCGAAGAAGGCATTAAGACGCTTTCCGACTGCGTCGACACCATGATCGTTATCCCTAACGACAAGCTGCTCGACATCGCCGAGAAGAAGACCACCATGCTTGAGGCCTTCGCAATCGCCGATGGCGTCCTTTCCCAGGGCACCCAGGGCATCACCGACCTCATCACCGTCCCCGGTATCATCAACCTGGACTTCGCCGATGTTAAGACCATCATGAAGCAGGCCGGTACCGCCATGATGGGTATCGGTACCGCTTCTGGGGACACCCGTGCCGTCGACGCTGCCCAGCAGGCTATTTCCAGCCCGCTGCTCGAGAGCTCCATCGATGGCGCTACGCGCGTCCTGCTTTCCATTGCCGGTTCCAAGGACCTGGGTATTCAGGAGATCAGCGACGCTGCCGACGTTGTCGCCAACGCCGTCGACCCCGAGGCCAACATCATCTTCGGTACCGTTGTCGACGAGTCCCTGGGCGATCAGGTGCGTATTACCGTCATCGCTACGGGCTTCTCCGACTCCAACGTCAACCGTCAGGACGAGCTCTTCGCTGCACAGCAGTCCCAGAGCAAGGCCGCTGCTTCTACCGAGCCGCAGCGCACCGCTCCTGCCACGAGCCCGGCTCAGGCTGCCCCGACTCGCAACGTCGGTGGTACCGAGCTCCCCAACTTTGGCAACGACCAGTTTGAGCTTCCTGACTTCCTCAAGCGCGGCAGCTTCTAGTTCGTTTTTCTCAGCGACCTGTATGGGGTGCGTCCGATTGGGCGCACCCTTTTTGTTGTGTTTTGCCTTTGTAAACGAAAGCCTCCAATCTCCTTACGTTCCCCTTACGTTTAGCCCCTACCGCTGCGGGTATCCTTTTGATGAAGTATGGCAGCCGTGTGGCACGGACTGCTGCGGCGTCGCCGCGATACTTGTGTTATTAGGAGGCTTTAGTATGGCAGCACGTGCGGACAGCGTTTCGCGTGTCGACCATGATGGAGTTACGTTGGTAGAGGGCGCGACGCACGATGTTCGCTTTGCTTTTACCGAACGCGCCGGCGGTGTTTCCGAAGATGCGTACTCCTCACTCAATCTGGGCTCGCATGTTGGCGATGACCCCTTTGCCGTTCAAGAAAATCGTCGCCGCGCACTCGAGGCCTTGGGTGCCGCCGAGTGCGAGCACAACCTGCTTGTTCCCAATCAAGTACACGGTGACCATGTCGTGACGGTGACCTCGAACGGTGCTGATGATCTCGAGAACATTCGCGAGCAGATTGCCGAGGGCTGCGATGCCATCGTCTGCATGGCCCGTGAGGTACCCGTGATGCTCTGCTTTGCCGACTGCGTTCCCGTGGTGCTGGTGGCCCCCGGCGGATTTGCCGTGGTGCACTCCGGTTGGAAGGGCACGATTGCACGTATTTCTGCCAAGGCGTGCCAGGCGCTTTGCGATGCTGCCGGCTGCGATGCGAGCGACGTTTCCGCCTATATCGGGCCCCATATCCTGGGTGACGAGTACGAGGTTTCCCAGGAGCTCATGGATCGCTTTGCCGCCGAGTTCTCTTGCATCGATGCGAGTGCCTCTCGCATGCTCGATCTTTCCGCTGCCATTTGCGAGGCGCTGGTAGATGTCGGTGTCGACGCGGATAATATCGTGGATACCCAGCTTTCGACCGTGCGTCAGAACGACCGCTTTTATTCCTACCGTAACGAGGACGGCACCTGTGGGCGCCATGCCGCGATCGGCGTGATGCTATGAGAAAGATCGTATCGGTCCTGAGCGCCGCTGTGCTTACGCTTACGCTGTGCGCCTGTTCTTCGGGATCTTCTACCTCTTCCATTACCGTGGCCGGCTCCACGACCTGCCTTCCTATCGCCGAGATTGCGGCAGAGGGCTTTAAGGAGGAGACCGGCATCGACGTGCTCGTTTCCGGTTTGGGCTCTTCCGCTGGCATCGAAGCTGTCAGCGCTGGCACGGCCGATATCGCCAGCTCCTCCCGTGGACTCAATGCCGACGAACAGGATCTGGGCCTGACTCCCATCGTCATTGCCCACGACGGTATCGCGGTCATCGTGAACGAAGACAACCCCGTCGATAACCTCTCGACCGAGCAGCTCCGCGATATCTATGCCGGCAAGATCACCAACTGGAAAGAAGTCGGTGGCGAGGACCTGAGGATTCAGGTTATCAACCGAGATGAGGCGTCTGGCACGCGTGAGGCCTTCCGCACCATCGTGATGGACGGCACCCCGTTCGATCGCCGCTCCGCCGTTCTTTCGGGCACGGGTCAGGTGCGCGACGTGGTATCTCGTTCGCGCGGGGCTATCGGCTACATTTCGCTGGGCTTCGTCGATAGCCTCAACGCCAAGACCTCGGTCAAGGCCGTCTCGGTCAATCATGTTGAGGCGTCCGAGAAGACGGTCGCGAGTGGCGGCTATCCCATCTCGCGCGACCTTTACTTCTTTGTGAAGGGTGCGCCTTCGCAGCAGGCGCAGGATTACATCGACTACGTGACGTCCGAAAAGATGGACAAGCAGATTCGCGAGGCGGGCTTTATTCCCGTCACCAACGACGAGAAGGGGAGTGAGTAGTATGGAAGCACAGGAAAACTCCCAGACTGAGCAGAATGCTCAGGCGCCCAAGAAGCGCGAGCTGGCGCTCGTATCGCGCAGCACCTATATCAAGGAGAAGGCGCTGCAGTGGATTTTCTTTGCCTGCGCGTTCTTGGCGGTCGTTACCGTCATCCTGATTTTTGTCTTTACCACGTACTCGGCGCTGCCCGTCTTTACCGACATCGGTCTGGCGGACTTCTTTAGCTTTACGTGGGCGCCCTCTGAGGGTCACTACGGCATCGTGTCGCTGCTTGCCGGCTCGGGTCTGGTGACCGTCGGTGCGCTCGCCATGGGTGTGCCCCTAGGCGTGGGCACGGCCGTGTATCTGGTCGAGATCGCCAGCAAGCGCGTGCGCAAGCTCATCAGCCCTGCCGTTGACCTATTGGCCGGCATCCCTTCTATCATCTATGGCTTCTTTGGCATGATCATCATCCGCCCGTTTATCGCACAACTGACCGGCGGTCTTGGTTTTGGCGCGCTGACGGCGTGGTTCGTGCTCGCCATTATGATCGTGCCCACCATCACGACGCTTACCATCGATGCTCTCAATTCCATTCCCATGGGCATTCGCGAGGCATCGTATGCCATGGGCGCCACCAAGTGGCAGACTATCTATAAGGTCGTGTTACCTGCCGCCAAGCTGGGTATCGTGGATGCCATCGTGCTGGGTATGGGCCGTGCCATCGGCGAGACCATGGCCGTGCTCATGGTCGTGGGTAACGCCCCGGTTATTCCCGACAGCATTGCGAGCCCCATCTCGACGCTCACGAGCCAGATTGCGCTCGACATGAGCTATTCCTCGGGTCTGCATCGCTCGGCGCTGTTCGGCATGGGCGTGGTCCTGTTTATCATTTCCGCCACGCTGGTGGGCATCGTCCGCCTGGTTTCCAAGAAGAAGAGGGGGTAGGCTATGTCCGATTCCGTTGACACGACGGTCGATACGACCTCGTCGCGCGAGCGCATCAAGCGTGCCCTTTCCCACGGCAAGAAGGGCCGCATCAACAAGGACCTGTCCAACAAGATCATGCTTGGCGTGTTCCGTGCCGCGGCATACATCACCACGCTGGTGCTGGTCGCTATCATCGCCTACGTGGTCATCAACGGCCTGCCACACATCTCGCTCGACTTTATCTTCGGTTGGCCCCAGGGCGTCAACGCCGAGGGCGGTATTTGGCCCACGATCGTCTCGACCGTCTATGTGACGGCGCTCGCCATGCTTATCTGCACGCCGATCGCTGTGCTGGCAGCCGTCTATCTGGCCGAGTACGCCAAGCAGGGCAAGATCGTCGAGCTCATTCGCTACGCTGCTGACGCTTTGGCCTCGGTGCCCTCCATCGTTATGGGCCTGTTTGGCTACGCCTTGTTTGTCGAGGCTATGGGTCTGGGCCTTTCGATGGTCTCGGCCGCTCTGGCGCTTGCGCTCTTGATGCTTCCCATCGTCATGCGCACCACCGAAGAGGCCATTCGCGCCGTTCCGCGCTATATCCGTTGGGGCGCGTATGGCCTGGGCGCCACCAAGTGGCAGGTTGTCTCCAAGATCGTGCTTCCTTCTGCCTTTGGCCGTATTGCCACGGGCATTGTCCTTGCCATCGGCCGTGCCATTGGCGAGACCGCCGTGGTGCTCTACACCATGGGCCAGGCCATCAATCTACCTATCTCGCCGCTCGATTCCGGCCGCCCCATGACGGTTCACCTGTACCTGCTTGCCAACGACGGCATCAACATGAACGCAGCCTACGGCACCGCGCTCTTGCTGATGGTGATCATTCTGGCCTTCAACCTGTTTGCGCGCTTCCTGTCGCGCAAGCGTCGCTAGTTAAGGAGTCCCATGTCCGTTTATCAGTCCGCTCCCACGCTGGAGCAAGCGGCCATTACGGCCAAGGATTTCAACTTTTGGTACGGTGACTTTCATGCGCTGACGGGGCTCGACCTCAACATCGCCAAAAACGCCATCACCTCCTTCATTGGCCCTTCGGGCTGCGGCAAGTCGACGTTTTTGCGCTGCATCAACCGCATGAATGACCTGATCGAGGGTACGCGCGTCGAGGGCACCATGACGCTCGACGGCAACGATATCTATGCCGAGGGCGTCGACCCGGTCGACCTCCGTCGCCGCGTGGGCATGATTTTTCAGCAGCCCAACCCGTTTCCCAAATCCATCTACGAGAATGTCGCCTTTGGCCCTCGTCTGCAGGGCGTGACTAGCAAAAGCGACCTCGATGACATCGTGGAAGAATCGCTCAAGCGCGCCAACCTCTGGAAAGAGGTATCCAATCAGCTCAACAAGGATGGTTTGGCGCTCTCGGGCGGTCAGCAGCAGCGTCTGTGCATCGCGCGCGTGCTTGCGGTGCAACCCGATGTCCTCCTGATGGACGAGCCCTGCTCCGCCATCGACCCCACGTCCGTCTCTAAGGTCGAGGATTTGATGGCCGAGCTGGCGCCCGAGATGACGATCATCATCGTCACGCATTCAATGCAGCAGGCAGCTCGTATCAGCGACTACACCGCATTCTTCTTGCAGGAAGTTGCCGGTGAGCCTGCCACGCTCATCGAGTATGGTCAAACCGACGCGATCTTCACCAGCCCGGTGGACTCGCGGACGGAAGACTATATCACCGGCCGCTTTGGCTGATCGGTGCGACTAGTCCCAAGCCGATCGGACCTTGTCCGGTGCGTATTCACTGTGCGGGCGGCATGACCGCACCCAACTGATTGGAGTGAACCATGCGTAAACTGTTTTCCCGTCAGCTCATCGAGGCCCGCCACGAGATGCTGAGCATCTACGAGGCCGTCGATCTGGCCCTCCACGATGCCGTTAAGGCCTATGTGACCGACGACCGCAAGCTCGCCACCAAGACCAAGAAGCGCACGCTTTCGATTGACGCGCGCTGCGCTAACTTGGAGGCCGTGTGCTACAACCTGATCGCCACGCAGTCGCCGGTCGCCTCCGACTTCCGCTTGCTGCAGACGATTATCTACGTCGACTTTAACCTGCAGCGCATGACCGATAAGGTTCGCCAGATCTGCCGCGCCACGCGTCACATGGTCAAGGCCGACATCTCGCTGCCCCAGGAGCTCGTCGGTACGGTTGAGGCCGAGGCCGAAGCTGTTTACCAGGTGCTGGGCTCTTCGCTTTCTGCGCTCGTCACCAATGACATGTCCATCATCTGCAACTTGGCCGTCGAGGACGAGCCGGTGCACGCCGCCTACGAGAAGTTCTTCCGCGCCTTTAACCGTATGGATACGGGCGACTTTATGGACGACGACAGCAACTATGACGACCTGCGCCGCGCTATCATGGTTTCGCGCTACCTCGATCGCATCGCTTCGATTTCCATCGATGCCGCTTGCCGTCTGACCTTCCTGTTGACTGGTCAGCGTATGAACGCCGGCGATATCGCCCGTGTGGACGAGGATGAGCTCGAGAGCATGCGCGTGCCTTCGGGCGAGGGTGTTATCATGAGGCCCGCCGTCGACGCTCGCTACGTTGCCAAGGTGCCCGCTAACGAGGTCAGCGAGGGTCTTCGCTACCTGCTCGATCATCTTGAGGACGAGGACGATGGCGAGGACGACGAGGAGTAAGTGACCCCGTTCGTCGAAAGATTGTAAATACCTAAGTGAGCGCGGCCTTGCACATGCGGGGCCGCGCTCTTGCGTTAGCATGGGACTACTTGTTTGGCTGTCAGCGGAGGCGATTGGCAATGGATAACTATTTGGACTTGATGCGCGCTCGCCGCGAGCAGATTCTGGAACGTTTTTATGCGGCGCTCGATCGCGCGGGCCGCCCCCACGACGCCGCGCGCCTCATTGCCGTGTCCAAGACCGTTGGTGTCGATGAGACCGTTGCCGCCATCCAGACGGGGTATCGCCATTTTGCCGAGAACCGCCCGCAGGAGCTGGTTCGCAAGCTCACGGGTCTGGCGGAGCATCCGGAGCTGCCCGAGGTGCGCTTCGATATGATCGGCAACCTGCAGACCAATAAGATCAATGCGGTGCTGGGCTCAGCCGAGCTGATTCACTCGGTGGGTTCGCTGCATCTGGCGCAGGCGATCTCGAGCCGTGCTGTCCGCAAGATTGAGGCAGGCGAGCTCGCCGGCCCCCAGCGTGTGCTCATTGAGGTCAATGTGAGTGGTGAGGAGTCGAAGGGAGGCTTTTCGCCCGATGAGATTCGCGCCGCCGCGGGTGAGCTTGCGGAACTTGAGGGAATTTGCGTACAGGGGCTTATGACTATGGCGCCCCGGGGGAATAAGGATGTGGCACGCCGCACCTTTGCGGGGCTTCGTGAGCTGAGGGATGAGCTGGAGGCGGCGCATCCCGATTTGAACCTGCCTGAGCTTTCCTGCGGCATGAGCGAGGACTTTGAGCCTGCCCTTGAGGAGGGCTCTACGCTCGTTCGCCTGGGCAGGGTAGTATTTAGCCCGGAGTTTGCAGTAAAATAAGGCTCTGAAGTGCGCACTGATTATCGGGGCGCCTGCACTAAACCGCGAGAGGACACAACCATGGGCTTCCTTGACGAGATTAAAAATAAGATGCACCTGGGCGGCCAGCAGGGTTACGACCAGGGTTATGGCCAGGACGACGACTACGGCTACGATGACGGCTATGACGATAGTTATCAGGGCAACGGCTACGGCGGTGCTTCGGGCGAGGGCTTCTACACCCAAGACGAGCCGAGCAACGGCCTGCTTGGTCAGACGCGCCGCGGTGAAGCTGAGTCGGTTGCCGTGTATACGCGCTCCGGTCAGCTGGTCGGCGATGACTCCCGTCATGCCACGACGTATAACCCGCCTTCGCGCTCGCAGGACAGCGTTGCGAGCGGTTATCGTCCTGGTGCCTATGACACGCCGTCGAGCTACGCCGAGAACACCCGCGCCCGTGCCGCCGCTGCGCCCGCGCCTGCACCGAGCGATGCCTCGGCCTATGCGAGCAATATCATCAACGCCACGCCGCAGCTGCCGGCCTATGTCCTGCGCCCCGAGAGCTATGACGACGTGGAGACCGTAGTGCGCCGCGTTCGCACCAAGCAGCCTGTCGCACTGATTTTTGTGGGCGTACGCACCGAAGTTGCCAAGCGCGTCTTGGACTTCTCTTACGGCTTTGCCTGCGGTCTGGGTGCCACGGTCAAGGAGGTGGGCGACCGCGTGTTCATGGTGCTGCCCGCCGGCTGCGAGGTCAAAGATTCCGATCTCAAGAAGCTTCGTGCCGACGGCTACCTTAAGTAAAGACAAGACGAGGAGATTCCCATCAACATCTACACTATCGTCCAGCTGGTCAACACGCTGTTCAACTTCTATTCCACGCTCATTGTCGTCTACTGCTTTATGACGTGGATTCCCATGAAGCAGGGTGGTTTGCTTCAGGATATTGTTGCGGTGCTCGATAGCGTGTGCGGTCCGTGGCTCAACCTGTTCCGTCGTTTCATCCCGCCGATGGGCGGTATCGATTTTTCGCCGGTCGTTGCGATTATTGCGTTGCAGTTGGTGCAGAGGCTGGTTCTGCAGCTTCTTATAGGTATACTCGTATAGAACTGACTTAGTAACTTACGTCGGGCGTGTAGCGCCGAGGCGATGAAAAAGGAGACTTGTTATGGCTATTACCCCTGCAGACATCCAGGCTCAGACTTTCTCTGAGGCCAAGCGTGGCTACGATCCCGCCGAGGTCGACGTCTTCTTGGAGACGCTGTCCTCCGAGGTTGACGCTATGCTCGCTAAGATCGTCGACCTTAAGGGTCGCCTGACTGCTACCGAGCAGCAGCTTGCCGATGCGCAGGCTCAGCTTGCCCAGGCTCAGGATGCCACCGCCCAAGCCGTTCCTGCCGCCCCCGTGGCTGCTCCCGCCCCTGACTTCTCCGCTCAGGAGCGCCAGATTTCCGCTGCCCTGATCGCTGCCCAGCAGACCGCTGAGACCATCGTCAACGATGCCAACGAGAACGCTGAGCGTATCCGCAACGAGGCTGACGCCAAGGCCCGCGAGGTTATCCGCCAGGCTCTGACCGAAAAGCAGGCCGAGCTCGAGGAGATCGATCGTCTCAAGGCTTCCCGTGAGGAGTTCAAGGCCGAGTATCTCAAGCTCATCCAGCACTTCATGGACGATGCCCAGAACTCCTTCCCGGCCGACCTCATGGCCTCCACGCCGGTCGGTTCTGCCGCTTCTCCTGCGGTGACTGTTCCCGCCGAGCCGCTGCCCGTCGCTGACCCGGTTGTCCCCGTGGCCGATCCCTTCGCCCCGATCGACAACTTTGCCGCCGACGACCTGGACTAGCATCAGAGCTACAATCTAGTGTCCTTAAGAGGAGCTCGCACCTGCGGGCTCCTCTTTTGTGGCTGTATACGGGTTGGGAAACAAAACGCCGAGCTCTGCATGCGATAGGACAGAACTCGGCGAAGGGCGCGTGGTAAAAGGTAGATTTTAAGGTATGTCTAAAAACTACTTGAGGAGGAAGTTGGAGAGGGGAATAGTGCGGGCCTCGCGATGCTCGGGATCGGCGATGTGGTCGGCGGGATAGCCACAGACGAGCATGTGATAGGGATAGACGCCCTTGGGCAGATTGAACTGCTCCTGTGCCACCTCAGGCTTAAAATGGCATACCCAGCACGTTCCCAGGCCCTGCTCGGTGGCCTCCATCATCATCTGGTCGCACACGATGGACGTATCGATTTCACTGGAATTCATCTGGTCATACGGGCGCACCCAAGCATCATCGGTAACGCTGCAAATAAGGAAGACAAGCGGAGCCCCAAAGATGGACCCATCACGAGCAAACCGAGGCTGACAAGCAGCAGCCTTCTCCAACAGCTCAGGCGTATCCAGCACCATCACACGGGCTGGATGATTATTACAAGCAGAAGGAGCAATCCGCCCCGCCTCAACAATGGCATCCACTACCGACTGCTCAACAGGACGGTCCTCAAAAGAACGACAAGAATACCGACCACGAGCCAGATCCAAATAAGACATACAAGCCCTCCTAAAATTAAAAATCAAACAAACCAAAAGTAACCCAAAGAGTACCCAAAGCAGCAATCAGCCAAACGCTCATCAAGGGCCAAAGTGTCCGAACGGATACCAAAGGTCCCTTCAGCCAAACCCCCGTCGCGCTAAATCTATCAGCCAAAGTTCCCAATGGTGGTGCATAAGGGAGCGGGCCCGGCCACTAATAACCTTTTGAACGACTCTGCTTGCAGCCGGAGTGAAAAAGGTTATTAGTGGCCGGGCCCGCGACCGGTGGGACATGTACCCCCAATTAACTGTTCTTCATGACAATCGAATCCACGACATCGGCCACATTTTCGCAGCAGTCGGCGCAGTACTCCAGGAAGGCGTACACGTCACGCCAAGCGATGACCTCGAGCGGGTCCTTGCCGTTAACGTGCAGGTTACGCATGGCGTTGATATAGAGCTCGTCGGCCTCGGACTCGATGGTGTTGATCTGGATGACGAGCTCGCGCAGCGTTTTGGACTTGCGGTAGTTAGGCAGCTCGACCATCAGGTCTTTCATGGCGCGGCAGGCGTCGGTCACCTTGTGGGCGATCACGATGGCATCGGGATGGATGCTCTGGATGTTGGTGAAGTAGACGCGCTGCACGACGCCCTCGATGCGGTCGAGCACGGTGTCGAGCGAGCAGCTCATCAGGTCCAGATCCTCGCGCTCAAGCGGGGTGATAAAGGCGGTGAGCAGGGCGTCCTCAAGCTCATGGTGCTTCTTGTCGGCCGCATGCTCGATCGCATGCATCTTGTCGAGCATATCGTGAATCTTTGCGGGATCGAAGTTCTCGAAAATCTTGGTAAGCAGCTCGGCGGCCTGGACGGCGAGGTCGGCGCAGGCGACGTAGTTGTCAAAGTAGAACGAATCGGGTTTCTTTGCCATGAGTGGGTCCTTTCGAGGCGAAGACGGGTGGGCGAGGTGTTACGGTCCGGATGGACGTTCGGTTTGACTAGATGAACATCATGAACAGCTTGGCCATGACAAAGCTGATGAGTCCGCAGGCGGGGAAGGTGAAGAACCAGGTGAACATCATGTCCTTGACGACGCCGAAGTTGATGGCCGAGAGGCGTTTGACGGCACCGACGCCCATGATGGCGCAGGTCTTGATGTGCGTGGAGGACACGGGGATGCCGGTAAGGGTGGCAAGCAGCAGGTTCGCGGCGCCCGCCAGGTCGGCGGAGAAGCCCTGGTACTTTTCGAGCTTGACCATGCTCTGGCCAACGGACTTGATGATGCGCTCGCCGCCCACGCTGGTGCCGATGCCCATGGTGGCCGAGCATAGCAGCATAATCCAGATGGGGATGCCGGCATCGCCGACGCTCGTCTGGCCGCTGGCAAAGGCCACGCCTAAAAAGAGCACGCCGATGAACTTCTGTCCATCCTGCGCGCCGTGCATAAAGCTCATGGCCGCAGCGCTCGCGATCTGAGCGTATTTAAAGAAGACATTGGCACGTCGCCTGTTGGCGGCGGCGAAAAGAATCGAGACGAGCTTGCACAGGACCCAGCCCATGACAAAGCCCAGACCGATGGAGAGCGCCAGGCCGTAGATGACCTTCATCCACTCGTGGACGTTGACGCTGCTCGCACCGCCGAGGGCGATGGCGGCACCGGTCAGGCCGGCGATAAGGCTGTGGCTTTGCGAGGTGGGGATGCCAAAACGCGACGCTGTGGCGCCGTAGACGACGATGGAGAACAGCGCCGCGCATAGACAGGCGAGCGCCATGGTGCTGTTTCCGCCAAAGTCGACAATATGGGAGATGGTGTTGGCGACGCTCGCGTTAAAGTGCGTCATGATGAGCACGCCAAGGAAGTTGAATGCGGCACTCATGAGAATAGCGGCGCGGGCGGGCATGCAACGCGTAGTGACGCAGGTCGCGATGGCGTTGGGTGCGTCGGTCCATCCATTGACGAAGATGGCGCCGAGCGCGAGGATCACGGTGACGGCAAGGACTGGGTTCGACACAAGTTGGCCGAGGAAGGTTGAGAACGTTACGTCCATATATGGGCTTTCTCGAAGTTTGCAGGCACGTTACAGAAACATGATAAATCGTATCACCTCCTGCGGGTTTCTTTACCGAGTTCTGATGGGAGCAGTGAATTTTTTGGCACTAAAATTGAATATTATCCCTGTTGACCGCGGGTGTTCTTTTTGCTAACACGCCATGCGGACACATGCGATCGCTCCGACACCCCAAAACCACAGCCTGTTCGCTTTACAATATGCAAACATGCGTTCGATAATAGGAGGCATGGAATATCGACAGACAGATGGCAAAACTCGGCGCGTGCACAAGCAGTATGTGGACGTCGTGGCTCGCATCCTCGCGGGCGGACAGGTCGTGCCGGTCACCGTCTGCTGGGTCGACGGTCGTTGCTTTACGATTGACGAGATTATCTCGACCACTGGGTTTGGCCTGACGGTTCACGGCATTCGTACGGCAACCTATAAGGTGCGTTTTGGCGGGCACGCGACCGAGTTGTATCTGGAGGACCAGACGCGCGAGCGGGCGGACGGCTCGCAGGCACACGTGATGCGTTGGTGGGTGTGGGCGTTCGACCGAACACTCGAGAGCGAGCGCCGCAGGTAAGAACGCGTGGCGTTCGGGTACAATGGCAGGAAACTTGTCAGCTACGGCGCCGTCGCGGTGCTTTTTGAAAGGACGAAATTATGAACGATATCCAGGGCTATCAGAATGGCCCCATCGAGACCGGCGCAAGCCGTGCCAAGGAGATGTCGCCGCGCGCGTACAACCTTGTCATGTCTGCTCTGATCTTTTTGGGCTTTTGCGCCATGGGCGCCGGTGCTTACTTTACGAGCACCATGTCGTTTGCGCGCATGATGATGAGCGGCGCCGCTTTGCCGCTGGTCTTTGGCTCATTTATTTTGACCATCGTCGGCATGGTCATGATGTCGGCTGCTGCCAGCAAACAGTCCGTGGGCCTGTCACTCGTGGGCTACGTGGTCTTTGCGAGCACCTTTGGCCTGACGGCGTCGTTTGGTCTTGCCAACTACGACCTGCCTACCATTAACACCGCCTTTATCGCCACGGCCGCCATCACCTTTGTCTTTGGTGCGCTGGGCGTGACCTTCCCCAAGTTCTTCCAGCGTGTGTATGGCATTGGTTTTGGCATCCTGCTTGCCACGATTCTGGTCGAGATCGTGCTGATGTTCATGGGCGTTTCGCAGTCCATCACCGACCTGATCGTGATCGTGGTGTTCGCCGGCTTCATCGGCTACGACACCTATGTGGCAACGACGGTGCCGCCCACGCTGCCCAACGCCGTGCTCATGGCATCCAACCTGTTCGTGGACATCATCAACGTGTTCCTGCGCATTCTGAACATCCTCGGCCGTCGCGATTAAAGCGCGGCATTGCGATGCTTCCTGCCGGACACGGTAAAACGATGCGAAAGGCGGTCCTTCGGGGCCGTCTTTTTTGTGCGCGGCGGGGTATCATGGATGGGAAAAGCCGATAGCGGCAGCGACAGGAAAGGTGACCACGTATGGCAGACGTCGACAACAGGAACCGTAACCGCAGGTCCAACCGAGCGGGTCAGCCCAATCCCAAGCGCGAGGCCCGTGCCAAGGCCGCCGAGCGCCATGTGATGACTGTGTCCGAGGCCTGCGCCAAGGATATCGAGCGTTCGCTTGCCGGTGTTCGCGAGTTTGACGGCATGCCTGCCGGCTTTGTCGCGGCGATGAAGGCCAAGGTTCAGACTGCTGTGGCCGCCGAAGAGCAGGTCGCCGAGGACGTCGAGAACGCGGAGACTGCCGAGGTCGAGGCGGCGCCCGAGACCGAGGCGGCGCCCGAGCCCGTCGAGGAGCCTGCCGAGGAAATCGCCGAAGCTGAGTCCGCGCCTGCTGAGGAGCCCGCTCCGGTCCTGCCCGAGGTCACTGTGCTTGATGCCTCCGCCACGCAGGCAATCCTCGATAACGGTCGCGGCTATGCGCAGTTCTGCGACATGGCCGTGCTCGCCTTTGCCTCGTTTACCAATCCGGGCGGTGGATATATTCAGGGTTATCTGGGCCAGGAGGCCACGCTGTGCGCCGATTCGTATCTGTACAACGTTCTCGATAAGCAGCGTAAGTGGTACGGCGAGAACCGTCGCCGCAACATCAACTGCGAGCTCTATCGTAACCGCGCCCTGGTGGTGCCTGCGGTGCGCTTCGACCGCAACCACGTGCATGCATACGCCGACGTGATCGTGGCCGCCGCGCCCAACGTTAGGCGCGCCCGCCAGGAGTATCGCGTGAGCGACGATGCTCTGCTGGATGCCCTGCGCGACCGCATTCGCTTTGTGCTCGCCATCTGCGATGAGCTTGGTCGCGAGAAGCTCGTGCTGGGTGCTTGGGGCTGCGACAACAACGGCTTTGATGCCGAGGCCGTGGCCGAGCTCTTCCGCAAGGAGCTCGCGTCGGGCGACTTCAAGGTCAAGCAGGTCTTCTTTGCCGTGCCCTCTACGCGCTGGGACGAGGACTTCGCCAAGTTCGAGCACGTGCTGGCAAACTTCCCCGAGCGCAACGAGGAGTCCTATGCTCAGGTTGCCGCCCGCACCGCAGCCGCCCGTGCCGCCGAGCAGGCTCAGGCCGCTGCCGAGGATGACGAGGATGACGACGACTGGCGCAAGTACCTGTAAACGGTGCGCGTGATGCGATATACCGAGCCGACGGGGGCTGCTCCCGTCGGCTTTTTATTGAGTGGGGAGCTTACGATGAAAAACGTTCTATGCTTTGGTGACAGCAACACCTATGGTTACGATCCGGCGGGCATGCGCGACGGTACCGCGGTGCGCTATGCGCAGGATGTGCGCTGGTGTGGCGTGGTCCAACGTGACTTAGGCGAGGGCTGGCATGTAATTGAAGAAGGCCTCAACGGCCGCACGACGGTACGCGACGACATGTGCCATCTGGACACTAACCTCAACGGCATTCGCGCGCTTCCGATGCTGCTCGAGGCTCATAAGCCGCTGGACGCCATTGTGATCATGCTGGGCACCAACGACTGTAAGACGGTCTTTAACGTGACAGCTTCCGATATCGCCCGTGGCGCCATGGCGCTGATTCGCGCCGTCCGCGCGTTTCCGTGGACCGACGCTGCGCCTTGCCCGCGCATCCTGCTGATGGCTCCTATCAAGATCAAGCCGCAGATCGCCGATGTATATATGACCGATTTTGACGAGCGTTCCGTCGAGGCATCTGAACATTTTGGCGAGTACTATGCGCACGTGGCCGAGCAGTTTGGCTGCGACTTTTTGAATGCCGCCGAGTTTGCCGAGCCGGGCGATATCGACTATCTGCATATGATGCCCGAAAGCCACGAGAGCTTGGGACATGCCGTGGCAGCCAAGCTCCAAGAGATGCTCGGTGAGTAGCGCGACCCCAAGCCACCGCAAAGGGGACAGGCACCTTTGCGGTGGTTTTGCCCGGGTAAACGAACGGATTGGCTGCCATATGGGCATGGACGAGCTCATCGACCTCTTTGCCGAGGGCGATGAGCTCGTCTCCAATACCGCTTTTGAGGATTTGGATCTTGCCTACGACGTGGCGAACGGCGCGACCTTCGATGGCGTTGTGTTCCGATCTTGCGAGTTCGATAGCGTTGACTGGAGCGGCTCGACGTTTCGCGACGTGGTGTTTCGCGGTTGCCGCTTTATCCGCTGCAACATGGAAGGCTGCTGGCTCAGCCGCTGCGACTTCGTTGACTGCTCGGCACCGGGACTCAACTTGCTCAAGGCGCGCCTGTCGAGCGTGTCGTTTGGATCGTGCGATTTGAGCTATGCGAACCTTTCGGAGGGACGCATTGGCCCTATGGCTGCGCGTGACACGCGTTTGACCGAGGCCGCACTCCAGGGGGCAAAGCTGGGGCAATTGCGCTTGGACGGCTGCGACCTGACGCGTGTTGATGTGTTCAAGACGTCGCTTTCCGGCGTCGATGTGTCGCGCTGTACATTTGCAGCGCCCGTTGTTTCGGGCGATTACCATGAGTTGCGTGGCTTGACGGTCAATGCCGAGCAGGCGCTGGCACTCTCGGGTTTGTTGGGAATTCAACTCGCCGACGAATAGGCGCTCTGGTCCTTTGCTCGACCGCTATCTAAAATCAAACCGTCGCAACATCCGATGATTTTTCGCGTTTGCACGATTTTCATCGAATGTTGCGACGGTTTTTGGTGCAAGGTAGCCTGTCCCTTTTTGGCAGGTTACTGGCTATTTAGTACTGCCACATGTGGTTGACAGGGCCGGAGCCTTTACCCATGTTCAGGCCGGCGGCCAGAGCGCCTGTCAGGTAGGCCTTGCCGGCGTTGACGGCATCGGCAAGATCCATGCCCTGCGCCAGCGCACAGGCGATGGCGGACGAAAGCGTGCAGCCGGTGCCGTGTGTGTTGTCGGTCTCGATGCGCTTGTGGCGGAACCACGTGGTGAGCGGATCGCCCATATGGTTGCCCTCGTTATCGAGTGGCGCGGGTTCGGCCAATACATCGTTGGCCTCGTTGACAAGATGCCCACCCTTAACGAGGGATGCGCAACCAAAGCGGCGGGTGAGGAGCATGGCAGCATTTTGCTGTGTGCGCTCGGAGTCGACCTCGTAGTCGAGCAGGGCCATGGCCTCGGGAATATTGGGCGTGATGACGGTTGCTAGTGGGAACAGGCGGCGGGTGAGCGCCTCGGCGGCATCTTCGGCAATCAGCCGTGCGCCCGAGGTGGCTACCATGACGGGGTCGACGACCACGTTTGTTGCGTTCCAGGCGCTCAGGCGGTCGGCGATAACCTCGATAATCTCGGCAGAGGAAACCATGCCGATCTTGACGGCGCTGGGGCGGATATCGTCAAATACGGCGTCGATCTGCGCAGCGACGATATCAGGGGAGATATTCTGCACGGCGGTGACACCGAGCGTGTTTTGTGCGGTGATGGCGGTGATGGCCGTCTCGGCATACAGGCGGTGCGCCGTGATGGTCTTGATGTCGGCCTGAATGCCGGCGCCACCGCTGGAATCGGATCCTGCGATGGACAGGACGGCAGGTACCTTACTGCGATCCATGTTTGCTCCCTTGTTCGGTCGGAATCAAATGGGTCTTTAAGCCAGCATTATAAAGTTGCCCGGGCCGGCTGTATGCCGATCCCGGGCGGGCGGTGCAATCTTTACGTAAATGTAAGAAAATGTTCACATGTCAACAATTGACGAACACCTTGCGGCCGATTGTGGCTCCGGTGACGAGTTAGTCCTCCATGCCGAGGTCGATCGTCGTGCCTTCGAACACCTTGTTGACGGTGCGGACGGCGCACATCTTGCCACACATGGTGCAAGTGCCCTCGGTGGCAGCGGGGGACTCCTCGTAGCGCTTCTTGCCGGTGACCGGGTCGAGCGCGCACTTCCACATGGCGTCCCAGTCGAGTTTGCGGCGTGCCTGTCCCATCTTGTCGTCCATGTCGCGGGCGTGCGGCACCTTCTTGGCGATATCGGCGGCGTGTGCGGCAATCTTAGTGGCCATGAGGCCGTCGAGCACGTCCTGGGCGTCGGGCAGGCACAGATGTTCAGCCGGCGTCACGTAGCATAGGAAGTCGGCGCCGGAGCTCGCGGAGATGGCGCCACCGATGGCGGCGGTGATGTGGTCGTAGCCCACACCGATATCGGTCACCAGCGGTCCCAGCACATAGAACGGGGCGTTGTGGCACAGGCGCTTCTGTAGCTTCATGTTGGCGGCGATCTCGTCGAGCGCCATGTGACCCGGGCCCTCGACCATAACCTGGACGCCGGCGGCCCAAGCGCGCTTGCACAGCTTGCCCAGCTCGATCATCTCGGCGGTCTCGGTGGCGTCGTTGGAGTCGTAGAGGCATCCCGGGCGACAGGAGTCGCCGAGCGAAATCGTCACGTCGTACTCGTGGCAGATCTCGAGCAGCTCGTCAAAGAACTCATAGAAGGGGTTTTCGTTGCCGGTGACCTCCATCCAGCCAAACAGCAGCGAGCCGCCGCGGCTCACGATGTTCATCAGGCGGCCGGTCTCCTTAAAGGTCTTGGTGACCGACTTGTTGATGCCGCAGTGGATGGTCATAAAGTCCACGCCGTCCTCGGCGTGTGCGCGCACGACCTCGAACAGGTCGTCCTTGGTAAGCTTGACCAGCGGCTTTTCCATGTAGCCGATGGCGTCGTACATGGGGACGGTGCCCACCATGAGCGGCGTCTCGTCGATGAGCTGCTGGCGGAACTGGCGCGTCTTGCCCGAGTTGGAGAGGTCCATGATGGCGTCGGCGCCAAAGTCCTCGGCAATCTTGACCTTCTTCCACTCCTCGGCGGCATCGGCCTTGTCGCCCGAGATGCCCAGGTTGACGTTGACCTTGGTGGACAGGCCTTCACCGACGCCAAAGGCGCGCATGCCCTTTTTGATATGCACGATGTTGGCGGGGATGGCGATGCGGCCGTCGGCCACGCGTTCGCGAATGTACTCGGGGTCGCGATGCTCGCGCTCGGCGACTTCCTTCATCTGCGGTGTGATCTGCCCGGCGCGGGCGAAGTCGATTTGCGTGACGAGCTTGGGCTCGGTCTGTGTGCTCATTGGCACGGCTCCCTTCGTTGGCATTACCCATATCAGGTTTGCGGGTCAGGGCGGGCGCGCCCAGTCTCAGCCTGCCGTCTTGTCCTGCAAGCTCCCCGTTATGTCATGGGCTCAAGTATAGCCTGAATGGGTACGATTGGCCTAACAAGCGTGCCCGTGGGGAGGCGTACATGGAAGACAAGCATCTATATCGAGAGACACAATGGGACGTATCGGCCGAGGAGGGCCGTGCACACCATGGGTTGGTCGCGATTGGCTTTGCGGTGCTTGCCGTGCTGGTGATTGCCTTTTGTATTTGGACGTTTGGCGGTCGCGGCGGCGCCGCCTGGGAGTTTGAGGCCGACGAGGGCCTGCCGATTATGACGGTGAGGAGTACTGGCGGTAATGCCAATACGCTCGCCGTTCCGGGCGATTATTGGTACCCGTGCGATGAGTTTGTGCAGTTGCAGCTGAGTGGTGGGTCTATTCCTGGTGAGGAAATCGAACGCGTGACGTATGATGCGACGTTCAAAACGTTGACGGTGAAGCTCAAAGATCAAGGGGATGTGCCCACGACGATGGATATCGCGCTGACGGAATGGCGCCTGGAGCCCCCGTCGGGTGTTGCGGTGTCCGAGGTCGAGCACGTCAAGATTGTCTATCAGGACGGTTCGACAAACGGGATTGCAAAGGCCGACGGTCTAGCTGAATAGGTGTCGAGCCTAGCAGCCAATTCATAAAAGTTGCGGTGGAATAGTTCCTGATTGTGCGAAAAAGGCTCAAATAGGAATTATTCCACCGCAAGTTATATAGAGAAGGCTGAGCGGGTCAGTGTTGGGTGCCGGCTCTAGAGCATCTGTTCGTTGATGAACACGAGGGTGCCTAGGTATGAGAGCTCGGGGACGTGGCGATAGCCGATGTTGAATGCGGTAAGTTCGCTTGCATCCTCGAGCTTGTTTTCTGCCATCCACCGCACCATGGAGCCGCGCGCCTTTTTGCTGGCGGTCGACCGTTGGATGGGCTTCCCGTTGCGGATACCCTCGCCAAAGAGGCACGTGACGGCTGTGGCGTCGCCCGCGAGGTGGGGCAGAACGGCTTTGGCATACTCTACGCTGGCGAGGTTGACGATCGTGGTGTTTGAACCTGCCGGGGCGATAATCCGCGCGAGCTTGTCGCTCCAAAACGCGTAGAGGTCTCGGGCATCGTCAACGGCGAGCTTCGCACCCATCTCCAGCCGATACGGTTCGACGGCATGAAAGGGGCGTACGCATCCGTAAAGGCCCGAGAGGATCCACAGATGGTCTTGCAGCCATGCGAGCTGCGCGGCATCCATCACCTCGGGTGCCATGCTCTGGTATTGAATGCCGTGATAGGACATGACGGCGGGGGAGGTATTGCGGGCGATATCGGGATTGTCGAGGTCGCCGTTTTCCAAGATGGGCTCGAACTCATGCAGGGTGTCGAGGCAAGGCCCCAGCAGTTTGTCACTCACGTTCCATGGCGCCTGCAGGCCGCCGCTGCCTTCATTTCGCTCAATATCTAGCAACGCGCGATGCAGTCGAGCCGTCTCGCGCGCAAAGGGCGGAATGCCCAGGACTTCAAAAGCATCTTGGGCCGAGCGCATCTGCTTGGCGGGCGAAATGATGACCTGCAGCATGGACTCTCCTCTGTCAAAAAGGAAGTTGCGGTGGAATACGGTCTGTTTTGGCCGTTTATAGGCCAGTTTAGTCCGTATTTCACCGCAACTGATGAAGGGGCTGGTTAGGCGCGCTCGAGGAAGGCCTTGTAACCGCGATATGCCTCGTAGATGTCGGCCTTGTTGGCGACCTCCCACAGGGCGTGCATGGACAGGACGGCAACGCCGGAGTCGATGACGTTCATGCCGTACTTGGCCATGATGTAGGCGATGGTGCCGCCGCCACCAGCGTTGACGCGGCCGAGCTCGCAGGTCTGGAAGTCCACGCCGGCCTCGTCCATGATGTCGCGGACGAGGGCCACATACTCGGCGTCGGCGTCGTTAGAGCCGCCCTTGCCGCGGCTGCCCGTGTACTTGTTAAAGCACAGGCCGCGACCCATGAAGGCGGCGTTCTTGGTCTCGAACTTGCCGGCATAGCCCGGGTCGAAGCCGGCGGACACGTCGGAGGAGAGCATACGGCTGCGGGCGAGCGCGCGGCGCAGAGCCAGCGGGCTGTCCTCGCCGGCGAGCATCATGATCTCGGCGACGGTGTTCTCGAAGAAGTGACTCGTCATGCCGGTGGCACCCACGGAACCGATCTCCTCCTTGTCGACGATGAGCGTGATGCTCGTGCGCTCCACGTTGGTGACGTTGATCTGGGCGAGCATGGAGGGGTAGGCACAGACGCGGTCGTCATGGCCATAGCCCAGAATCATGGAGCGGTCGAGGCCCATGTCGCGGGCGGGGCCGGCGGGCACGACCTCGATCTCGGCGGAGAGGAAGTCCTCCTCCTCGACGTCGTACTGCTCCTTGAGGATATCCAGGAACATCTGCTTGACGGGCTCCTTGGGGGCGTCCTTGTCGTCCTCGTCAAACTTGACGGGGCGGCCGCCCACGATCACGTCGAGAATCTCGGCATCGACGGCGTCCTTGGCAGGCTTGGACATCTGCTCGCTCGAGAGGTGGATCAGCAGGTCGGAGATGGTAAAGACCGGATCGTCTGCCTTGTCGCCGATATTGATGTCGACGGTGGTACCGTCCTTTTTGCAGATGACGCCCACGAGTGCGAGCGGGGAGGCCACCCAGTGGTAGCTCTTGACGCCACCGTAGTAGTGCGTGTCGAGGTAGGCCATGTCGCCGGCCTCGAAGGCGGGGTTCTGCTTAAGGTCTAGGCGCGGCGAGTCCACGTGGGCGCCCAGGATGTTAAAGCCCTGCTCGAGCGGGGCGTTGCCCAGGTTGACGAGCATGAGGTCCTTGCCGTGATTGGCGGCGTACACCTTGTCGCCTGCCTTGAGCTCGCGGCCTTCGGCGATCACGGTCTCCAGGTCGACGTATCCCGCCTCCTTGGCCATCTTGATGCCGGTCTTGACGCACAGGCGCTCGGTCTTGTTCTCGCTCAAAAACTGCTTATAGCCGCGGCAAAGCTCCTCGAGCTCCTCGACTTGCTGTGGCGTGTACTTTTTCCATGCGCAGGGACGCTCCATGACGCAGGCTCCTTTCGGATCGATCGTGCTGGTTGATGTACCGTGAGCCATCGTATCACGCGCGGGCTCACGGTGGCGGGGGAGCTTGATGTGAGGTGGCCGCGGGGCGGGGAGCGTGTAAACTGGAGTGAGCAAACCGTGCCCAGCCCAAAGCGAGGTATTTAATATGTCTGACAAGCGCCGCACTTTTGCCGTTATCGACGGCAACTCGCTCATGCACCGCGCCTTTCACGCCGTGCCGCCGACCATGAACGCGCCGGACGGTCGCCCCACCAACGCGATCTTTGGCTTTCTGAACATGTTTCTTAAGATGATTGATGCCTTTAACCCCGACGGTGTGGTCGTGGCGTTTGACAAGGGTAAGCCGCGCGTGCGCATGGAGATGCTGCCGCAGTATAAGGCGCAACGCCCGCCCATGGACCCCGATCTGCATGCGCAGTTTCCGATGATTAAGGAGCTGCTCACCGCGCTCAACGTGCCGATTCTGCAGTCCGAGGGCTGGGAAGGCGACGATATCCTGGGAACCATGGCGCGCCTGGGCGAGCAGGCCGGCTGCGACATGCTACTGGTGACCGGCGACCGCGACATGTATCAACTCGTGACCGAGCACGTCAACGTGGTCTCGACCCGCAAGGGCCTGTCTGACGTGGCGATCATGACGCCCGAGAGCGTGGACGACCTGTATCACGGCATTACGCCGGCGCTCGTGCCCGATTTTTACGGTCTAAAGGGCGATACGTCCGACAACATCCCCGGTGTACCGGGCATCGGTCCCAAAAAGGCGAGTGCGCTCATTGCGCAGTACGGTAGCCTGGACGAGGTCATCGCACATGCCGACGAGGTCAAGGGCAAGATGGGCGAAAACCTGCGCGCGCACATCGACGATGCCCTGCTGAGCCGCAAGGTTGCGACAATTCGCACCGATGCGCCCGTCGAGCTCGACTTTGAGGCGACGTCCTTCCCGGCGTTTTCTGCCGATGAGGTTTCCGCGGCGCTGGGTACGCTTGGTATCACCGCCATGCAGAACCGTTTCTTGGCGCTGATCGGCGGCGAGGGCGGGGCTGCTGCCTCCAGTGTGTTTGAGATACCTGCTATGGTTCGCGCAGCCGCCGGCGATGCTGACGCGCTTGGTGCCGTTGCGGCTGAGGTCTCCCGCGCGATTGATGCCGGTGAGTGGGTCGCCGCCGTGGTGGACGACGACAAGGAAGAGGGCGCGCTCTTTGGACTGACGCGCACGCTGTGGCTGGCGACGTCCAAGGGCCTGTTCGCGCTCGAGGAGGGCGACAGCTGTGCGGCGGCTGAGGTTGAGGGCTTCAACTTCGTCCACGGCGTGATTGCCGGCGTGCTCGCGCGTCTGTTTATGGAGGGTCGCGTGGCGAGCCCGGATATGAAGGCGCTGTTGCACGAGCTTTCGCCCATCGATTCTTCTGAGCCCGAGCTTATGGACCCGCTGGCAGTCGATTCCACGCGCATCTTCGATACCGTGGTTGCCGCCTACCTGCTGGATTCCGACCGCTCCGAGTTCGATGAGGCGTATCTGGCCGATACCTATCTGCAGATGGCGCTGCCTGCGGCGCGCGGTGCAGAGGGTGCCGGCGAGGACGCCCCCGCGCCCGCCGCTCGCACGGCGGCCTTAACGCTGGCGCTGGTCGCACCGCTGCGCGACCGCATGGCCCGTGAGAACGCCACCAACGTGTTCGACGGCATCGAGATGCCGCTTGTGCCGGTGCTTGCCAAGATGGAGCGCGCGGGCATGCTCGTAGACCCCGACCGTCTGCATAGTCTGTCCGAGGGCCTGGCGACTCAGATTGCCGAGGTCGAGCGCAGCATTCGTGACCTGGCGGGTGACGAGACCTTTAATATTGGCAGTCCCATGCAGCTGTCGCATGTGCTCTTTGATGTGATGGGGCTTCCGACCAAGGGCCTCAAGAAGACTAAGCGCGGCTATTATTCGACCAACGCCAAGGTGCTGAGTGAACTTGCCCGCGACCACGAGATCGTGCGCCTGATTTTGGACTGGCGTGAGAAGTCCAAAATCAAGTCCACCTATCTGGACACGCTGGGCCCGCTACGCCGTGGTGACGGTCGTGTGCACACTACGTACAACCAGACCATCACAGCAACGGGGCGTCTGTCCTCGAGCGACCCGAACCTGCAGAACATCCCGACGCGCTCGGAGCTGGGTCGTACCGTCAAGACGGCGTTTTCGGCAGGCGAGGGAAGCGTCTTTTTGGCGGTGGACTACTCGCAGATCGAGCTGCGTCTGCTGGCGCATCTCTCGGGTGACGAGCACTTGGTGCGCGCCTTTAACGAGGGCGAGGACTTCCACGCCGAGACGGCGGCGCGCGTATTTGGTGTGCCGGTGTCCGAGGTAACGCCCGACTTGCGCAGTCGCGCCAAGGCCGTGAACTTTGGCATCGTGTACGGTCAGCAGGCCTATGGCCTGTCGCAGTCGCTGCATATCTCGATGGCCGAGGCGCGCGACATGATCGACCGCTACTACGAGGCCTACCCGGGCGTGCGTACGTTCCTCGACAACGTGGTGGCGCGCGCCAAGCAGACGGGCTACGCCGAGACCATGTATGGCCGCAGACGCCATATTCCGGAGCTCAAGGCCAAAAACCCGCAACTCCGCGGCTTTGGCGAGCGCACGGCCATGAACCATCCCATGCAGGGCACCGCAGCAGACATCATCAAGATCGCCATGGTCCGCGTAAGTCGTCGCCTGGAAGAAGAAGGCTTTGCCGCCCACATGATCTTGCAGGTACACGACGAACTGGACTTTGAGTGCCCCGTCGACGAAGTCGAGCGCCTAACCACCATGGTCCGCGACGTCATGGAACACGTAGTAGACCTCCGCGTCCCCCTAATCGCCGAAGCCAGCACCGGCATAACCTGGGCCGACGCTAAATAGGGAAGCATCCACAATTCCAAAGTAACCAAAACCAGAAGGGGGCTCCTTGCCAACAAGGAGCCCCCTTCATTCCAAAAAAATCAGCCAAGTATCTAGACGCCAAGACGCCATCCAGGCGGCAAGCAAGTCACCGCAGGACCTGGCCGGGCGAGGCGGGTAAGTTATTCGTAGATTCCGCACGAGCCGGAAAGCTCTTAATGTGCTTTCCGAGCGAGCCCAGGACCTGACCGAGCGAAAAACTTACCCGCCTCGCCCGGCCAGGTCCGATGAGCTACGTTAACGAGCCGCCAAGATGGCGTCGATGAGCGTCAGTACGCCCCCGTCGTTGTTGCTCGGAATGCGCCACTTGGCGTGCGCGTTCATGTGCTCCTCGGCATTGTCCACGATAAAGCTGTGACCGACGCGCTCCAGCATGGGGATGTCGTTGTAGGTGTCGCCCACGGCGGCAGCATCGGCAATATCGATGCCCAGGTGCTCGCACAGGTGAGCGACGCCGGCGCCCTTGTCGACGCCCAGGTTCATAAAGTCGATCCACTCGCGCCCAGCGTTGGTGACGTAGAGTTTGTCCGAGAACTCGGGGCTATAGGTCTCGCGGAAAGCGGGCTCGGCGTCGTAGCCGGGGAAGAAGACCGAAATCTTGTTGGACTCGAAATCAATGCCCTCAAAGCTGTCTACGTAGTTGATTGTGTTGTAGTAGACGCTGATCTCGTCGTGGTATTGATGGTCGCGGGCAAGCACGTAGAACTCGTCGAAGCAGCACAGGACGGGGACAGCGCGAGGATCCTCCGAGGCACGGTTCAAGACCTGCTGATACAGCTCCACGTCAATATTGCTTTTATAGATATAGCTGCCGCGATAGATCACGCAAGCTCCGTTGTCGGGACAAAAGGCGAGGCGGTTCTTGATGCCCTCGAACATCTCCTCGAGCTTGGGGGCGGGACGTCCGCTGGCGGGGCAGAATACGATGCCGGCGTCGGCGAGCTTGTCCAGGCGCTCATCAAGACCCTGGGGCAGCACACGCTCGTCGGTCAGCAGCGTCTTGTCCATATCGACGGCGAGAATCTTAATGTTGCCGATGTTGGCGTCCGATTCGTAAGTTTGCATAAAAGCGAGCCTTTCGTTTCGAGATTGTTTCAGACGTTATAACCATCAACTCGTAGTCGAGCGTATTTTCGCAGGAACGGAGCGTGTTTGCACCACGCTTCACAAAGTAATGAAAAAACTTTTCAGAAATTTGAATTTGTCGCTTGTGCTGCGGGCACTTTAGCGTAATATAGCGACCATCGAAAACGGAGACGGAAAAACAACCGCTTACCGAGTAAAAGGTACCGTTTACGATATTTAAATTGCGCCCGGCGATACGTGAAAGGAGAGGCAGATGCAGTTCGTAAAGATCATCACCACTGCAGACAATGCCATCCGACGCCAGCGCGCAATTTCCCGACGACGATAACAATCGTCTCTGTCCGCATGGGGCGAATTGCCTCAACAGAGTCATTTTGAGGTCGTTGGGTTTTAGCACGACATTGCTGCATGTTTCTAGGGCATGTATGTGCTGATTTTTGCTATTTAACCTGATATTGCACGGTATATGACCTTGAAATGACTTGCAACTGACCGATGTTCTAACTAGCTACCAAGGGCGAAAGGAAACAGCCATGAGCAAGGAAAAAGTCGTTCTCGCATATTCCGGTGGTCTTGATACATCCGTATGTGTCAAATGGCTCCAGGACGAGAAGAATCTCGATGTCGTTTGCGTCTGCGGCAACGTGGGCCAGGAAGAGACCGGACTGGATGCCAAGAAGCAGAAGGCGCTCGACCTGGGCGTTCTCGATTGCCAGGTGCTCGACCTGCGCGACGAGTTCTCCGATGAGTTCCTGACCAAAGCCATCGCAGCAAACTCCATGTACGAGAACAAGTATCCGCTGCTCTCCGCCCTGTCTCGCCCGCTGCTTGCCAAGAAGCTTGTTGAGGTCGCCCACGAGTTTGGCGCGACCTACGTCGCCCACGGCTGCACCGGCAAGGGTAACGACCAGGTTCGTTTTGAGGCTGCCGTCAAGGCCCTCGACCCTGAGCTCAAGGTTATCGCCCCGGTGCGCGAGTGGGATCTGAAGTGCCGTCCCGACGAGGTCGCCTATGCCCACGCCCACAACGTGCCGGTTCCCGAGGGTGCCAACGATAACCCCTACTCCATCGACGACAACCTGTGGGGTCGCGCCATCGAGTGCGGTCACCTGGAGGACCCTTGGAATGAGCCGCTCGATGACGCTTGGGTTATGACCAAGAACCCCGAGGACACGCCTGACGCCCCGACCTATACCGAGATCGAGTTTGAGGCCGGCAAGCCTGTCGCCGTCGACGGCAAGAAGATGAAGCTCTCCGAGATCGTCATCGCCCTCAACAAGATTTCGGGCGACAACGGCTTTGGCCGTCTTGACCTGGTCGAGGATCGTCTGGTGGGCCTCAAGAGCCGCGAGTGCTATGAGGTTCCCGGCGCCCTGACGCTCATCACCGCCCACAAGGCGCTCGAGGACATCTGCGTCGAGGGCGACCTGCTCAAGACCAAGATCAAGCTCGAGCAGGATTGGGCCACCGCCGTGTACAACGGCCAGTGGTACAGCCCGCTCAAGAACGCGCTCGACGCCTTTATGGCCGATACCCAGAAGTTCGTGACCGGCACTGTCCGTCTGAAGTTCTTTAAGGGCAACTGCCATGTCGTCGGCCGCAAGAGTCCCTTCAGCCTCTACGACTACGGCCTGGCTACCTACGACCGCGACACCACGTTTGACGAGAAGGCCAGCGCCGGCTTTATCGAGATCGATACGCTGTCGCTCAAGACGTGGGCAAAGGTCCAGGGCCCCAGCTCTGCTGCCGCCCAGGCCTAGCGCCTCCTTCCCTTGGTATCCGCGCGGCCCATCCGCGTGATACATAACGGGCGCACGGGGTCCCTACCTTTCGTTATGCTTGCTGACACTTCTTAACATCGGTGGCCCCTACGTTCCGCCCGCATATATGATGCCGCGACTGTGGCTGAGTCCGAGCCCCGCCGGGGTTGTCCGGCGGGGCTCCTTCTATCAATTTGGCGGCTCTGCGCCTATATATGAGGAGTATCCATTATGTTCAATGCTATCGCGCATGCTTTACTTGCCCTCGCGCCCGAGTTCGATGCTGCAAGGGTCGAGGACGTCCCTATGAGCCTGAAGGCCTGGATCGATGGTTCGCAGGGCAACATCCGGAGGGAGACGTTGGGCGCCAAGTGCATGGCGCGTCACTTCTTTGCAAATTAGCTACATGGCACCGCACACGGTGGGGAATGTGTAAAACTAGCGGTTGAAAAATCGCTTTAGCGATATGGCGCATTGCTTTGGGCGCTTGTTTTGGTATTTGGAGAAAGGGGACGGTTCCATGGCTCTTTGGGGCGGTCGTTTTGAGGCAGGCGTGGCCGAGGTCACGCAGGAGTTTGGCGCGTCGCTGCCGGTCGACAAACATCTCTATAAGCAGGATATCGCCGGCTCTAAGGCGCATGCCAAAATGCTGGCGGCCCAGGGCATCATCAGTGCCGAGGACGAGCAGGCGATTGCCAAGGGCCTGACCGAAATCGAACAGGATATCGATGCCGGCAACTTTACCTTCGATATCAACGATGAGGACATTCATATGTCCATCGAGAGCGAGTTGACGCGCCGCATCGGCGAGGCCGGTAAGCGCTTGCATACCGGCCGTTCGCGCAACGACCAGGTGGCGACCGATACGCGCCTGGGCGTCAAGGCGCTGGCCAAGGAGCTCATGGAGGCCAATCTTGAGCTGCGCCATGTGCTGGTGGATGCGGCTAAGAAGTACGACAAGGTGATTCTGCCGGGCTACACGCATATGCAGCACGCTCAGCCCGTGCTGCTCTCGCATCATCTGCTGGCGTATTCCTGGATGTTCGCGCGCGACTTTACGCGCCTGAAGGCCGCCTTTGATGCCGCCGACAACTGCCCGCTGGGTGCTGCCGCGCTTGCCGGTACGAGCTATCCGCTCGATCGCCAGATGACGGCTGCCGAACTTGGCTTTGCGGGCGTGATTCCCAACTCGCTCGATGCGGTTTCCGACCGTGATTTCCTGCTCGATCTGCATTACGCCGGATCCGTCATGGCGATGCACCTGTCGCGTCTTTCCGAGGAGATCGTGCTGTGGTCGAGCTCCGAATTTGGCTTTATCACGCTTTCAGACTCCTACTCCACCGGCTCGTCTATCATGCCGCAGAAGAAGAATCCCGACTTTGCCGAGCTTATTCGCGGCAAGAGCGGTCGCGTGTACGGCAACCTGGTGCAGCTGCTGGTAACCATGAAGGGCTTGCCGCTTGCTTATAACAAGGATTTGCAGGAGGACAAGGAGGGCGCGCTCGATACCGCCCATACGCTCATGCAGTGCCTGTCGGTTATGGCCGGTATGATTTCGACTTGGGCCGTCAACGAGGATGCCATGGCGCGCGAGTGCGGCGTGGGTCACCTTGCCGCCACCGATGTTGCCGATTACCTGGCTAAGCGTGGTCTGCCGTTCCGCGAGGCTCATGCCGTGGTGGGGCATCTGGTTCTGATGTGTGAGAAGCGCGGCTGCAATCTTGAGGACCTGCCGTTTGAGGTGTTCCATGAGGCAAGCCCGCTCTTTGAGCGCGACATTACCGAGGCGCTCGACATCCCGTCGATTGTCGCCGCGCGCACGACCGAGGGCGGCACCGCCCCTGCCGCCGTTGCCGTGCAGCTTGATCGCGCCGAGGCACAGCTCGTGGCTGACGAGGGTGTGTTTGGGTCACTGACTAAGGTCGTCGAGATGGGCCACGGGGTAAAGTAGGGATTTGGCTGAAGCCGTTTTGGCCATTTATTGATAAATCGTTTTCACTTTACGGGCGCCTGCTGATGTGGGCACCCGTATTTTGTTGCTATGGGGGAGGGGCTTGTCGAGAACTTCTGTAGGACCTTTGGGCAGGTTGTGTAGGGGGCACGTTCACAGACGGCAACCGACCGTCTGCTCGGTTCGATGCGGTTGATGGGCGGTCGGATGGTACTCTAATCGGGCTTCGAAACAGAAGTGACACATATGGAGCGCTTTAATAAATTGTAGCGTTTCAATAAACAGCTTTTTGTTTAACTGCAGATAAAACTCTGTTACGATGCAGTCCAGGCGGGTGCCGGAATGGGACTTGGGCACGCGCGAACCTACTTGAAAGGCTACCTTATGGCTATCGAGAAGACCTTCATCATGATTAAGCCCGACGCTGTGCGCGATCGTAAGATCGGCGAGATCGTCGCTCGCATTGAGCGTAGCGGCCTTGTCATCGAGCGCATGGAGATGACCACGCTCGAGCGCGCTACCGTCGAGGAGCACTACGCCCATCTGGCCGACAAGCCCTTCTTTGGCGGTCTCTGTGACTTTATGACGAGCGGCCCGGTCGTCAAGATGGTCGTTTCCGGTCTTTCCGCTGTCTCCAAGATGCGCACCCTTATGGGCGCTACCAACCCGCTTGATGCTGCCCCCGGCACCATTCGCGGCGACTTCGCTGTCGATGTCAACGCTAACGTGATTCACGGCTCCGACTGCCTGGAGAACGCCGAGATCGAGATCAAGCGCTTCTTTGGCTAAACCAGCTTTGACTCCTTAAAGCTGTTAGCGTGTGGCTTGGGCGCCGCGGAATTCCATCCGCGGCGCCCTTTATATTCCAAGATCTATGAAGGGGCCCGCTCGGACGTGTGTTCCGAGCGGGCCCCTGCTGTTAGCTTGTGGCGCTGAGTAGTTTAGGCCTCGTCGACGACCTTGAGGCCGCGCGTGTGGTCGATCTCGTTGAGGAGATTGACGCGACGCTCGTGGCGGCCGCCCTCAAACTCGGCGTCGAGCCACTCATCGACAATCATCTTGGCGAGCTCGGAGCCCACGACGCGGGCGCCAAAGGCGAGCACGTTGGTGTTGTTGTGCATGCGGGAGAGCTTGGCGCTGAAGGGCTCGGAGCACACGACGGCGCGTACGCCCTCGACCTTGTTGGCAGCCAGGCTAATCCCGACGCCGGTGCCACAGATGAGGATGCCCAGGTCGACGTCGCCGTTGGCAACGGCCTTACCCACCTTGTAGCCGGCGATGGGGTAGTCAAAGCTCTCGGAGGTGTCGGTGCCAAAGTTCACGACCTCGCAGCCGCGCTCCTTCAGGTGCTCGGAGATGATGTTCTTGAGCTCGACGGCGGCGTGGTCGTTACCGATACCGATCTTCATGGATGGTTCCTCTCTGGTCTGTGCGGCGCAAATGCTAAAGGTGTTTACCGCGTTCGACTGCATGATAGCGCGACTTTTGCGTAAACGCTCGGGCGTTTTTTGGTCAAACGCTTTAGCATGCAACAAGACTGGCTTCTCATGAATGAATGCTGTCAGTTTGTGCTTGAGCGCCGTCCGCCGGAACCATGGTTGCGGTTTTTGATGCATTGTTATCAAATAAAGGAGCTATTTATTAACTTGAGAGCCAGGCCCGTTATGCAAGCAGGAGATACCTATGCCTACCGATTCCCTTCGTGATGCCGCGTTTTGCGATGTTTTGAACCGCGAGCTTGTCTGTGCACTCGGCTGCACCGAGCCCATTGCCGTTGCCTATGCAGCGGCGTTGGCGAGCCAGACGCTCGGTTGCGAACCCAATCATATGGATGTTGCCTGCTCGGGCAACATCATCAAGAACGTCAAGAGCGTGACCGTGCCCAACTCGGGCGGTATGCACGGTATTGAGGCCGCGGCCGTGCTGGGTGCCGTGGGCGGCGACGCCAAGAGCGCGCTCGAGGTGCTCGAGAGCGTTAACGATGAAGACCGCGCTCGTGTGGCCGAGCTCCTCGCCGACGCCGGCTACTGCGATGTGTCGCTTGTCGAGGGTGTGCCCAACCTCTACATCAAGGTGACTGCGACGGCCGGGGGCCATACCGCGGTCGTCGAGATTACCGATCACCACACTAATGTCACGTGCCATACGCTCGACGGTATTCCGGTATGCGGCAAGTCGGCGGGGGAGTGCGCCGCCTGCGCCGAGCGCGTGGTGGCCGAGCGTGCGGCAGATAACGCCGATACGCCCATGTCCATTGATTCCATCATCGACTTTATCGAGGACGGTGACATTGAGGGCGCCCGCGCTGCCGTTGAGCGTCAGATTGAGCTGAATGGCGCAATCAGTGCCGAGGGCCTTGCGCACGCTTGGGGCGCCGAGGTGGGTCGTACGCTGCTGGGTGCTCGTGCCGATGACGTCGCCTGCCGTGCCCGTGCCCGTGCGGCCGCCGGGTCCGACGCCCGCATGAACGGTTGCGCGCTGCCGGTCGCCATTGTGTGCGGCTCGGGCAATCAAGGCATTACCTGCGCATTGCCCGTCATGGAGTATGCCGAGTACCTGCGTTGCGACCACGACCGCCTGGTGCGCGCCGTGATGCTGTCCGATCTCATTGCCGTGCATATCAAGAGCTATATCGGTGCGCTTTCGGCGTTTTGCGGTGCTATTTGCGCCGCGTGCGGCGCCGGCGCTGCGATTACCTGGCTGTGCGGTGGCACGCGCGAGCAGATTGGCGCGACGGTCTCGAATACGCTCGGTAACGTGGGCGGCATCGTGTGCGACGGCGCCAAGGCGAGTTGTGCCGCCAAGATTTCGGCTGCCGTCGATGCGGCGATTCTGGGACATGACATGGCCATGCAGGGGCGTGGCTTCCGTGCCGGCGAGGGTTTGATCCAGGATACCGTCGAGCAGACGATTGCCAGCATGGGCTACGTGGGCCGTGTGGGTATGAAGGACACCGACGTCGAGATCCTCAACATCATGATCGGCAAGACCCAAGTTTGCTAGGACAGTTCGTCGGCTACTTGGTGTTCGTAGAAGGCTTCTACTACGGCGTTGAAATCGCGGGCGAAGTCTTCCATGGTTCCGCGCCAGGTGGCTCGGCCGGGTTTTCCCTGGCCAACATAGGCAGTTTGAATGCCGCAGGCGGGACTGGGGAAGTCGCGCTTGGGGTCGTTGCCCACCATAAGGACCTCGTGTGGCTCGAGTCCCATCATCTGAAGCTGCTCTAGATAGTAGGTGGCATCAGGCTTGCAGCGGGTGGCGTTTCCCATGTGCGTGACGAGCTCAAAGGGGGCGTCGGCCAGGTCGCCCCAACCCATGCGGCACTCGATGGCCCCCTGCGGAAAGCTGGGGTTGGTAAAGAGCGCGCAGCGCAGCCCTGCGTCCTGTACGGCCTGAAGCGCGGCGTGTGCGCCCGGCATGGCATGGGCGTTGATGAGTTCGTCATTCTTGTACGGAAGAACTTCGCGGTCGTAGTAGGTAAACGCCTCGTAGATAAGTGGGTCCGAGAGGCAAATGCCGCATCGGCGCTCGACCTCTTCTTGGTAAAACTCAAGATTGGTGCGATTGTCCGTGCTGCTGCGGCGATTGGCGTTGAGGTCGACCAGGACGGTGCCGAGGCGTGCCATCGTGCCACCGCGGCTGCGGCGCCCGATATCCGCGAGCATCGAAGAGACATCCTTAAAATAGCGAAGGATGAACGCGTTGAGGTTGATGCTAAGAAGCGTTTCGTCCATATCGAAAACGACTGCTTTGAGCACGCGGGCACCTTTCTCGAAAAATCGATCTAGAATCGTTGGCTCCGGATACTTTACCCCAAAGCCGAATGCCTGGCTGGTTATCGTCAAGTTGCGGAGACGTGTGTTCATAAGATTACGAAAAAGTCTCCACACGAGTAAAAAATCGCAGTTCACGCTTGAAATCGAACTCATTTCCCCGTAACCTATACGAACGTGATTGCATAAGCGTCACATTAGTATCTGTCGGCTCCCGAGTGTTCCTAAACGTTGTGTGCTTGTCGCACCCTTCTGTAGGTCCTAGCAATCGGGGCCCCGTAGTTCGAAAGGGGTCCACCTTTGAGTGAGATTCAGAACTCGTCCATTTTCTCTCTTGACGATGTCAACGAGGAGGAGATGAACAACCTCATCGACGGTACGATTACCGACTTTGATGAGGGCGATCTCGTTAACGGCACTGTCGTTAAGATCGAGCATGACGAGGTGCTCGTTGACATCGGATTCAAGTCCGAGGGCGTTATCCCGGTCCGCGAGCTGTCCATCCGCAAGGACGCTAACCCTGCAGACATCGTTGCACTCGGTGATCCCATCGAGGCCCTGGTTCTCCAGAAGGAGGACAAGGACGGTCGTCTGGTCCTGTCCAAGAAGCGTGCCGAGTACGAGCGTGCTTGGAACCGCATCGAGGAGAAGTTCAACTCCGGCGAGAACGTCGAGGGCGAGGTTATCGAGGTTGTCAAGGGCGGCCTGATCCTCGACATCGGCCTGCGTGGCTTCCTGCCCGCTTCCCTCGTCGACCTCCGTCGCGTCAAGGACCTCACCTCTTACATGGGCACCCGCATCGAGGCCCGCGTCATCGAGATGGACCGCAACCGCAACAACGTCGTCCTCTCCCGTCGCGTCGTGCTCGAGGAGTCCCGTAAGGCCGAGCGCTCCGAGATCCTGTCCAAGCTCAAGTCTGGCATGCGTCTCCAGGGTACCGTTTCCTCCATCGTCGACTTCGGCGCCTTCGTCGACCTCGGCGGTATCGACGGCCTCATCCACATCTCCGAGCTCTCCTGGAACCACGTCAACCATCCTTCCGAGGTTGTCAAGGTCGGCCAGGAGGTCGAGGTCGAGGTTCTCGACGTCGATCTCAACCGCGAGCGCATCTCCCTGGGTCTCAAGCAGACCACCGAGGATCCGTGGCGCGCACTGGTCAAGAAGTACCCCGTCGGCGCTATCGTCGAGGGCACTGTGACCAAGCTTGTCCCGTTTGGCGCTTTCGTCGACCTGGGCGAGGGCATCGAGGGCCTGGTGCACATCTCCGAGATGGCCAACAAGCACGTCGACCAGCCTTCTCAGGTTACCCACGTGGGCGACAAGGTTCAGGTCAAGGTCATGGAGATCGACCTCGACCGTCGTCGTATCTCCCTGTCCATGAAGTCTGCTGCTGAGACTCTGGGCGTCGAGATCGAGGTTACCCCGCTGCCTTCCGAGAAGAAGGACGAGGAGACCGACGCCGAGTAAATCGGTTTGACGATCACTTGTTTTAAGGGATCCGTCCGTAATGGACGGGTCCCTTTTTGCATTTGGCACCGAGATGCGCAATGCTGCCGGGCTGTCCACAGGCTATTGGATTGTCGGTGCATGAAAAAAGCCGACATCCCGCCTCGGGGAGGAGGCGGGAACACACCGAGTAGACGGAGGGGTGCGGAGCGCGGTCGCGTCTCGACTGACGACGTTGCCCATCGACAGGACCATTGTAGCGCATGGCGGTTCTTGGTTTATCGTGTCGAGCGTTTGCGTTGTGCCATTGCCTGCGGCAACGGTGTGTTACACTCTTGGACTGCTGAGTGGGCCAGACGGTCGCGCGATGTGCTGCTTGCAGTACGCGTGAGGAAAGTCCGGGCTCCAGAGGGCGGGATGCCGGCTAACGGCCGGGCGGAGTGATCCGACGGAAAGCGCCGCAGAAAAGAAGACTCCCACCTGCGCCGCAAGGCGTAAAGGGAAAAGCTGAAACGGTGGTGTAAGAGACCACCAGCGTCGTGGCAACATGGCGGCTTGGCAAGCCCCATCCGGAGCAAGCGCGAATAGGAACGCTATGGGCCGGCCCGGTCCGCGTTCGGGTAGCGTGCGTGGAGCTGCACGGTAACGTGCAGACAAGATAAATGACCGTTCACGACAGAACCCGGCTTATCGGCCCACTCAGCTTTCTTGTTGACGCTGCGACGGCGTCAGCTGGCCGATTTGTCGCTCATTCGTCGGTCGCCGCCATAAGGCGTGCTCCCTCCTCTTTCGGGCCAAATCGACTCAGCTGACGCCGTCTCGCTGTTTTTGCCTTATCATCGGTGGCTCCGTTCTTTTTGGTGAGGTAGCCGAAGTACTCTTTGCCGTATTATTGAGGCTGTTTGTTGCTTTGCTTGTTGTTGAGGGGCTTTGTTGGACAGCTATTTTACTCTGCAATCGAATATTGAGACTTCGGGCGAGTTTGTGGACCGCAAGAGCCGGTTTATTGCCCAGCTGGTCCATATTGAGTCCGAGGACGAGGCGAATGCCTTTATCGAGATGGTTCGCAAGCGTCATTACGACGCTCGACACAATGTTCCCGCGTGGATTTTGGTCGATGGACGCGAGCGCCAGAGCGATGATGGTGAGCCGAGCCGCACGAGCGGTATGCCGACACTCGAGGTGTTGCGCGGTGCGGAGCTCAAAAATGTTTGCTGCGTAGTGACACGCTATTTTGGTGGTACGTTGTTGGGGCCCGGTGGCTTGGTACGCGCCTATACCGCGGCGACGCAGGCGGCGGTGGCCGCGGCTCAGGAGGCCGGGCAGATCGTCGAGATGACGAGTGTCGTGCCTGTTGACGTGCATGTGGCCTATCCGCAGTATGAGCAGGTGCTTCGCTTGGCCCAGGATTCCGGTGCCAAGGTTTCGGATACCGAGTACGCGGATGCCGTGACACTTCATTTGGTGTTTAAGGCGGGGGAGCAGGGGTCGTTTTGCGCTAAGATGCGCGAGCTTATGGCGGGGCGCGAGGAGATTGAGGTCAGCACTCCCGAATTTGCCGAGTTCTAACGACGACGGCCGGCGTGCTTTTGGATGAATCCCAAGCGCGCCGGCCGTCGTTTTATGTTGCTGCCGTTTACTCGGCGAGCTGCTTTAGCACATCGCAGGCGATGTCGACGGCGTCGTCGATGCAGCCGGGGCAGCTGCGGAGCGGACCCTGGTCCGATCCGACGCCTTTGAGCGTGCCGCAGACGGTCGTGGTGTTCTTCTCGCCAAAGCGCTTGGCAATCTCGCGCGACAGCTTGTAGGTCTGGCCCTTGGTCTTGGGGTTCTCCATACCGTCGCTCATCACAAAGCCCATGATGGCCACGGCGCCCGAGATGGCGCCGCAGGTCTCGGTCATGCCGCCCATGCCGGCGCCAAAGCCCTCGGTGAGGGTAAAGGCGATCTGGGGGTCGAGCCCCACAGCGGGCGCGAGCGTGCAAGCGACAGCCTGGGCGCAGTTAAAGCCGCGGGCGTGGTACTTGGCAGCCTGAGCCTGGCAGGCGGCAGTGTTGAGCTGGGTGGTATCGATCTGCTTCATC
This sequence comes from uncultured Collinsella sp., assembly GCA_902497075.1. Lineage (GTDB taxonomy): Bacteria > Actinomycetota > Coriobacteriia > Coriobacteriales > Coriobacteriaceae > Collinsella. Next base: position 212,862 of record CABVDG010000001.1, read on the forward strand.
GTTGTCTCCTTGTTCATGGTGTACCCGCCTATGGTACCCTTGCCGGCGCATTCGCTTATCGAGACCGCAGTGCATATCTCATTGTTTTTCGCCATCGAACACTTTCTTAAGATTTGGGACAAATAAACCTGATTAATTTGTCCCATAACCTATCGGCGGGATGGGTTGAGAGGGGTGCGGGGTAGCGGTATCGTGAACCGAATAAAAACAAAACCCAAGTAAGGGAGTTGGATATGAGCGAGCAGACCATCGGTACTACATGTGTTCAGGGCGGCTATCACCCGGGAGATGCGGAGCCGCGCCAGGTGCCCATCTACCAGTCCACCACGTGGAAGTACGACACGTCGGAGCACATGGGCAAGCTGTTTGACCTGGAGGAGTCTGGCTACTTCTACAGCCGTCTGCAGAACCCCACGTGCGATTTGGTTGCCGCCAAGATCTGCGAGATGGAGGGCGGCACCGCAGCGATGCTCACGAGTTCGGGCATGGCTGCGAACTTCCTCGCGATCTTTAACGTTGCCGGTGCCGGCGATCACGTGGTCGCAAGCTCTGCCATTTACGGCGGTACGTATAACCTGCTCGCCCACACCATGGGCCGCATGGGCGTGACCTGCACGTTCGTCGCCCCCGACTGCACCGATGAGGAGCTGGAGGCAGCCTTTGAGCCCAATACCAAGCTCGTCTTTGGCGAGACGATCGCAAACCCCGCCCTTGCCGTGCTCGATATTGAGCGCTTTGCCAAGGCCGCACATGACCACGGCGTGCCGCTGATGGTCGACAACACCTTCCCGACGCCCGTGATGTGCCGTCCCTTTGAGTGGGGCGCCGACATCGTTACGCACTCCACCACCAAGTACATGGATGGGCATGCTGCCTACCTGGGCGGCGTGATCGTCGACCACGGCCAGTTTGACTGGATGGCTCATGCGGACAAGTTCCCGGGTCTCACCACGCCCGACGAGAGCTACCACGGCGTGACGTATGCCGAGAAGTTCGGTCGCGAGGGCGCCTTCATTACCAAGGCCACCGCGCAGCTCATGCGCGACCTCGGTCCCATGCAGAACCCTCAGGCGGCGTTTTTCCTGAACAGCTCGCTCGAGAGCCTGCACGTGCGTATGCCGCGTCATTGCGAGAACGGCCTGGCCGTTGCCAAGTTCCTGCAGAGCCATCCCAAGGTGCGCTTCGTGAGCTATCCGGGCCTGGAGGGCGACAAGTACTATGACCTGGCTCAGAAGTACATGCCCAACGGTACCTGCGGCGTCGTGAGCTTTGGCTTTAACGGTGGTCGCGCGGCGGCCGAGACCTTTATGAAGAGCCTCAAGCTCGCCCAGATTGCCACGCACGTGGCCGACGCCCGCACTTGCTGCCTGCATCCCGCTAATGCCACGCATCGCCAGATGAACGATGAGGAGCTCATCGCCTGTGGCATTTCCGCCGACATGGTGCGCCTGTCGTGCGGCCTCGAGGACACGGCCGATCTGATTGCCGACCTTGAGCAGGCGCTCGAGCAGTGCTAGGCTAGCGTTCGCACAAGGCGCCGATGCTGGCAGAAAGCTTCGACGACCTTTCGTTCCGATTCCGTAGGCGGGACCCCAATCGCAACTGTTCGCAGGCGATGGGGCCCCGTTTTTGTGTTGCGCCACTCGAAAGGATGGATATGGAGAAAACTGCAGAGCAGCTGCGCCGCGAGCACATTGCTCTAGAGGGCGACACCCATGGCAAGAACAAATGGGCGATTCTGTTTACCGTGCTCATCATGACGTTTATGTCGTGTCTGGATTCGACCGTCGTGACCGTGGCGCTGCCCGTGATGCAAAAGGAGCTGGGCGTGGGCCTCGATCGCATTCAGCTGGTGAGCTCGGTGTATCTGCTTGCGACGTGCGTGGCTATGCTGCCGTTTGGCCGCCTGGGCGACGTGCGCGGCAAGGTCGGCGTATTCCAGCTGGGCGTAATCGTCTTTACGGCCGGTTCGCTGCTTTGCGGCCTTTCGGCCTCGCTCGAAGTTCTTATTCTGGCACGCATCGTTCAGGGCGTCGGTTGCGCGGCGGCCATGGCCAACAACATGGGTATCATCACCGAGTCGTTTCCGGCTCGCGAGCGCGGTCGTGCCATGGGTATTCTTGCGACCTTCGTGGCCCTCGGCATGATGTGTGGCCCCGTGCTCGGCGGCATGCTGGTGGCAAGCTTTCCCTGGGAGAGCATCTTTCTCATCAACCTGCCCATCGGCGTCATCTCGTTTATCGTGGGGCTCTACACGCTGCCGCATGTTAAGCCGGAGGCCGGCGAGCGCCCCATGTCCCTGATCGAGGCTGCTCGTCGCTGCTTTGCAAATTCGGCCTTCACTATCAACCTTGCCTGCATGCTCATCGTGTTCGTTGGCATTGGCGCATCCGAGTTTATTCTGCCGTTCTATTTTCAGGACGCCCACGGCTTTGGTTCTGACATTTCCGGACTGCTCTTTTTGGCACTGCCGATGGTGAATGCCTTTATCGGACCGCTTTCGGGTACGGTTTCGGACCGTGTTGGCTGCGAGGGCCCCACGGCGGTCGGCCTGGGCGTGTACGTATGCGGTCTTTTTGCGGTAAGCACGCTCGATGAGCACTCTTCTATCCCTGTGATCGTGTGCTGTGTCGCGTTTATGTCGTGCGGTACGTCGATTTTCCAGAGTCCTAACAACTCGCTGTACATGGGCTCGGCTCCGCGCGAAGCGCTCGGCTTTGCGGGCAGCCTGGGTAGCCTGGCGCGCTATGCGGGTATGGCAGTGGGCATTACGGCGGCGTCGCATATCCTGTATGGGCAGATGAGCGTGGCGATGGGCGAGGCCGTGACCAGTTTTGTTGCAGGCCGTCCGGATGTGTTCCTGTTTGGTTTCCGTTCGGTGTTCTACGTGCTCATGGCTGTGGCCGCTGTGGGCTTTGCGCTCGCCATGGTGCGTTTGGTGAGGATCCGCGTCCGCTATTAGCGTCTTGGGAGGCTGTATGCCACGAATTGGGCCTATCTACTGGTCTTGCAGCTTTATGGTGCGATGCGGCTTGTGGGGCGGGCGGGGGTCGGTCCGTGGTAGACTATCGAACAACGTTTATTAATCGCGCGGTATCGTTGCCGCGAGAAGGGGTTGCGCCATGCAGGAGCTTGAGGATCGTATTCGCCATGACGGCATCGTAAAGGCCGGTAATGTCCTTAAGGTTGATGCCTTCCTCAACCACCAGTGCGACGTTGAGCTGTTTGACCACATGGGTGCCGAGTGGGCCCGTCTGTTCGAGGGCGTCGAGATCAACAAGATCCTGACGATCGAGGCTTCGGGCATTGGCATGGCTTGCATCGCGGCCCAGCATTTTGGCGGCGTGCCGGTTGTCTTTGCCAAGAAGGCGCAGTCCATCAACCTCGACGGCGAGCAGTATGCCACGACCATCTACTCCTTTACCAAGCAGAAGGAGTACCCGGTCATCGTTGGCAAGCGCTTCCTGTCCGAGGGCGACAAGGTCCTGATTATCGACGACTTCCTGGCCAACGGCTGCGCGCTCGAGGGCCTAATCAAGATCTGCGAGGCTGCGGGTGCCGAGGTGTCCGGTATTGGCATTGCGGTGGAGAAGGGCTTCCAGGGCGGTGGCGATAAGCTCCGCGAGCGCGGCTTCCGCGTTGAGAGCCTGGCCCGTATCGCCGATATGGACTGCGAGACCGGCGAGATCACCTTCGCCTAAGCGCGCGACACAAGCGATTGGTATGCGATGTGACAAAGGGACTGTCCCTTTGTCACATTTTTTGTATGAGGGGAGGTGTTGATATGGATGAGAACAAGATGGGGTGGCGCGAGTATGCGCACTATGCCGAGATGTCGGTCGAGGAGTTGGCGCGCGATTGCGAGGTGCAGGTGTTTCGCGCGACGGGCCCGGGTGGGCAGGGCGTGAATACGACGGACTCAGCGGTGCGCATGAAGCATATCCCTTCGGGGATTACCGTGACGGCGCGCGAGAGCCGCAGTCAGTTCCAAAACCGTAGCAGCTGCCTGCGTAAGCTGCGCGCTGAGCTTGAGCGTCGTGGACGTCCGCCGCGCCGACGCGTAAAGACCAAGGTGCCTCAGCGCTCTCGCCAGCGCAGGCTCAACGACAAACACTTCAACGCCATTAAAAAGGCCAACCGACGCAAGCCGGGCAGCGACGAATAGCCTCCTCGTAAGTTGCGGTGAAATAGGGATTGTTTTCCGGCTTTACCTGCATAAACAGTCCCTATTTCACCGCAACTTAGGAATGGCTAGCGGGTGGGGTGCCAGACTTCGAGAGCGGCGGGAAGGACGTCGACCTCGATGCGCGAGGCGACGATGGGCTCGCCGTCGGCCTGGATGGGATAGTCGGGCTCCTCAAAGGTGAGCTCGACATGGCGGCAGCGGCGCATGCGAACCGGCGGCAACTTGGTATGGTGGCCGTCCTTGGCCGAAAGAAACAAAGGCAGGGCAACCGCGCGAGGGACGGGACTGCAGGCGTAGCAGACGTCGAGTACGCCGTCGCAGGGGTCGGCATCGGGGCAGATGCGATAGCCCGAGCCATAGGTAGGACCCAGCTGAATCGCCATGATAATCGCCCTCACGCGCTCGGCGGGCGCCCCGTCAAAGCTGACTGTCATGGGGTAGTTGCGATAGCGCAGGCCAAACTGCTCAAGTCCCGAAAGGGTGTAGAGCGGCGCGCCCGTCAAGCCGGTCTTTTTGCGCAGCTCGGTGGTGCCAAGGCCGATGGCGGCATCGATGCCGATCGAAAGCGTCTGGTCGAAGTACTCAACGGTAGCCTCGCCGCTGCCGCTCGCAGGGCTCCACGAGCGAATGCACCCGATGTCCTGACGCTGCAGTTCGCAGGTGAGCAGCGCGCCAAAATCCTTGCCGGAGAAATCGTCGATGCCGAGCGTTTGGGCAAAATCGTTGCCGGAGCCTACGGGCAGGACGGCAAGCGCCGGTCGAACTGCCTCTTCTTGCGCCATCAAGCCATTGACGACCTCGTGGATCACGCCATCGCCGCCTAGAGCGATAACGGTGCGATAGCCCTGAGCCTGTGCGACAAGCTCCTTGGCATGCCCCATGCGCTCGGTCAGCACCAAGTCAAACTGGGATGCGCGCGTGGTCATATCCAAAAAGCGCTGCAGGCGCTCGGCAACTTCGCGCGCCGCACCCGACTGGGCGGCGGGGTTGGCGATGATGAGCGTACGACCAAAATCAGCTGCGTGCATGGGGCGACTCCCGGCGTATGGCGTGACGGTGCGGTCGCGCTCAGGTCGAATTGCCCCCGATTGTGGCTGCACGGCGAATACTTACGTCTACTCTATCAGGTCGTTGTGGCGCTCGATAGCATCCGCTACCGTACCGCCCTCATCCACAATAAGCGAACGGCGTTTGGGTGAGATGATGCGCTGGGCGGGGTACACGCCGCGGTGTCCGCCGGTTAGGTAGCTGATAAACGCTACGATCACGAAGAAGCCGGCTGCCGTGCCGTGGAACAGGTCGATGGCCATCATACAGGTGGTGATGGGCACGTTGAGGCCGGCGCAGAACACGCCGAGCATGCCCAGCGCCGCCAGAAAGCTGGGGTCGATTCCGACGAGGCAACCGATCCAGCCGCCGAGCGCCGCACCGATACCAAACAGGGGCGTGACCTCGCCGCCTTGGAAGCCGGCGCCCAGGGTGAGCGCTGTGACGACCAACTTGATGGCTGCGTCCGCCAGGGTGGTGTTGCCGGCAAATCCGGCGCCGGAAAGCCACGTGGAAAGGCCGGCGTAGTTCCAAGCGTCGAGAAGGGCATAGGCGGCCAAAACCACGAGTGCACCTATGAGTGCGCGAATAAGATAATTGGTGATAAAGCGACCGTACAGGCTCTTGACGGTTCGAACTGACCAGGCAAAGAGGCGTGCCGTCAGACCGAAGATAATGGCGCTGATAACAACGATGACAACCGTCCGTGGTGTCATGTTGGGAACGCTGGCGATAACATTCGCCTCGTACTCGGTACCTAGGGCGAGTGATGTAAAGTAGCCGGTAAATGAGGCGACCAGGCAGTAGATGCCCGCCGTGTAGTCGATCTTGCCGATAAAGCACATCTCCATGCCAAAGAAAGCTCCGGCAAGGGGCGAACCGAATACGGCGCCAAAGGCCGACGAGATGCCGGCGAGCATGAGGTCGTGGTGGTCATGCTTTTTGAGGTGGGCGAGGCTCGAGATGTTACTGGCGATGGTGCCGCCAATCTGCACCGCAGCCCCCTCGCGACCGGCCGATCCGCCGGTGAGGTGCGTGAGCGTGGAGCAGACGAAGGTGAGGACGGCCATGCGCATATGGATAAGGCGTGTGCCTAGGGCGGAGTCGATGACCAGATTGTTACCTCGTTTGGCGGCAAGGCCGTGGTTTTTGTACACCCATGCGGTGGCAACGCCCACAACGGGAAGCAACGCGTAAATCCACACGTGGTGCTCGCGATAATCGGTCGCGATATTCAGCGAGGCCAAAAATGCCCAAGCGGCAACACCCATGGCGAGCGAGACGATGACGACGAGCGCGAGCAGTTTGGCGCTTGCAAACAGGTTGCGGGCGTTGCGGCGTGTGTCGGCGGCCAAGAGCTGCTCGGAGCGGGTGAGTTGACGCCTGCCGGCCATGATGACGTCGCTAAGGGAGAAAAAGCCGCCATCGTCGAGCGGCTGGGAATGATCCTGCGCTTCGTTTGCGCTTTCGGGTTTGTTGTTATGAGCCATATATTCCTCTTTTAGGTTGCAACGCAAGCATTATAAAACGCGGCAAGCGCGACGAGCCGGTGGGTTGGTTTCCATTCTGTTTCGCGGCTTGCGGCCGACAGGTGTATTTGCGGGTACAGGCCAAATCGCGGTCGCGCGTCGGGGGATTATACTGAGACAAGCATAAAGAATCGGCGCTCCTGTTGTGCGCCGTGGCATTAAGAGGTGCATATGGCAGAGAAACTCATTCCGCTGGAGGACGCGCAGTCGATTGTTCTGTCGCACGTTGCTCCGACCAATCTCGTCGAGATTCCCGTGTGGCAGGCGGCTGGTTTTCCCTTGGCCGAGGATGCTGTGGCCGATATCGACATTTCGCCGTTTGACAACAGCGCTATGGACGGATATGCCGTGCGCGCAGCCGATCTTGCTGCGGCCACCGGTGACACTCCGGTGACGCTCTCCGTCGTAGGACATGAGGCAGCGGGCCATGTCTTTGAGGGCGTGGTCGGCGCGGGCGAGACGGTCCGCATTATGACAGGCGCGCCAGTACCTGAAGGTGCCGATGCCGTGGTGAAGTACGAGATCGTCGACGTACTCGATGGCGATGGCAACGAGGGCTCGCACGTTCGCTTCTCGGCACCTGCCAAGGTAGGGGAGAACGTTCGCTCGGCTGCTGAGGAAGCGCATGCTGGCGAATCCGTGATGCGTGCTGGAGAGGTTGTGGCCCCGGCTGGCGCCGGCTTGCTGGCAAGCGCCGGATACGCGAGCGTGAAGGTGCACGCTGCCCCACGTGTGGGCATCATCTCGCTGGGCACGGAACTGGTCGCACCGAGTAAGGTGCCGGCGCGCGGTCAGATTCGCGATTCCAACTCGTCGGCGTTGATGGCCGAAGCACTCGATGCCGGCGCCGAGCCCGTGTTCTACGGCATTGCGCCCGACGATGAGCAGGCGATTGCCGAACTGGTGCATCGCGCCGTGCAGGAGTGCGATTTTGTCATTACGAGCGGTGGCGCCTCGGCGGGCGATTACGACTACGTGACGGCGCTCGTCCGGCGCGAGGGCGAGGTGCTGTTTGACCGCATTTCGATGCGTCCGGGCAAGGCCATCACGTTTGGCTTGCTCGGGGGTAAGCCCTACCTGGGGCTTTCAGGCAATCCGGCCGCGGCGTATGTGGGCTTTGAGATGCTCGCGCGCCCGGCGATTCGCAAGATGCGTGGTTTTGCCGAGGGGGCGCGCCCCGTGCAGCGAGCGGTTCTTACCCACGGTGTGAAAAAGCGCCAGGACCGACGCTTCTTCGATCGCGCCACGGTTTCGCGCGACCCCGAGACCGGTGAGCTGTTGGTGACCGAGGCCAAGACGCAGAATTCGGCGCTGCTCGGCACGATGCAGCGGGCCAACTGCCTGCTGCGTATTGACGAAGGACCGTGCGACCTCAAGGCGGGCGACGTCGTGGATGTCGTGCGTGTCGACCTGCCCGAGGGAACGGTGTTGTAGGAGGAAGACTATGGAGTTGAAGATATCGATCGTGACGTGCTCGGACACGCGCGATCTTGCGCAGGACGAGGCCGGAGCCGCACTCGAGGAACTTATCGAGGCGCGGGGCTGGACGGTCGCCTCACATGTGATCGTGCGCGACGACGTCAGCGAGATTGGTGATGCCATTGTGGAAGCCGCCGATGAGTGCCACGCCAATGTTGTGCTCACCTGCGGCGGCACGGGGCTTTCGATGCGCGATGTGACGCCCGAGGCGACGCGTGCCGTCTGCGACCGCGATGTGCCGGGTATTGCAGAGGCGATTCGCGCGTACTCCATGACCAAGACGCGCCGCGCCATGCTCTCGCGCGCCGTGTGCATGCAACGAGGTCATACACTTGTCGTAAACTTTCCCGGTTCTACGAAGGCCGCCCGCGAAAGCTGGGAGGCCATAGCGGACCAGCTGGAGCATGCGGCTCAGATGACGGCGGGCGGCGGACATACCAACTAAGCGGTTTACCTGCGGCGGGGTGACCTTATCGGTCGCTCCGCCTTTGTTTTCCGCCGAAGCGACGCCGAGGCGCACGGTAATTTGAAACTATATTCTCTGACGAGAATAATTTCTCACTATCATTATTCGCGCAGAAGTATAATCTGATTGCAGATTAAAGCTCGCGGTGGGGTACCCGGGCACAAGGTCCGAAAGGGTTGAATATGTTCGATATGGTTTCTCGCCGCGGATTCGTCTCGCTTTCTGCTGTCGCCGCTGCCGGCCTTGGTCTTGCCGGCTGCTCGGGCGGCAAGACGTCCGAGCCGGCCGGATCCGATGCCGGTTCTGCTAAGGCATCTTCCAAGAAGGCTGTCGAGCTTCAGGTCTTCGCTGCCAACTCTCTCGAGAAGGCCCTGCCCGAGGTTCAGGAGCTCTACACCGACCAGACCGGCACCACCTTTGCCGACACGCAGTTTAAGGCGTCTGGCGACCTTGTCGAGCAGATGCGCGCCGGTGCCGCCGTCGACGTGCTCATCACAGCCTCCAAGGGCACCATGGACGACGCCGAAGCCGCCGAGCTCGTCGACGTCGATACGCGTGAGGACATGTTCGTCAACGACCTCGTGATCATTCGCGCCGAGGGCTCCGACACCAAGGTCGAGGCCATCGCCGACGTCGCGAATCTGGACGGCAAGATCGCCATTGGCGACGCTAAGACTGTTCCCGCCGGCAAGTATGCCAACCAGGCCCTGGCCTCCGTGGGCCTTTACACCGGCACCGAGGGCGACGAAGGCGAGTATGCGCCCGAAATCGCCGACAAGGTCGCGTTAGCCGACAAAGTTGGTACCGCTGCCGCCTACGTCTCTACGGGCGACTGCGTGGCCGGTTTTGTCTACAGCTCTGATATCTTCCGCTACGACGGCATCGAGGAGGCCTTCGTGTGCCCCGAGGATTCGCACAAGCCCATAGTGTACCCGGGTGCCGTTGCCGAGAGCTCCGAGCATGCCGACGAGGCCAAGGCGTTTATCGACTTCTGCCTATCCAACAAGAAGGCCCAGAAGATTTGGGCTAAGTACGGCTTTGAGCTTTCCGCGTAGTGCGGCTTGGCGCGATAATTCCATCGTTTTGTGTTTCACTTCGTCCTTGTATTCGCTTGGAGCTTTTCGTGCTTAAGAGATTCCGCATGCTTGTCGCCTGTGCTTTGACCTTCGCGCTTTGCTGGGTGCCGGGATTTGCGTTTGCTGGGGACGCTGAGGACGGGGCCCAGGTTGCTGCGACCGCTCATGGGCTTTCCTATGGGATCGAGGGTTTTGAGCGGCTGGCCAAGGGGACCGCTCGTGCCATGGAGGGCCAGCCTGAGGGCTACCGGTTTCCCGTTGACGAGGACGTGGACCTTGTAGTGGCGCCTGCTGCCGATCGCGTTGTGGTGTGGATATCGCCCAAGGCGGTCGAGAAGTATGGATTGGATCCGCAGGACAACGAGTGCGTATCGGGTCTCAAGGCCCTCGTCTGTAAGCTCGACAGCGCAAACTGCATGGGAGGTGCGCAGCTAGGGGACGTGGATCTTCCTTGGTATGTCACGGCGGAAACAACGTTTGAATCCGGCGGGTATACCTATGGCTTTGACGACCGCGGTGCGGATGGGGACCGCTATGTGGTGATCTCATCGGCCTCGGGTGATGCCAAGGGCGGCGCGCGTTGGCTTGATAGCGCTCAAATGGTAGAAGCATCGTCTGTCGTGTTACGGGATGAGCAGGGGCCCTTGACCTCTCTGGCCTCCTTTTTGGGCGACATCGACTATCGCCCGTTTTGGGTGTCTATCAAAACGAGCGGCCTTGCCCTGCTGATCTCCTTTGCGCTGGGCCTGTTCGCCGCGTGGAAGACTATGGGTACCTCGAGCCGCATCAAGGGCTTGCTCGACTCGGTCTTTACCATCCCCATGGTGCTGCCGCCTACGGTGTGTGGCTTTTTGCTGCTTATGCTGTTTGGCCGCTCGACCGGGGTGGGCCAGTGGCTCATCGCGCACGGCATCTCGATTGTCTTTACGTGGCCGGCAGCGGTGATATCTGCCGTGGTGGTGTCGTTCCCGCTCGTCTATCGTACGGCACTCGGAGCCTTCGAGAGCCTCGACACGCAAATGCTCGATGCGGCGCGAACCCTGGGATGGTCCGAGCGTCGCATCTTTACCAAGATTATGATGCCGCTTGGCTGGCCCTCGATTGCCGCCAGCACGGTGCTCGCCTTTGCCCGCGCGATGGGCGAGTTTGGCTGCACCCTGTTCTTTGCGGGCAACTACGCCGGCATTACGCAGACCATTCCCATCGCCATCTACTTTGAGTGGATGGGCGGCAACACGTCGGTGGCCCTCTTTTGGGTCGTGGTCGTAATTGCGTTCAGCTTCCTGGTCATCCTATTCATCAACATGTACACGGCACATTCGCAAAAGTACCGCGAGCGTGGTCTTTCCCGTGCGGAGCGCAAGCAGGCCAAAGAGCTCGCCGGACAGGGCGATTCGCTCGACCCGGCGGGCGGCGATGCCCTGCGTATCGATCGCGAGGCGCTGGCCGAGCTCATGCGCGATGACGCTGTCTCGAAGGGAGGTCGATAGGTCATGTCACTCGTTTTGGATATCAAAAAGCGCTATCCCGGGTTTATGCTCGACATGCAGCTTGAGGCCGGCGAGGAGCGCGTGGCGCTGCTGGGCGCCTCGGGTTGCGGCAAGAGCTGTACACTGCGCTGCATCGCCGGCGTGGAGACGCCCGACGAGGGCAAGATCGTCGTCAACGGTGTGATCTTCTTTGACTCGGCGGCGGGCATCAACCTGTCGCCCCAGGAGCGCAAATGCGCCCTGCTGTTCCAAAACTATCAGCTGTTCCCCAACATGACGGTGGCCGAAAACGTGTGCGCCGGCGTAAAGGATGCGGGCGACGCCACGGCGCGCAAAAAGCTCGCTGAGCGCTATCTGGGCATTTTCGGTCTGGCCGATTTTGCCGACCGCTATCCCGCGCGGCTCTCGGGCGGCCAGCAACAACGCGTGGCGCTTGCCCGCATGGTGGCGGCACATCCGGGCATTTTTATGTTCGATGAGCCCATGAGCGCGCTCGATGCGTATCTCAAGAGCGCGCTTGAGCAAAACATGCTCGATCTGTTCGACGTCTGTAACCGTACTGTGCTTTACGTGAGCCACGACATCGATGAGGCATGCCGCCTGTGCCAGCGCATCTGCGTGATGCACGACGGGCATGTTGAGGAGACCGGCTCCGTCGAGGACGTGGTCCGCCGTCCGCAGACACTGGCGACACTGCGTCTGACGGGCTGCAAGAACACAAGCCGGGCGCGCAAGATTGGGCCTCAGGAAGTTGAAGCCCTGGACTGGGGTATGACCTTTAACGTGGGTCGCGAGGTTCCCGATAATGTGGCGTACCTGGGTATTCGCGCGAGCTACTTCCATGTTGATAACCGTGCCGAGCGGGGTCGCAACAGCTACGACTTGCATGTGGCCCGTGTGAGCGATTCACGCTTTGAGCGGCTGGTGCTGCTGGATGTGCCGCGCATCGATGCACCCACGCGTCTGCAGTGGAAGGTCAACAAGGTGAGCGTGCCTGTAGAGGAGTTGCCACAGGCGGGGGAGACCTTGCGCATGCATTTTGATGCGAGCAGGATCCATTTGGTTTGTCGATAGCGCTGGTTAATGCCGTCGGGGATATAAGCCTCGGCGGCTTTGTCTTGCCGTTCGCCGAATGATGGATGACAAACTCTTATCAATCAAAATAATTAATTATTAAACGACGGCACACGACGCTGTCGTACGAATGTCAACGGTGTTCGCATAGTCGATGACCGTTGATATAGTTGACCTCAACTGGTAAAGGAGGGTGCGCACATGCCGCAGACGACATACATTCGCCGCGTTGCCGCGCGCGCCCTGTATATGGCTCGGAGTCGCATATGAGCAGGTATGTTCACGGCTCCGGGAGAGACGACGCACAACTAAATAATCAGCTGCAAAGCAGGTTCCCCAAAATTCCGGGTTTAGGCGCGGCTGGGTTTTCGCCACCCACCGTGCAGCAATACCGTAGTTATCCGTATTTGGTTCGAGAGGGGAACCGTCATGGCTGAAGAATTCGATTTCCATCCGATGTGGGAGAGCCTCGGCATGAATCTTGCCGATCACGACATGCTGCTGGGCGCTGTGGGCCAGATGTACGGCGATATGTTCCTGACGCAGAACAATCGCCCCAAGTCCACGTCCTACCTGGATTTTGTCGCCACCAACATCCACAGCGGCCGTATTAAGGAGATGCTCGACAAGAAGGAGGCCGGCGAGGCCACCAAGATCGTCGGTTCGTTCTGTGTGTACGTGCCCGAGGAGATCGTGCTTGCCTGCGATGGCATCCCCGTTGGCCTGTGCTCGGGTGCCGACTGGGCGACCGACAAGGTCGAGGAGCATCTGCCGCGCAACACCTGCCCGCTCATCAAGAGCTTTGCCGGCTTTAAGCTGGGCGAGGTCTGCCCCTACATTGAGTCGAGTGATCTGGTGGTGGGCGAGAACACCTGCGATGGCAAGAAGAAGGCCTACGAGTTCTTTGCCACGCAAAAGAACATGTACGTCATGGATATCCCCAACGTGCACGACGAGTCGACGCTCGTGACCTGGAAGGCCGAGGTTAAAAAGCTTGCCGCCAAGATCGAGGAAGAGTGCGGCGTCAAGATTACGCCCGAGCGCCTGAAGGCTGCCATCCACGCCGTCAACGAGAAGCGTCGCGCCCTGCAGCGTCTGGCTGCCACGCGCGCTGCCGATCCGGCGCCCATCAGCGGTCTCGACAGCCTGCTGACCGTTCAGGCCGCCTTTATGGACGACACGCCGCGTCTGACCGGAGCCATCAACGAGATGGCCGCCGAGTGCGAGCAGCGCGTTGAGGCCGGCGAGGGCGTGGCGCCCAAGGGGACCAAGCGCATCCTGTACACCGGCACGCCCATGGCCGTGCCCAACTGGAAGCTGTTCAACCTCATCGAGAAGGCCGGCGGCGTTGTGGTAGGCGAGGAGTCCTGCACGGGCTCGCGCTACTACAAGGACCTGGTCGACGAGTCCGGTGAGACGGTCGACGAGATGCTCGACGCCATCGCCGAGCGCTACTTTAAGATTAACTGCGCCGTCTTTACGCCCAACGATCAGCGTATCAAGGACATTGTCCAGATGGCCAAGGACTTGCATGCCGACGGCATCGTCGACGTGGCCCTGCAGTTCTGCACGCTCTACGAGATGGAGTCGTTTGCCGTGGAGAAGGCTGCCGAGGAGGCCGGCATTCCGTTTATGCACATCACGACCGACTACGCCGGCGAGGATGCAGGCCAACTGCAAACCAGGATTGAGGCTTTCTTGGAAACCATTTAGGACTATCCGTCCCGGCGGCTTCTCCAGGCACCCGATCTTGCCGTTCAAACCGTCGCTTGCGTGCCAAAGTACGCGGCGCGTCTCTTTCACGGCAACCTCGGGCACCTGGGAAAGCCGTTTCCTTGGTTGGTTAAAAGGTTTAGGAGTTATATGTCGGAAAATATTGAGCAGCCGTTGCCCAGCACGTTTGAGGAGTTCAACGAGCAGCGCAAGGCGGCGTTTATTCGCGTTAAGGATTACAAGCAGGCGGGTAATCGTCTGGTCGGCTTTTTGTGCAGCTATACGCCGCTCGAGATTATCGATGCCGCGGGCGCCTCGAGCGTGGCCCTTTGCGGTACGTCCGATGAGGTGATTCCCGAGGCCGAGAAGGTGCTGCCGGCAAACCTGTGCCCGCTCATCAAGTCGACGTATGGTTTTGCCTATTCGCAAAAGTGCCCGTTTACGTACTTTAGCGACATGATCATCGGTGAGACCACCTGCGACGGCAAGAAGAAGATGTACGAGCTACTCAACGAGCTCAATCGCACGCACATTCTGCATCTTCCGCAGGGTCGCGATCGCGCCTACGAGCGTGAAGGCTGGTACGAGGAGTGCTGCCTGCTCAAGGAGGAGCTCGAGAACTTCTACGGCATCACGATTACCGACGATGACCTGCGCGCTGCCGTCCGTCGTCGCAACCGCTTGCGTGCGGCCCAGCTCGAGATGTTTGCGCTGCAGGCCAACCAGCCGGCGGCCATGAGCGGCGTCGACCTGATGAGCACCATGTTTGCCGGCACGTTCAGCTTTGATATCGAGGCCTATGCGCAGCAGCTGGAGCAAAAGATTGTCAAGCTGCGCGAGGCCTACGACGCGGGCGAGCGCCCGGTCGCGGCGGATGCCAAGCGCATTCTGATCACCGGCTGCCCAGTGGGTGGCGTAATCAACAAGATCGGTCGCACCATCGAGTCCAACGGCGGTGTGGTCGTGTGCATGGACGACTGCTCGGGTGAGCGCACGGCGGCCATGATGATCGACCCGGAGGCTCCCGATATCCTGCGCGCCATCGCCGACCGTTACCTGGACATCAACTGCTCGGTCATGACGCCCAACGACGGCCGTATGGAAAATACGCTGGCCATGTGCGAGAAGTACCATGTCGATGGCGTGGTAGAGAGCGTGCTACAGGCCTGCCACACCTTCAACGTTGAGAGCGCGCGCATGCAGGGGGCTGTCGAGGGTGTGGGTATTCCGTATATGAAGATCGAGACCGACTACAGCAACGGTGACATGGGCCAGATCGAGACTCGCATCGCCGCCTTCATCGAAACCCTCTAGCTTCCTCAGGCACCGGATCTTGCTCCTCAAACCGTCGCTTGCGTACCCAAAGTACGCTGCGCTCCTCTTTCGGGGCAATCTCCGGCACCTGAGAAACCTAGAGCTAAGGCGCCTGAACGCGCAGCTGTCTTTGATGTTTAGATTGGGAGAGAGCCATGATAGGGATCGGGATCGATATCGGGTCTACGGCGGCTAAGGCTGCTGTGGTCGACGGGGAGGGTTCGGTGGCGTGGACGTGCGTGCAGCCAACCGGGTTCTCCTCGGTCGATGCTTCCGAGCGGCTGCGCGAGGCGCTGGCAGCGGCCGGCTATGACGTGGCAGCCGACGATGTGCGTGTGGTCGCGACCGGCTACGGTCGTGTCGCCGTGCCCTATGCGCACAAGGTCGTGACCGAGATCACCTGCCACGGTACCGGTGCCGTGCGCCTGTTTGGCGATCACGGCACGGTGATTGACGTAGGCGGCCAGGACACCAAGGTCATTCAGCTTAAAAGTGGCCGCGTGGCCAAGTTTGCCATGAACGACAAGTGCGCCGCCGGCACGGGGCGCTTTTTGGAGATCATGGCCGATCGCCTAGGCATTTCCCAGCAGCAGATGGCTGACCTGGCGCGTTCCGGCGAGCCCACCAAGATCAGCAGCATGTGCACGGTGTTTGCCGAAAGCGAGGTTATCAGCCTGATCGGTCGCGGTGAGCCGCGCGAGAACATTGCGCGTGGCGTGATCGACAGCGTGGTCTCGCGCGTGGCGACCATGGCCGGGCAGGCCGCGGGCGCCCCGTACTACCTGACCGGTGGCCTGTGCGAGAACGCCTTCGTGGTGGAGCGGTTGGGCGAGCTGCTGGGGTCGCCGGTGACCACCTCGCCCCAGGCTCGCTTTGCCGGTGCCATC
The DNA here is from genome assembly GCA_902497075.1 of uncultured Collinsella sp. GTDB lineage: Bacteria > Actinomycetota > Coriobacteriia > Coriobacteriales > Coriobacteriaceae > Collinsella. Next base: position 229,123 of record CABVDG010000001.1, read on the forward strand.
GGCGCGGCGATTCGCGCACAGGCGCTCAATTAATGCATCCGCCGCAGGCTCGCATTCATGCGTATACTGGGAGAAAATGATTGACCGATGAGAGGAGGTATCGATGGCTGACGATCAGATTAAGCTCACGTCTATGACTGCCGCGAGCGGTTGAGCCGCTAAGTTGGCTCCTGGAGCCCTCGCCCAGGTCCTGGGCGATTTACCCAATGTGCATAACGACAACTTGCTCGTGGGGTTCGATACCTCCGACGATGCGAGCGTCTTTCGCGTTGGCGATAACTTGGGTCTCGTGCAGTCCATCGACTTCTTCCCACCGATGGTCGACGACCCGTTTTTGTTTGGCCAGATCGCCGCGGCAAACTCGCTGTCGGACATCTACGCCATGGGCGGGCGGCCGAGCCATGCCATGAACCTGCTGTGCATTCCCAGTTGCTTGGGCGTTGAGGTTGCCGGCGAAATTCTGGCGGGCGGCGCCGACAAGTGCGTCGAGGCCGGTTGCTCCATCGCGGGCGGCCACACTATCAACGACGACGAGCCCAAGTACGGCCTGTCCGTGAGCGGCTTTGTCGCGCTTGACCGTATGCTCGCCAACAGCGGCGCACGCGTGGGCGATGCGTTACTGCTGACCAAGGCGATCGGATCGGGCATCATTACCACGGCCATTAAGGGCGAGCTCATCGAGCAGGACGAGGCCGCAGCCATGTTTGACTCGATGCGCACCCTCAACGAGGCGCCGATTCGCCTGGCCGAGGGACTCGAGCTTCACGGCTGCACCGACATTACGGGCTTTGGTCTGATTGGGCATGCATGCGAGATGGCCGAGGGCTCGGGCGTGCAGGTTGAGCTTGCGTCGGGGTCGGTGCCGCTCTTTGGCCAGGTGCTCGACATGGCGCGTTTGGGCATTATCCCCGCGGGCTCCTACCGCAACCAGGACTTCTTTGGCCCGTGCGTGGCTGCCGACGAGGACCTGGAGCCGGGCATGCTCGATGCGCTGTACGATCCGCAGACCTCGGGTGGTTTGCTCATCGCGGCGCCCGCGGCGGATGTAGATGAGCTTGCGCGTCGCCTGGATGCCGAGGGGTGCATCGCGGCCGTTGTCGGGCGCGTGTGCGAGGCGGAGCCGGGCGGTCCTGCCGTCCGCGTTGTTCGCTAGCCCGCACGTTTATGTAACTGTTTACCGTTCTCTAGAACGGTTCTTCCGAAAGGAATTTGCTATGTCTACCAAAATTGAAGTCAATGCCATGGGCGATGCCTGTCCGCTGCCCGTCGTCAAGACGCTCAAAGCCCTGAAGCAGCTCGATGGCGAGGGCGCCGTGGTGACCTCGGTCGATAACGAGACTGCCGTCATGAACATCTCCAAGATGGCGCAGGAGAAGGGCTGCACGGCCTCGGTCGAGAAGGTTTCTGACGCCGAGTGGCACGTGACCGTGGCGACCTCTGGCGCCGTTGCCGTGGCCGATCCTGAGCAGGATGGCGCTGCCTTCTGCGACGCCAGCGCCGGCAAGGGCAAACTCGTCATTTCCGTCTACACCGATTGCATGGGCCGTGGCGACGACGAGCTGGGCCACAAGCTCATGAAGGCGTTTATCTTTGCCGTGACGCAGCAGGAGGAGCTGCCCGCGACCATGCTGTTCTACAACGGCGGTGCCAAGCTCACCGTCGAGGGCTCGCCGGTGCTCGATGACCTGAAGGGCCTGGCTGAGCAGGGTGTCGAGATTCTCACCTGCGGTACCTGCCTCGACCACTATGGCATTAAAGACCAGCTTGCGGTGGGCGAGGTCACCAACATGTACGTGATCGTGGAGAAGATGGAGCAGGCCGTGCGCGTCGTGCGCCCGTAGCGTATTGGTTGGAGTTGCCATGAGGGAGAAGCGCCCGGCGCTTGTCATCACGTTTCCCACCACGGCGGCCGCCATGGGTTGCGAGTCCCTGTGCATCGAGCGCGGCCTTCCCGGGCGAACGATTCCCGTGCCCGGGGAGGTCGCTGCCGGCTGTGGCCTGGCGTGGAAGGCGTTGCCTGCCGATGAGGAGCTGCTGCGCGGCGAACTCGCCGCGGCGGGCGTTCCCACCGAGAACTATACCGTGATTGATATGTGGGAGGTCGTGCGATGATCTACCTGGATAACGCGGCGACGACCATGCACAAGCCGCAGGAGGTCATCGATGCCGTGACGCAGGCGATGTGCTCGCTTGGCAATGCCGGGCGCGGGGCCACGTCGGGTGCCCTCGACGCGGCGCGTACGATTCACGGCTGCCGTGCCAAGCTCGCGCGCCTTTTGGGTTGCCCGAGGGCGGACCATGTGTGCTTTACGCCCAACTCCACGGCGGCGCTCAACACCGCCATCAACGGGGTGGTGCGCCCCGGCGACCGCGTGGTCACGACGGTGCTCGAGCATAACTCCGTGCTGCGTCCGCTCAACCGCCTGGCGGCAGAGCGGGGTGTTACCGTTGAGCATGCGGGTTGCGATGCGAGCGGCGCGCTCGACTACGACGAGCTCGAGCGGCTTGTCACGCCGGGTACGCGTGCCGTGGTGGTGATGCATGCCTCCAACGTGACCGGCAACGCGGTCGACATTGCGCGCGTAGCGGCCATGGCCCATGCTGCCGGTGCGCTTGTGATCGTCGATGCCTCGCAGTCTGCCGGCGCGATGCATATCGATATGCAGGCCATGGGGCTCGACATTGTGTGCTTTACCGGCCACAAGGGACTCATGGGTCCGCAGGGCACCGGTGGTCTGGCCGTGGCGGAGGGCATTGACGTGGCTCCGTGGGCCATGGGCGGCACCGGCGTGCACAGCTTCGATGCGCTGCAGCCGCTCGAGTGGCCTACGCGCCTTGAGGCGGGCACGCTCAACGGTCACGGCATCGCGGGCCTTTCTGCCGGCCTCGACTTTATCGAGGCGCAAGGCGGGGTCGAGGCGATTGCAGCGCATGAGCGCTCGCTTGCTGAGCGCTTCCTCGCTGGCGTGCGGGAAATCCCCGGCATTGCGCTCTACGGTGCGTTTGACCAGCCCGTGCGCTCGGCGATCGTCTCACTCAATGTGGGTGATATCGATTCTGCCGAGATCTCGGACGCGCTCATGCAAGGGTGGGGGATTGCGACGCGCCCCGGAGCCCATTGCGCCCCGCTCATGCACCGCGCGCTGGGAACCGAGCGCCAAGGTGTCGTTCGCTTCTCGTTTGGGTATTTCAACACGGAAGAGGAAGTCGACACCGCGATTGACGCTTTGCGTGATTTAGCCTGCTAGAGCGTATATACTTGCGGGACGGGTCTTTTGCCCGTCCCGTTTTTGTTTCGACCCGAAAGGTGTGTCTATGGCCTCATCCGCCTCGCGTGGTCTGCGCTCCGACCATGTCGTTACCGTCGGCATCGCCCTGTTCTCGATGCTCTTTGGCGCCGGCAACCTTATCATTCCGCCGCTGCTGGCGCTGCAAGCAGGTTCAGCCACGCCGGTTGCCATGTTCGGCTTTCTGATTGCCGCCATCGGCCTGCCCGTTATGGGCTTTATCGCCGTGGCGCTTGCCGGCACGGCGCGCGAGCTGGCCGGGCGCGTGCATCCTAAGTTTGGCGAGTTCTTTGTCGCGGCGGTGTATCTGGCCATCGGCCCGTGCCTGGCTATTCCGCGCACGAGCTCCACGGCCTTCGAGATGCTGGTGCCACTGCTGCCCGAGGGCGTCTCGCTTGGCACGGCTCGCCTGGTGTTTGCCGTTGGCTTCTTTATCGTCGCGTTTGTGCTCACGCTGCGTCCGGGCGTCATCACGCGCGTGCTCGGCCGCATTACGGGCCCCGCGCTCATTGCGCTCATCGTGCTGGTCGTGGGTGCCGCCGTGGTCTCGCCGTTGGGTCCCGCTGCCGCGCCGCAGGCTTCCTACAATGCCGGTGCTGCCGTGCAGGGCTTTTTGACTGGCTACCAGACCATGGACCTGCTCGCGTCGCTCGCCTTTGGCATCATCATCGCCGAGACCATCCATGAGCTCGGCGTTACCGATGACAAGCGCGTGGCCTTCGAGATTTCGCGTTCCGGTGTGATCGCCGGCGTGCTCATGGCCATCATCTACTGCGGCTTGGGCCTTGCCGGTATGCAGCTCGGCACCGTGATGCCCGACGCTACCAACGGCGCTGCCATCCTTGCCCGCTCTGCCTCCATGCACTTTGGTCTTGCCGGCACGGTCGTGGTCTTTGCTATCTTTTTCCTTGCATGTATGAACGTGTGCATCGGCCTTATCAGCTGCTGCTCGCGTTACTTCTGCGAGACCTATGTGGTCGAAGGGGGAGCGGAGGCCTCCGAGGAGGCCATGCGCCGTCCCTTCGCGGTTCTCGCCTTTGTGTTTGCAGTGTTTTCGTGCGTGCTCTCCAACGTAGGCCTCGACGTGATTCTTATGTTCTCGGTGCCTATGCTCAACGCCTTGTATCCCGTTGCCATCGTGCTGGTACTGATGGGCCTGGTGCACGGTTTTTGCGACGCTCATCCGCAGGTGTGGGTCTGGGTCGGCGGCGCGGTTGCCGTGCAGAGCGTGATCACCTCGGTCCGCGATGCGTTCTTTGGGGGCACGTGGCTGCCCTTTGATGCGCTTCCCCTGGCAGATATCGGCGCCGCGTGGGCGCCGGTCGCCGTGGTGGCGTTTGTGATCGGTCTGCTCCACAGCCGGTTTGTCGCACATTCGAGGAGCTAGGGTTTCTGCGCTTGCACAGGCGGGGAGTCTCCCCTATAATTTCCTTCGCTTTGGGACACGCAAGGTTTAGACCTTAGCTGCTCAACACCTTCGGGACGTGGCGCAGTTTGGTAGCGCGCCTGCTTTGGGAGCAGGATGTCGCAGGTTCAAATCCTGTCGTCCCGACCATATCTTGCGGGCGTAGTTCAATGGTAGAACCCCAGCCTTCCAAGCTGATGACGCGGGTTCGATTCCCGTCGCCCGCTCCATAAGATAGCTTAACGGCTCTGATTCCCTTTGGGATCAGAGCCGTTTTCGTAAACGTGCCGGGGACCCCACATCCCCACCTAAGTTGCGGTGAAATACGGACTGTTTTTCGGCTTTTATGGCCCATGTAGTCCGTATTTCACCGCAACTATTTGTAAGGTTGGATTTTGATGCCGTTGGGAGGATCGTAGCGACCGTCTACCGAGAGTGGAAATATTTTTTGAAGCTCTGACCTGCGACGTCAAGCTTTTGGTCAGCTTTTGGCAAGGCCTGCGGACGGAAGCATGCGATAGCGTAATGGTATTCTCTCCGCCGTGATGGTTATGGGGTTGGCCATGCTCGATAAAGGCAAACATTTTCCGCAGTCCTATGCAAGGATGCTATTCTCGGCCGTTGGAATTCATCAAGATGGACAGCTGCTTATAACAATTGATCCTTGGGATGAACGCCGTGCGCGCGAGCTTATGCAGGAAGAGCTCATGCTTCGTCTTTACAACCATGTGTATGCGGATCCGGTCTATTGGAATAATCTTGGGGTTGAAGATCGTATCTTTCAGCTGGCATCCGCTATTGCGGTCGTTGAACCGGATGCTGTGTTTTGCGGAGCGACAGCAGCGTTGCTCTACGGCATCGGCTCGGCGTATACGCTTCTGGATAAAGTGCAAGTGCTGCTGCCACGGTCTACAAGGCGTGATACGTATGAGTTCGTTGAATACAAGCGCTGGCGAGCGGGCGAAGTGTGGCGGCTTGGTCTGTTTACACTGACGGATCCGTGTCGAACGGTTGTTGATATCGCGCGATCGAGCGCCTTTCGCTATGCGCTGGGTTATGTCGATGGCTTGGCCCGTGAGTACGATGTCGAACGCGAAGAGCTGCGAGCATATGCGCAGGCAAATTGTCGAGGGCTGCATGGCATCGCGCGTGCTTTTGACGTTTTTGAGTATATGGACGGCAGGTCAGACAATGGCGGCGAGTCTGAGGCGAGAGCAGCGATGATTCTCGCTGGGGTTGCCGCGCCCGAGCTTCAAGTTGAGATAACGCGACCGGGAAACGCTGGCTATTATCTAGCAGATTATGGCTGGCAGATGCCAGACGGCTCATGGACGCTGGCAGAGCTGCATGGGCTAGGCAAGTTTGAAGACGAGGCTCAAAATGATCCAGAGCGGGCGGCGGCAAAAACGTATCGAGCGGCCCTCATGCGCGACGCGAACCTTCGCGCCATGGGCCACAACGTCATTCATTTCAAACTCTCGGACACCTACGACGTAGAATCGTTCGGTGCCATGATGCGCGGTTACGGCATTCCGACAATAAAACCCTACGCCGACTCCCGATAGCGAAATCGTTCGCGGTCCACCTTCAATAAGTTGCGGTGAAATACGGACTGTTGTGGCCTTTAAAGGCATAAATCAGTCCGTATTTCACCGCAACTCAGGTGGGGATGGGGTTAGTGGCGACCGTGATGGCGGAGCTTGTCGATGGTGGAGTCGGTGCTTCGGCTGCGGGCGTCGGCAGCGGTTTGGCGCTTGTGGCGGTAATCGATCATGCCTTGGATGATGGGCTTGCCAAAGCTCACGACATCATCGTTGTAGATGGCGGTTCGGGCTGCGAGGAGGCAGTCGGTAAAGTCCATATGGGTCTTGCCAAAGAGTTTGACGGCAAGGGCGACAACGGTGGGCTCGTCGACCATGACGTCATCGAGCAGCCTTCTCATGGCCGCAGCAATCTCAACGCGGGGAACCTTATAGACGTCGCGCAGCGTGACCACGACGCGTGTGATGATTTCGGGATAGACACGAGCGGTGCGCGTGGCGATGACCTTGGCGGCGCGCGGTGATAGAACTTCGTCGTCATTAAGCAGGTAGCGCAGGATGACGGTCTCGTCGATGATGGTGCTACTCATGGATATCTACTTCCTCGGGACCCAAAATCGAATCGTCGCATTCTGTAGCAAGGTACTCAATCCAGGCATTGCGCTCCTCGGAGCGGCGATTGGGGTCCCCATATGCTTTGAGCGATCCATAGGCGGCGGCGCCGTCCTTTGAGCGCACGGCGACCGGCTGAAAGGGAAGCTTGCGCATCAAAATGCTCTGCGCGACAAAAAGGCGAACGGCCTCGGCAAGCGATGTGCCCATGGCGTCGTAGAGGCGCTCGGCATGCTGTTTGTCCTCTTCGCGAATGCGCACCTGCAGGATGGCTCGTTTTTGCGTCGATGACATCACTGGCCCCCCTTAATGAGTGTGTAATATGAATGGTCAAATACAACATGGGCTAATAATAGCCAATCTTATAACCACTGCTTTATTGCACTCAAGTTAATGAGTGCGAAATATATATCAAACGTATTACATCCTTTATAAACGAGCGTGAAATCTCCCCAGGATGTACGCATGTAATACACTCACCTTTATAGCTTCTAGAGAATAATTCCAACCTGCCAAAAGCCCTGCAATACAGCCGTATTGCAGGGCTTACGCTCAAGTTTGCCACCTGCAACTGCGTATATTTAACCTGTATACCGTTGGAGAAATTCTAACGAGTGCCTGTTTCGCCGCATGCATTCGATACGCCGATGCCAGGCCACGGGCGGCTTGGGGCAACGTCGACAGGGTCTCTCCGGCATGGGATTCAGGAGGGAGTGAACAACATGGGCAATAAACGAGTCGTAGCCGATTCCTCGCGCTGCATTGGGTGCCAAACCTGTATGGCGGCGTGCATCGAGGCACACGACATCCCCGGCGACATCGCCGCGCCGCGCCTGCGCGTGACGCGTACGTATGAGATCTCCGCACCGGTGGCTTGCCATCACTGCGAGGATGCCCCGTGCGCCAAGGCCTGCCCTACGGGCGCCTTGTTCTTTGATCCAAAGAACCATCGCATCGGCGTCAACGAGGACAACTGCATCGGCTGCAAGAGCTGCGTCATGGCCTGCCCCTTTGGCGCCGTGAGCGTGGCGACCACGCAGGTCCCCGTCTTGATGGGCGACGTTCGCGTGGGTTCGCAGACCAAGAGCTTCGTGCTCAAGTGCGACCTGTGCGTGGACCGTCCCGGCGGTCCGGCGTGTGCCGAGGCGTGCCCGACCAAGGGCCTCACCCTGGTAGACGAGGAACGTTTGGCAGAACTGACTGCTGAGCGTGCCCGCGCCACCATCGAAAACGAGGCGTAAGCGTTGGGGCGACAGGCCCAATGATTGTCAAATTAGTACCGAGTAATCGGTAGCAGAGAAAGGAAGGAGGGTGTCATGGAGAAGCATAAAGTGATCTGCCCGTACTGCGGTGCCGGTTGCCAGTTTAACCTCCTGGTCCAAAACGGCCAGGTCGTGGGTACCGAACCGCTCAACGGCATCACCAACCAGAGCGAGCTGTGCCTTAAGGGCATGAGCGGCTACGACTTCATCAACGACACCAAGATCTTGACTCCTCGCGTACTGCACCCGATGATCCGTCGCACTAAGGGCGCGGATCTTGAGCGCGTAAGCTGGGACGAGGCACTGGATTTCACCGCATCTAAGATGCAGGCCATAATTGACGAATATGGTCCTAACGCTGTCATGACCACCGGCTCTTCGCGAGGCGGCGGCAATGAGGCGAACTACGTCATGCAGAAGTTTACGCGTGCGTGCATCGGCACCCACAGCGTGGACAACTGCGCCCGTACTTGACACGGCCCTACTGTCCTCGGTCTGATGGACACGGTTGGTTCAGGTTGCATGTCATGCTCCATCCCCGGTATGGAGGATGCGGGCTGCATTTTCCTCTTCGGCTATAACCCTGCCGATTCGCACCCCATCGTCGCAAGGCGTATCGTGCGAGCCAAAGAAAAGGGTTGCAAGATCATCGTCGCCGATCCGCGCCATATCGAAACCGCGCGTATCGCCGATCTCTACCTTCCGATCAAGAACGGTTGCAACGTTGCGTTCCTCAATGCCTTTGCCAACTGCTTGGTCAACGATGGCTTCTACGACAAGGAATTCGTCGCCGAGCACACGAACGGCTTTGACGAGTGGTGGGAGACCATCAAGAACTACACTCCCGAATCCGTACAGGACATCACGGGTGTCGAGCCCGCGTTGATCCACCAAGCTGCCGAGATGTACGCCACGGCGAAGCCCTCTGCCATCATTGGCTGGGGTATGGGCGTATGCCAGCAGAAGCAGAACCTGAAGACGGTGCACACCATCGCCTCCATCGCCTGCGTTGCCGGCCAGATCGGCAAACCCAATTCCGGCCTCGCGCCCGTGCGTGGCCAGAATAACGTCCAGGGCTCCTGCGATATGGGTATGCTGCCCAACCTGTACCCTGGCTACCAAAAGGTCACCGACCCGGCAGTGCGTGCCAAGTTTGCCAAGGCTTGGGGCGTGCCCGAGGAAAAGCTCCCGCTCGAGGAGGGCTACAAGCTCACCGACCTGGGCCACCTGGTCGACGAGGGCAAGGTGCACTGCTTCTACAACTACGGCGAGGACCCGGTGCAGACCGAGCCCGATTCGGCCGGTATGCGCAAGACGCTCTCCGAGCTGGATCTGTTCATTTGCCAGGACATCTTTATGACGCAGACGACCATGCTCGCCGACGTCATCCTGCCTGCCACCTCTTGGGGCGAGCACGAGGGTGTCTTTACCGCATCCGACCGTAGCTTCCAGCACTTTGACGCGGCCGTTCCGCCCAAGGGCGAGTGCCGTCACGACTGGGAGATCTTCGCGGACCTGTCTACGCGTATGGGTTACCCCATGCACTACGACAACACCGAGCAGATCTGGAACGAGTGCATTAGCCTGTGCCCCAACTTTGTGGGCGCGACCTACGAGAAGATGGCTCCCGAGGGCGGCTACGCCCAGTGGCCGGTCAAGAGCACCGATGTGAACGACCACGGCACGCCCGACATGTTCGCTGGTGGCAAGTTCACCACCAAGGACGGCCGCGCCAACCTGATGGCGCACGACTGGGAGGCGCCCTCTGAGCTTCCCGACGATGAGTACCCGCTCATCCTGTGCACCGTCCGCGAGGTCGGCCACTACAGCTGCCGCTCGATGACCGGCAACTGCAAGACGCTGGCGCTGCTCGCCGACGAGCCCGGCTTTGTCCGCATGAATCCCGCGGACGCCGAGGCGCGCGGCATCAAGAACGGCGACATCGTCTCGATTCACAGCCGCCGCGGCCAGGTATACAGCCGCGCCGACGTGAGCGACCGCATCAACAAGGGCACGGTCTATATGACCTACCAGTGGTGGATCGGCAAGTGCAACGAGCTGACCATTCACAAGGTCGACCCGGTCTCGCATACGCCCGAGGACAAGTTCTCCGCCTGCCAGGTCGACGCTATCGCCGACCAGGTCTGGGCCGAGGGCGAGGTCGAGCGTCAGTACACCGAGCTCAAGCAGGCTCTGGTGGACGCCGCCGCTCCTCAGGACGTTGAGCCCGGCGCCGCCAAGTTCGACGACGAGGCGCACGTGAACCAAATCGTGTAGTCCCGTTCTCGTTGGCTTTTTGGGCCGGGCGTCCCGTACGTTCGGGAGCCCGGCCCGTTATTTTGAAAGGAAGTGGGGATGAACCGCTTCATCGACATCAACCCGGAGAGGTGCATCGGCTGCGGAACATGCCAGTCCGCCTGTGCCGACGCCCACCGGATGCAGGGTCTTCAGGATACGCCGCGCCTGGCGCTCGTGAAGACCGGCGGTATTTCGGCCGCCCTTGCCTGCCACCATTGCGAGGGTGCCCCCTGCGCCGAGGTTTGCCCGGTGAATGCCATCGAGCACGATGGCGATCGCATCCACGTCAAGGAGCAGGAGTGCATCGGGTGCAGGCTGTGCGCCATCGCGTGCCCCTTCGGAGCCATCCATCCCGATGGCACGTCTATCGCCGGTGTCGCAGGCATGTGCGACCCGACGCCTTCGTATCCTAAGTCCCTGAGCAGCCTGCTTACGTGGGCTCCTGGCCAGTACACCTGCGCTGTCAAGTGCGACCTGTGCGCCTTCGATCCGGACGGCCCGCATTGTGTGGCGGCGTGCCCCACCAAGGCACTGACCGTCATGGGCGGCGCGGCCGATCGGGAGCTCGACGAGGCCAAGCGCCTGCGCTCGATCGAAAACGGTCCGGCCGTCGACGTTACCGCTGTGGCCCAGGGCCTGTCCGAGAAAGCAGAAGGGAGCGAAAACAATGGATAGCATGACGCTGTTTATCGCATCGCTTGCCGTCTCGTGCATCGGTGCGCTCGCCTCGGTTCTGCTGATCAAGGCCGATAACGCCGCCAAGACCGCCGGCTGCCTGATCGGCGCCGTCGCGGCCGTGCTGTCGTTCATCGCGGGCCTCGAGGCCGTGCTTGGCGACGTTTCGTCCCTCAACACGGTCTTCTTCTTCCCGTTCGCCCGTCTCGAGCTCTTGCTCAACGGCCTTGCGGGCCTGATCGTGGTCCTCATCTCGATTCTCGCCTTTGCGGGCTTCATCTACGGTCTGTCCTACTTCGACGAGTACCCGGGCAAGGTCGGGCGCGCCGGCTTCTTTATGAACACCTTCGTCGCCTCGATGATGCTCGTCATCACCGCCGACAACGTGTTCTGGTTCCTGGTCGCCTTTGAGCTCATGTCCCTTACGAGCTACTTCCTTGTCGTTATCGAGGAGAACAAGAACTCCATTAGGGGCGGTTGGCTCTACTTCGTCATCGCGCACGTGGGCTTCGTTCTCATCATGGCGAGCTTCCTGCTCATGACCAACGGCGTGGGCGGTTCCTTCAGCTTCAGTGATTTCCGTACGCATGACTTTGGACCCGCCGTCTCCTCCGCGTGCTTCGTCCTCGCGTTCTTCGGATTTGGCGCGAAGGCCGGTATCATTCCGCTGCACTCCTGGCTGCCCCAGGCGCACCCCGAGGCGCCGTCCAACGTGTCCGCCCTCATGTCCGGCGGCATGATCAAGATCGGCATCCTGGGAATCCTCAAGGTCGGTCTCGACCTGCTCGCGGGTTCGGGCGTCCAGCTCTGGTGGGGCCTCATGGTCCTGGTCTTCGGATCCATCTCGTCGGTCCTGGGTGTCGTCTACGCCCTCCACGAGCACGACATCAAGCGCCTGCTTGCCTATCACTCCGTCGAGAACATCGGCATCATCTTGCTCGGTGTCGGCGCGTCCATGACGGCGCACGCCCTGGGCAACGACGTCATCTCGACGATCGCGCTCATGGCCGCCCTCTACCACACGCTCAACCACGCCATGTTCAAGGGCGAGCTGTTCCTCGGCGCGGGCTCCCTGCTCTATGCCACGGGTACGCGCAACATGGAGAAGATGGGCGGTCTGTTCCGCCGCATGCCGGTCACGGCCGTCTGCTTCCTCATCGGTGCCCTTGCCATCTCGGCCATCCCGCCGCTCAACGGCTTCGTTTCCGAGTGGTTCACCTACCAGTCCCTGTTCAACATCTCGACGCTCTCCGACCCGGTCGTCATGGTGTTCGCCGTCGCCTCCGCGGCCGCCCTCGCCATCACCGGTGCCCTGGCCGTCACGTGCTTCGTGAAGGCCTACGGCGTCTCGTTCGCGAGCAGCCCTCGTTCCCAGGAGGCCGCGAACGCCAAGGAGTCCCCGGCTCCGATGTTGTTCTCGCAGATGCTCCTCGCGGCCATCTGCGTGGTACTGGGAATCGGCTCCCCGGTCATCGCCCCGGTTCTGGGCGACGTCGCCCAGAGCGTGCTTGCCGGCTCCGCCGTCACAGCCACCTCGGGCGTGTCTCTCGTGAACGAGATTTCCGGTGCCGCCACCTCCACCCCCGCGATCGCCATCGCGCTCGTGGTCCTCACCGGCCTCGCGTTCGCGTTGAGGTCCTGCCTCGGCGCCAAGGCCCCCGCTAAGAAGACCGACCCTTGGGCGTGCGGCTACGAGCCCAACGAGCACATGCCCGTCGTCGCCACGAGCTTCGCGTCAGACGTCGAACTCTTCATGGGCCCGCTCTACACCCTGCGCGAGGTATGCACCAAGATCTGCTGGTCCATCGCGCACGTGTTCCAGAAGCTCACCGGTGTCGCCCAGGGCGTCGAGCCCCTGCCCGACCGTTTCCTGGTCGATGCACCGAGCGAGGGTGCCGACAAGCTGGCCGGCCTCGCCTCCAAGATCGAGGGCGGCAACTACTCCGTATACATCTGCTACATCGTCGCGGCGCTCGTGGTCTTCCTCGTGCTCGCCGTGGTCATGGTCTAGAGAGGGGAGAGGATATTATGAACATCGTTCTTGCGATGGCGCAGGGCCTCGTGGTCACGCTGGTCGCGCCCTTCTTCTCCGGCCTCGCCCGTGTGATTCGCGCGAAGATGCACAATCGCCGCGGTCCGTCCATCCTTCAGGATTACCGGGACCTCGCGAAGCTCATGGCGCGTCCCGAGTCCGTGAGTTCCGACTCGAGCTTCGTGCTGCGCATCATGCCGCCGCTGTTCCTCGCGGTGTCGTTTATGCTCGCCATGGGCCTGCCCATGTTCACGCTCCAGAGCCCCATGCCCGTCTTTGGTGACGCCATCACCATCATGTACGCGCTCGCGCTGTCCCGCTTCTTCTTCGCGCTGTCCGGCGTGGATTCCTCCAACGCCTACGCGGGCTTCGGCGGTATCCGCGAGCTCCTCATGAGCGTGCTCATCGAGCCGTCCATGCTCATCGCGCTGTTCACCGTCGCCATCGTGTGCGGCTCCACGGACATTGCGACCATGGGTCAGCACATCGTTACGGGCAACGTCTCGAGCGTCGTCGCCGTTATCCTCGCCGGCGTCGCCTTCGCGGCCGCCTGTTACATGGAGCTCGGCAAGCTTCCGTTCGATCAGGCCGAAGCCGAGCAGGAGCTCCAGGAGGGCCCGCTCGCCGAGCTCTCCGGCCCGTCCCTGGCCATGATGAAGCTCGCCATGGGCATGAAGCAGGTCGTGGTCGTCGCTTGGTTCACCTCCATCTTCATCCCCTGGGGAGAGCCCGCGACCATCGGCGTCACCGCTCTCGTGGGCGCCGTCGTCTTCCTCGTCAAGTGCCTGGTCGATTTCGTCGTCTGCGGCGTGCTCGAGAACTCCGTTTCCCGTTCGCGCTTCAAGGTGCTCGGTAACCAGACCTGGGCCGTCGTCGGCATCGCGGTCCTCGCGTTCGTCTTCGTCGTCGTAGGCGTGTAGGGAGAAGGGAGAAACTATGTCAATCGAATCGAGCTTGTCCCTCTTTGCCATGGTGGCGATCGCCGTCCCCATGCTGGGCTCCCTGCTCATCGTCATGCTGCCGCGTCCCTACGCTAAATGGATCTGCGCCTTTGCCGGCGGCATCGCCACGGTCGCTTCCGTTGGCTTGGCCGCGACGTTTGCCGGAAACGGCATGAACGCGGTCGATGTAACCTGGGCGAGTATGGGCCAGACCTTGGTCATGGGCTTCATATTCGACCGGATGAGCACGCTGCTCGCACCCGCGTTCGTCGCTATCGGCCTGCTCGTCGTCATCTATTCGTTCCCGTACATGAGCGATAAGAATAAGGAGCATCCCGACGCGCCCCGTCGTCGCTTCTACGTGTACTTCTCCACGTTCATCGGCGCCATGGCCGGTCTCGCCTACAGCTCCACCATCGTCGGCCAGCTCGTTTTCTTCGAGATCACCGGTGTGTGCTCCTGGGGCCTCATCAGCTACTACATGACGCCCACGGCCAAGAAGGCCGGTATGAAGGCGCTCATCATCACCCATATCGGCGCTCTGGGACTCTACATCGGCGCGGCCTTCCTGTTCGCCGGAACCGGCACGTTCGCGCTGAGCGCGATCTCCCAGCTCGATTCCGGTATGAAGACCGTCGTGCTGCTGCTCATCCTGTTCGCTGCTTGGGCCAAGTCCGCCCAGTTCCCGCTCTACATGTGGCTGCCCTCCGCAATGGAGGCCCCCACGCCCGTTTCCGCCTACCTTCATGGCGCGTCCATGGTTAAGGTCGGCGTGTGCGTGTTCGCCCGCGCTCTTGCGAGCGCCGGCGATATCCCCGAGATCGTCGGTTGGGTCGCCATCATCGACGCCGTCGTGACCATGCTCTTCGGCTTCCTCATGTACCTGCCCCAGAAGGATATGAAGCGCCTGCTCGCCTTCTCGACGATCGCGCAGCTCGCCTACGTGTTCTTTGGCCTGGGCCTCTCCGTGTTCGGAAGCCAGATGGCGTTTAACGGCGCCGTCGAGCACATCTTCAACCACGCGTTCACCAAGACCCTGTTCTTCCTCATCGCTGGCTCTCTCAGCTTCACGCTGGGAACCCGTATGCTGCCCAAGATCCAGGGCCTCATGAAGAAGTACCCGGTCACGGGCGTGGGCTTTGCGGTCGCCGCGACCGCTATCGCCGGCGTGCCCCCCATGAGCACGTTCTTTTCCAAGTTCCAGATCATTTCCGGTGGCTTCGCGGTTGGTGCTACCAACACGGTCATCTTTGTCCTCGTGTGCGTCATGGTCGTCGAGACCGTCGCCACCTTCGCATGGTTCCTGCGTTGGATGGGTAAGGTCCTGCCCGGTGAGCCGAGCGAGACCGTGGCCGCCGGCCAGCCCCTTCCGCGCGCCATGGCGTTCGTGTTCGTCGTCCTCATGATCATGGTCGTCGTCGCCGGTCCTCTGTCCTCTAGTTGGATGGGTTAGGAGGTAGGACATGGGTTATTCGTTAGTCAATATCCTGGGCGGTCTTCTGATCGTGACCTCCACCATGGTGGTCGTCTCGAAGACCATCCCGTCCGCCATCAAGTGGTACGCGATCCAGTCGGTTGTCCTGGTGGGCGTGCTGCTCACCCTGGGCCTCACCACCGGTGCCACCGAGCTTCTCATGTGGGCCGCGTCGGCCTTCGTCACCAAGGTGATCCTCGTTCCGTTCATTCTCAACCGTGCCTACAAGAAGATGGGTTCGCCTGCCGATAGCACGCTGACCTCCTCCATCAAGCCGGCCTGGACCATCATCCTCACCGGTCTGGAGGTGGCCGTCTGCTTCGCGGTGGTCACGCGCCTGAGCCTGCCCACCGCCGAGGTGGCCACTCCGGCCCTCGCCATCAGCTTCGCGCACTTCTTCGTCGGCCTCACGTGCATCATCTCCCAGCGCAACATCCTCAAGCAGATCTTCGGGTACTGCCTTATGGAGAACGGTAGCCACGTGACGCTCGCTCTGCTCGCGCCCACGGCCCCCGAGATCATCGAGATCGGCATCGCCACCGACGCCATCTTCGCCGTCATCATCATGTCCGCCGTCGTCGTGAGGATCTGGAACGACACCAAGTCGCTCGACTCCCACGACCTGACCGAATTGAAGGGGTAGGCCATGGATGTTTCAATGCTGACGGTCGCCCTGCTCGCTTGTCCTCTCGTGTTCTCCCTGATTATGGCTGCGCTCCCCAAGACGACGTCCTACAACGTCTTCGCGGGGCTCAACACCATCTCCGTCGCGGCGACCCTTGTCCTTTCGGTCGTCACCGCGGGAACCATGCTCTCGAGCGGGCAGAATATCGACGCTTTGGGCCTGTGGCTCCATCTCGATTCGCTCTCGTCGATCTTCGTCCTTCTGGTAGGCATCATCGGGTTCATCACCGGCGTGTACTCCATCTTCTATATCAAGATCGATATCGAGGAGAAGACCATGCCGGCCGAGCGCACCAAGCAGTACTACGCGCTGTTCAGCCTGTTCGTCTTCACGATGCTGCTCGCCTGCCTGTCCAACAACATCATCCTCACCTGGGCGGCGGTCGAGGCCACTACGCTGTCGACCGTGTTCCTCGTGGGCATCTACAAGAACAAGCAGGCGCTCGAGGCGTCTTGGAAGTACGCGATGGTCTGCACCGCCGGTGTGGCCTTCGGCCTGTTCGGCACGCTGCTCATCTACGCGAACGCCGCCGATATCATGCCCAACGCGCATGAGGCCGCCTTCCTCACCTCCATCATGCCCTACGCCGACCAGTTCGACCCGATGCTCGTGCGCCTCGCGTTCGCGTTCATCGTCATCGGCTTCGGCACCAAGGCGGGCCTGTTCCCCATGCACACCTGGCTGCCCGACGCGCACTCCCAGGCTCCGAGCCCGGTCTCCGCGCTGCTCTCGGGCGTGCTGCTCAAGTGCGCCATGCTGGTGATCATCCGCTTCTACTCCCTGTCCATCATCACGGTGGGCGATACCTATCCGCGAACGCTCCTGCTCATCCTGGGCACGCTGTCCATCTTGGTGGCTGCCCTGTGCATCTTCAAGCAGGACGATATCAAGCGCCGCTTCGCGTACTCCTCCGTCGACAACGTCGGCGTGGTCGCGCTGTGCCTGGGTATCGGTGGCCCGCTCGGTATCGCCGCCTGCCTGCTGCACTGCATCTTCCACGGCTTCACGAAGGCGCTCGCCTTCTGCATGGCCGGTAACATCCAGCACATCTACCACACCCGCGACCTGAACAAGATCAAGGGCGTCGTCGAGATCGCTCCCGTCACGGCAGCGCTCACCATCATCGCCCTGCTCGCGCTCGCCGCCTTCCCGCCGTTCGCCCTGTTCATCTCCGAGTTCCTCACCTTCGTGGCCGGCGTTCAGTCCGGTCCCATCTGGGTGGTCGTGCTCGTGGCCATCGGCCTCACCGGCGTGTACTTCGCCCTTACCGGCATCGCGCTCAAGTCCATCTTCGGCAAGGCGCCCGAGGGCATGAAGCGCCACGAGGTGCCCGCCCTCATGATCATCCCCGAGATCGCCCTCGCGATCGTGGTCATGTGGTTCGGTATCGCCACCCCGGTCGCCATCACGAGCGCCGTCGAGGATGCAACGTCCGTCGTTTTGAACCAGAGCGTCGAAGAGCTCCACGAGGCCCCTCTCTACCGCATGGTGTTCAGTTCCCAGACCAAGACAAGTGAGGTGAATTAGCACCATGGCAGAACCTGAAAAGAAGGACTACGCTCGTCGCTGCGAAAGCCACGTCGAGGCCCTGCGTGCTGCAGTGCCGGGCGCTATCGAGAAGGTCGAGTGGCAGTGCGAGGACCAGCTGACGATCACCGTCAAGCAGGACAAGCTGCCCGAGGCCGTCCACTACCTGTACTACGAGCGCTACGGCTGGATTCCCGTGATCATCGGCAACGATGAGCGCAGCCTGTGCGGCCGTTACTCCGTGTACTACGTCATCTCCATGGAGGGGGAGGACCCCGGCTGGGTGACCGTGCGCACCGAGGTCGATCCCGCCAAGATGACGTTCCCGTCCGTGACGCCGTTTGTCCCCGCCTGCGTGTGGGGCGAGCGCGAGCTGCGCGATATGTTCGGCCTGATCCCCGAGGGTCTGCCCGACCGTCGCCGCCTGGTACTGCCCGATGACTGGCCCAGCGGCCTGTACCCGCTGCGCAAGGACTCCATGGACTACCGCTTCCGTCCCGCTCCCGCGAGTGACATGGAAAACTACGAGTTCTTGGCCGATACCAAGGGCAAGGAGACGACGCTCGTCCCCATGGGCCCGCTGCACATTACCTCCGACGAGCCCGGCCACTTCCGCCTGTTTGTCGAGGGCGAGACGATCGTCGACGCCGACTACCGTCTGTTCTACGTGCACCGCGGCATGGAGAAGGTCGCCGAGACGCGCCTGAACTATGACGCCGTGACGTTCCTCGCCGACCGCATCTGCGGCATCTGTGGCTGCGCTCACTCGGTGGCCTACGCCGAGGCCGTCGAGCGCGCCCAGGGCATCCATGTCCCGCCGCGCGCCCAGTACATCCGCGCCATCATGCTCGAGGTCGAGCGTCTGCACTCGCACCTGCTCAATATTGGCCTCGCATCGCACTACACCGGCTTCGACTCCGGCTTCCAGCAGTTCTTCCGCGTCCGCGAGAAGTCCATGGACCTGGCCGAGAAGCTCTCCGGTCACCGCAAGACCTACGGCCTCAACGTGATCGGCGGCGTGCGTCGCGACATTTTGGCCGAGCAGAAGCTCTCCACGCTCACGACCATCCACCAGCTGCGCTCCGAGGTTCAGGAACTCGTCGACATGCTGCTCTCCACGCCCAACTTTATTGAGCGTACGAGTGGCATCGGCATTCTGGATCGCAAGATCGCACGCGACTTCTCGCCGGTCGGCCCGCTCATGCGTGGCTCGGGCTATGCCCGCGACGTGCGCTTCGACCATCCCTTCGACGGCTACGCCGATCCGGATGTCCAAAAGATGCATGCTGCCACGGCCGATACCTGCGATGCCTTCGGCCGTACCGCCGTTCGCATCCAGGAGGTCTACGATTCGATCGACATGATCGAGACCATGCTCGAGAACTGCCCGTCGGGCCCCATCCTCACCACGGATTGGGAGTACACCCCGCACAAGTACGCCATCGGCGCCACCGAGGCTCCGCGCGGCGAGGACGTGCACTGGGCCATGCTCGGCAACAACCAGAAGTGCTACCGCTGGCGCGCCAAGGCGGCCACGTACAGCAACTGGCCGGTCCTGCGCTACATGTTCCGCGGCAACACCGTGGGCGACGCGGCGCTGATCGTCGGCTCGCTCGACCCGTGCTACTCCTGCACCGACCGCGTGACGGTGACCGATGTCGCCGCCAAGCGCGACCACGTGCTCGACAAGGAGCAGTTCGAGAACGTCTGGCGCGACAAGTCGCCGCTTGCGGGCGAGGGCACCATGGCCGCTCCGCTCGATGAGGAGGCGCTCTAATATGCTAAAGCTTTGGAAGGTCAACGCCAAGGCCGGCGACGCGACGGTCAAGTACCCGTTTGCGCCGTTCCCCACCAACAAGGACATGCGCGGCAAGCCCGAGCACAATGCCGAGCTCTGCATCGCCTGCGGAGCCTGCGGCGTGGCTTGCCCGGCCGATGCCATTCGCATGGACACCGACCTTGCGGCCGACACCATCACCTGGTCGATCGACTACGGCCGCTGCATCTTTTGCGGCCGCTGCGAGGAAGCCTGCCCCATGGAGGCCATCAAGCTCACCGAGGAGTTTGAGCTGGCCGTCATGAGCAAGGACGACCTCACTAGCAAGAGCGTCTACACGCTCGAGCACTGCTCGCGTTGCGGCAAGCCGTTTGCCCCGCATAAGGAGATCGACTACGCCAAGCGCCTGCTGCAAAAGGCCGGCGGCATGGAGGCCGAGCAGGCCGCCCGTACCGTCGGTATGTGCCAGGAGTGCAAGCGTGAGCTCGACGCCCTGCGCGCCGCCTCGGCCGTAAAGACCGGCAACGCTGCCGGCATGGCTGCCAACGAGACGCTTGCGTCCGGTGAGCCCCAGGGCCCCGGCATGGAGTATCTGGGCGGCCACGGCGTGAACCCGGAGTATATCGACCGCGAGCTCAACCCCGATGCGCCCGAGATTCCCGCCGGTCCGGCGCCGGTCGAGGGCATCATCATGGATTTTGAAACGAAGGAGGAGTAACCATGGCCGAACCCACGCTTTTGCCCGAGCGGCTTCAGTACCGCCCGACCAAGATCGAGCTCGACGAGAGCATCGAGAAGGCCAAGGCGACCCTTCTTAAGAAGATCAAGCGCTCGGTGTACGTCTACCGCGTTGACTGTGGCGGCTGCAACGGCTGCGAGATCGAGATCTTCGGTTCCATCACGCCCGTCTTTGACGTCGAGCGCTTTGGCATCAAGGTCGTGCCCTCGCCCCGTCACGCCGACGTGCTGCTGTACACCGGCGCCGTGACGCGTGCCATGCGCATGCCGGCCCTGCGTGCCTTTGAGGCCGCACCCGATCCCAAGATCGTGGTGTCCTATGGCGCGTGCGGCTGCACCGGCGGTATCTTCTACGACAACTACTGCGTCTGGGGCGGCACGGACAAGATTCTGCCGGTCGACGTCTACATTCCCGGCTGCCCGCCCAGCCCTGCGCAGACCGTCTACGGCTTTGCCATGGCGCTCGGTCTGCTGGACCAAAAGCTCCATGCCGAGACCACGGTGGAGGCCGCCGGCGAGCAGGCCGATATCCTGCATCCCGGCGTGCCGTACAAGCTGCGCGTTGCCATTGAGCGCGAGGCTCGCGCCATGAGCGGCTACCGTTACGGCCGCGACCTGGCCAACGAGTTTATGGATACGCTCGAGGGCGCACCCAAGGGCGATATCCGCGGTGCCATGGCGCTGCTCATCGACAAGCAGGACGATCCGCGCCGCGTTGAGGTCTACTCTGCGCTGCAGGATCTGGTGCTGGCCGGAGGTCGCTAGATGGAGCTCACGGACCGCTCTGGTTACTTTGCGGGCCCCGGTATGCTCGGCGGCTCCTTTGGCGACGCCTCGCGCGCAAGCGTCGAGGCCGCCGAGGGCGTCGCCGACCCCTGCCTGGACCACGCGCCCGACCAGGTGGTCTTCTACGAGCTCACGCGTAAGTTTGTGGAGACCGAGGAAGACGTTCCCCAGGAGGCCTGCGACGTGCTGTACTACACGCTCGCCGTGGGCCACCACACCGGCGTGCTCGACTGCTTTGAGCCGCGCCTGTCGGTGCCGGTGGATGTGTTCTATTCGCTCGTCGATGCGCTGCCGGAGGGGGAGGCCAAGACCAAGTTCGAGGCCATCCGTTCCTTTGGCGAGTGCCAGCTCGACAAGGCGGCGGTGCCGTCGCTGCTCGAGGCCTGCGATACACTGCTCGATGAGCGCGGTTTTCGCGGGTCGGCCAAGGCTGGCATCTCGGTGTTCGATGACGACTTTGGCCTGCATGCCCAGCAGGTCGCGTTCTTAATGAAGTTTCGCGATCTGGTTGAGCGCGTGCGCGATGTGTCGGGCGTGTATCTGACGGGAAGGTTGCAGTAATGGGTCGCGTTGTGGATGGTCGTGTGAACGGCGCCCCGTTTGCGGGTATCGTGCTCACGGCGGGAAGCGTGCTGCGTGCCGACGATGCCGCCGGCCCCGTGCTCTCCAAAAAGATGGAGGACGCGCCTCTTGCCGGCTGGTACACCATCGATGGCGGTCAGACGCCCGAGGATGACATCATCGAGGTCAAGCGCGAGCGTCCGCCTCGCCTGGTCTTGGTCGATGCCGCCGACATGGCGCTGCCCGTCGGGTCTATCCGCCTGCTCGATAAGCGCGATGTGGCCCGCAAGTCGATGTTCACCACGCATTCGCTCCCTTTGTCGATTCTGATCGAGGAAATCGAGCAATCGTGCGAAGATATCGTCTTCATAGGGATTCAGCCGGGCGATACGGAGTTTTACAACCCTATGTCCCCGGAGGTCTTTGACGCCGTCGACGCCGTGTACGACGCCGTGGCCGCCAACGACTTTTCCCACTTTGTCCGCTTGGGGCAAGAGCAATAGGAGCGCTTGTCCCTGCTGATTAGGAAAGAAGTGATTGACATGGCAGATTCCAAGGCGGAGTACCCCGCTCCCGATTGCCTTGCGCCCGCCGCGATCGAGGCCAAGACCGAGGCCGCCGGCGTGACCAAGGCTAACCTGCCGGTCGCAAAGGCCTTTGTTTTGGCGATGTTCGCCGGCGCGTTCATTGCCTTCGGCGGTCTGTTCTTTACGGTGTTTTTGAGCGACAGCACGCTGGGCTGGGGTGCCCAACGCGTCGTTGGCGGCCTGTGCTTTTGCCTGGGCCTGGTGCTGGTGCTGGTGTGTGGCGCCGAGTTGTTCACCGGTAACTCGCTTATGGTCTGCGCACTCAAGAGCAAAAAGATCACCCTGGTCCAGATGCTCAAGGCCTGGGTCGTCGTGTGGGTCGGCAATTTTGTCGGTGCCCTGTTCATCGTCTTTTTGGTGTACATGGCCGGCATTTACAAGCTCAACGGCGAGGCGGTCGCCAATTCCATGGTGAGCGTCGCCGCCGGCAAGGTGACGATCGATTGGGTGACGATCTTCTTCCGCGGCATCCTGTGCAACATCTTTGTGTGCCTGGCCGTGTGGATCGGTACCGCCGGCAAGACCGTGGTCGATAAGGTCGTGGGCATTCTGCTGCCCATCGCCGCCTTTGTGGCCTGCGGTTTTGAGCACTGCGTCGCCAACATGTACTTTTTGCCCATGGGCGCCGTGATGCACGCGTGCGGCTATGGTGCCGACGTCGCCGGCGCCGATGCGCTCAACGTCGCGGGCATTGCGTTTAATCTATCCGCCGCCACGCTGGGCAACATCGTGGGCGGCGCGGTTCTGATCGCGCTCGGCTACTGGTTTGTCTACGCCAAGAAGTCCGAGGCGTAAGGTACCGTCTGCTTGACGTTGGGCCTCCCGCGGGGCGTTGCCGTGCGGGAGGCTTTTTGGGTCTGGGGCTCGTTGGCGTGCTGCTGGCCTGTTGTGTTTGACCTGTGAAAGGGGTAATCGAGATGGCATCTGCTGTGGAGCGTGACGGTCGCGCTGTGGTGACCACATGCGGGGGATGCTATGCCGATTGCGCCTTTGCGGCACGCGTTGAGGATGGGCGTGTGGTGGCCGAGTTGCCGGTGCCGGGGCATCCGTGCGCGGCGCGTGCCCTCTGCGCCCGCGGACGGCATCGCCTGGCAATGCCGTTTGACGAGCGCGACCGCATTGTGCATCCCATGCGCCGCCGAGCTGATGGCTCGGGGTTTGATGCGATTTCCTGGGATAAGGCGTTCGCGCAGATCGCTGCGCGCCTTGGGGGGATTGTTGACGGGCATGGTCCGCGCGCGCTGGGCATGACGCTCGGCGTGCCCTCGTTCGACCGCTACTGGGCCTATCGCTTTATGCATGCACTGGGCTCGCCCAACGTGTACGGTGCCGACGGTGCCTGCGAGGTAAGCCGACTTACCGGTTGGGAGCACAGCCTGGGCTATAGTCCCGCCTCCGACCTGGCGCATACCGATTGCATCATGTATCTGGGGCGTTCCATTGTCGATTCGTCGACGATGGAGGCCGTTGATGCGCTCAACGATGCGCGCCGGCGCGGGGCGAAGATTATCGTGGTCGACCCCCGGCGCAGCGGCTCGGCTGCGCTTGCAGACCGCTGGCTGCGTGTGCGCCCGGGCTGCGACCTGGCCTTGCTGCTGGGCATTGCGAATGTGCTCATTACCGAGGACTTGTACGACCGCGAGTTTGTTGCCCGCTATACCACGGGTTTTGACGAGCTGGCACAGGCGGCGAGCGCTTGGACGCCCGAGTGGGCCGAGTCGATGTGCGACGTGCCGGCCGATGAGATTGTCGCGACGGCGCGCGATTTGGCTGCTGCGGCGCCTGCCGCCGTGGTCGATGCGGGCTTTCATGGTGGCATCGGTATCGCGTATGCCAACAGTACGCAGACGGCGCGCGCTATCTGCTTGGTCGATGTGCTGCTGGGCTGCATCGGACATGCGGGCGGTGCCCTCAACCCGCCCACACCGCTTGCGTTGGGCGACCTCGATCCAACGCGCTTTGCGACGCCGCCGGTGCCGCGCGAGCCCAAGCTGGGGTCCGAGCGCTATCCACTGGTCGATCCGGTGCGCGGACTGTGCACGACCATCGGTCAGTCGATTCTTGCCGGCGATTTGCGTGGGGTCATCGTCTATGCCAGTAACCCCGGTGCGGGCTATGGCAATGCTGGGGCGTGGCTTTCGATTCTGGAGCAGCTAGACCTGCTCGTGACCGTTGATATTCGCTGGTCCGAGACGGCGCGTGCTTCTGATTTCGTGCTGCCCGACGTGACGTATCTGGAGGCCGACCGCGGCGTGGGGACGGTCGTGGGCGCCAACGATTCGCGCGTGTTCTACCGCAACGCCGTGCTGCCCGTGCAGCATGACGACACACGTCCCGGTCGGGAGATTTTTGCCGGTCTGGCGCAGGCGTGTGGCGTGGGCGAGTACTTCCAGTTTACGTCTGACGATCTGGCGGCTGCCCAGGTGGCGCCTTTTGGGATCAATCTGGACGAGCTCAAGGAGCGCGGCTGGGCCGACACGGGTGTTGCGTTGCCGTCGCGTACGGGCGAGCCGGCGATTCCCTTGGATGGCGGCAAAATTGCGCTGGCAAGCGACGTATGGGAACGAGCCGGTCTGGGTCGTGTACCCAACTGGATCGCTCCCATGGTGGAGCCCGGTCCGGGGATGTTTCGCCTCATTAGCGGCAACCGTCCCTTTGAGTCGCATACCTCGCGAAGGCTCGCGGCCCAAGGTGCCGCTGAGGCTGGATCGGACCTGGATGCCGTGCAGATGAATGCCGATGCCGCTGCGCACATGGGCATCGCCGATGGCGAGGTCGTCGAACTTGTGAGCGATTTGGGCCGCGACCGCGTGCGCGTGGAGACGACGCCGTATCTGCATCCGGCGTGCATCTTCACCTCGGCCGCCCCCGGCGGGCGTTCGTTTGGCGCCGATGCCGGTGGCGCTCAAGCCTTGGGCGTGGGCCCACTCGACCATACGCCGCTGCGCTGGGACCCGTTGACGGGTGCCGCGCTCACCCAGGAAAACGCCGTTCGCGTGGAAAAGATCGCGGCGCGCGAGGATAATAACGAGTAATTGACTCAGCTGATGCATTAGACTGATCCACGTTTCTTTTGAAAGGCCGTACATGAGCGATAGCCAGAACATGTCCGATGAGGTGCGCGCCCGCCTGCGCGCCATTCCTTCCGTCAACGAGCTGCTTGCCGAGTGGCCGGTGGTGAAGGCGGCGGGGGAGACCTGCGACGCGGTGGTCCATGCTGCCGTGACGGCCGAGCTCGACGAGGAGCGCGCCGCGATTCGCGCCGGTGCCGCCCCGCGTTCCAAGCGCGAGCTGGCCTCGGCCATCGAGTGGCGTGCGCATCGCTCCGCGCTGCCGAGCCTGCGTCCCGCCGTCAACGCCACGGGCGTGGTCATCCATACCAACCTGGGGCGTGCCCCGCTCGCGGAGTCGGCGGCAAAGGCCGTGGCCGAGGTCGCGCGCGGCTACAGCACGCTCGAGTACAGTGTGGACACCTGCTCGCGCGGGTCGCGCAAGGAGCACGCCGCGCAGCTGATCCGCTCACTCACCGGTGCCGAGGACGCGCTGGTCGTCAACAACAACGCGGCCGCCGTGCTGTTGGTGCTGGCGACCCATGCCGCAGGCAAGGAGGTCATCGTCAGCCGCGGCGAGCTTGTCGAGATCGGCGGCAGCTTTCGTATTCCCGATGTTATGGAGGCCTCGGGTGCCAGGCTCGTTGAGGTCGGGGCCACCAACCGCACGCATTTGGGCGACTACGAGCGCGCCATCACGCCCAACACGGCGATGATCCTTAAGGTCCATCCTTCCAACTATCGCATCGAGGGTTTTCACGAGGAAGTGAGCTCAAGGGAGCTCGCCGCGCTGGCCCATAAGCACGGCCTGCTGTTCTATGAAGACCAGGGTTCGGGGGCGCTGTTACCCGACGACATCTTGGCGCGCGGCGGCGAGGAAACCACGCCGGCTTCGGTTTCGGCGGGGCTCGATCTGGTGTCGTGCTCGGGCGATAAGCTGCTCGGTGCCGCACAGGCGGGCATTATCATGGGCCGTCACGATCTGGTCCAGGCCTGCGGCGCACATCCGCTCATGCGCGCCCTGCGCCCGGGCAAGTTGGCGCTCACGGCGCTCGAGGCCACGCTGCGTATCTACATGGACGGCGCCGATGTTGCCCATCGTGATATTCCGGTGCTCAGTATGCTTACGCTGCCGCATGCCCATTTGGAACGACGTGCCCGCAAGCTGCGCGATCGTATGGTCGTAGGGCTCGATAAGGCGGGTTGCCCGTGCGCCGTTCAGGTGGAGATCGTCGAGGAATCGTCGACCCCCGGTGGCGGTTCGCTGCCTACCGTTGAGCTGCCGACGATGTGCGTTGCCGTGCGTCTTGTTGACGAGCGCCTGTCCGTCGACGCGCTCAAGCGCTCGCTTGTCCAGGACTTCGACACGCCGGTCGTCACGCGCGCTTCGCACGACCGCATTCTGTTTGATGTGCGCACGCTCGTGGGCGACCGCGATATCGAGACGGCGGCATCGACGCTCGTCGCGTGCGTTAAGAAGGCGATTGCTCGATGAGTGAGGTTCAGGCGCTGGTGGAGTGTCCCGTTATCGTTGGCACGGCGGGCCACGTCGACCACGGTAAGTCGGCACTGATCGAGACGCTGACCGGCAAGAATCCCGACCGTCTGGAGGTTGAGCGCCGTCGCGGCATGACCGTTGAGCTGGGCTTTGGTGAGCTGGCGCTGCCGAGTGGCAAGATCGTGGGCCTGGTCGACGTGCCGGGCCACGCGCATTACTTGCGCGCCATGGTGCAGGGTGCGACAGGCATCGACGTTGCCGTGCTGGTGGTTTCGGCCGTGGAGGGCGTGATGCCGCAGACCCGCGAGCACGTGCACGTGCTGGAGCTGTTGGGCGTTACGCATATGGTGGTCGCGCTGACTATGTGCGACCTGGCCGACGCCGAGATGACCGAGCTTGCTGAGCTCGATGTCGATGACTTTTTGTCGGGTACCGTGTTTGCGGGCGCGCCGATCGTGCCTGTGTCGTCCAAGACAGGCGAGGGGATTGATGGCCTACTGGCTGCGCTTGACGAGCAGGTTGCCACTTGCTGGGATGCTTGCCGTGCCCGTGCCGAGCTCACCGATGCCGCACCGCGTCTGCCTATCGACCGCTGCTTTACGATCAAGGGCGTCGGCACCGTCGTGACGGGAACGCTGCACGATGCGCCGGTTGCGGTGGGCGACGAGCTGATGGCCTTGCCGTCGCGTACGGTCTGTCGCGTGCGTGGGATTCAGGTGCATGGCGATACGCCGCGCGCGCTGCCTGGTCAGCGTGTGGCGCTCAACCTGGTTGGTGACGGTGTCGCGGCGCTTGACCGTGGCGAGATGCTGGGCGTGGCGGGCCGCTTTGGCCAGACGATGCGCATTATGATGACGTTTACGTATTTGGGCCGCGAGGGAGCCAAGCCGCGTGTGCTCGAGTCGGGTGCGCGTGTGCACGTGATGGCGGGTACGGCCGAGGTTGTCGGTCGCATCATGTTCATGGAGGGCGAGGCCCCCATGGCGGTGGGCGAGACCCGTACCGTACAGGTACGCTTGGAGGAACCGCTTCCGCTGCGCGCCGGCGACCATGCCGTGGTGCTGTCCTATTCGCCGGTCATGCTTATTGGTGGAGGGCGCGTGCTGTTGTCGCGATGCCGCCGTTCGCGCGAACTTACTGAGGGGGAACGCGTGCTGTACGCGGCGCTCGAGTCCGGCGATATCGCGGGCGGTGTGGGCGCTTGGCTGGCGCTGCAGATGCTGCCGGTTACGGCGGTTGATGTTGCCGAGGCTTTGGATCTTGGTGTCGGCGAGGTCGATGCCGCACTGCGCGGGTTGGTGGCGCAGGGCTCCGTTCGCAAGCTTGCCGTGGGTGATGCGGGCCTCTTGGCGGACGCCGTGGTGCTCGACGCCGCGATGGATGCACTGGCGGCGACCCTGTCAGCCATGCACGCGGCGGCTCCCAAGGAGACAGGCTTTACGCCCGGCGCCGTTGCCCATGCTGCGTGGCCTGCCGCTGATGAAGGCGTTGCCGCGGCTCTGATTGCCGAGGGCTGCTCGCGTGGCGTGTGCGCCGCCGAGGGCGCCGAGGTGTTCGACCCGCACTCCGCTGCCGCGGCGGCGCGTGTGGTGCGCGAGGCCTGCGAACGTATCGTTGCCTTGCTTGACGAGGCCGGCCTGGATGCACCGGCGCTTCCCGAGGTGGGCGAACAGCTGCAGCTCGGCCGCGACACCATGACGCGAGCCCTGCGCGAGCTTTCGCTCAACCGCTCCATCGTAAAGGTCGAGCGCGACGTTGCCCTGTCCGCTGCCGCCGAGGCCCATGCGCGTGAGCTCGTTGCCGCCGCTATCGCCGATGCCGGTGGCGCTGCCACCACGAGTGTATTGCGCGAGGCGCTGGGCGTGTCGCGCAAACGTGCCATCAGCATCTTGGAGCACCTGGATGCCGTGCGCTTTACAGTGCTCGACAAGGAGGCCGGCGGCCTGAGGTCCCTACGCTAGATTGACTGTTCGGTTTGGTAAAATACCGCCGCACTTGGGAACGGATGGGCTCCGGTGGGCTCCGCGGTCCTCAAAACCGTTGCGAGGCGTGCAAAACGTCTTGGATGTGTTCGATTCACATACGTTCCCGCCATACGCTACCAGCGCTTTTGTGCTCGCGGTCTTACTGCGTGCCGCAAAGGCGCTGTTTTGTTTTTGCACGAGCTTTTCGTAGCGCCGCTATTTCGGCGGCGGTATTTAGCTTCGTGCGCCGGGTTTTGAACGTGCCGATGGAGGTGTTTTGCCGTATGACTACCGTAAGACGGGCCGATCTTTCTTGTGTCGTCCAAGCGGGCGGGTTGTCGTCGCGCATGGGCTGCGATAAGGCGCGCATGGCGTTTTGCGGCGAGCCGCTCATCGAGCGCGTGCTGGGTCGGCTGGCGCCAGTTGCCGGCGAGTTGGTCGTGACGACTTCGCGTCCCAGCGAGCTTACCTACCTTGAGGAGCACACGTTTGGCGGCCTGGTGCCGCGTGTGGTGGCGGATCTTGAAGGGTCGGCGGGCGCCATGCGCGGCATCGCGAGCTCGTTGGCTGCGGCTCGGCTGCCTCTCGTGGCGATCGTTGCCTGCGATATGCCGTTTGTCTCGCCGGAACTCATCGGCGCGCTTGCCGATCGTGTTGAGGCCGAGGCGCTCGACGTGTGCGTGCCGCGCGAGGAGCGGGGGATTGAGCCGCTTTGCGCCGTCTGGCGCCGTGACGCGTGTGCGCCGGTTGCCCAAGAGCTGCTCGCCTGCGACCGCCAGCGCATTCGCTGCCTGATCAATCGCGTTCAGGCTGGTTATATGGATGAGCCGCAGATCGTTAAGGCCGCGGGCTCGACGCTCTGCTTCGAGAACGTCAATACGCCCGAGGAGTTTGCGGCGGCCGAGTTACTCGCCTAGACGATGGGAGTTGCCATGTCTCACGATATTTGCCCCGATACCGGGGAACCTTGCACTTGTGACGGGTCCGAACCCTGTACCTGCGGTTGTGGTGGCTGTGGACATACCGAGGAAGAGGAAGCGGCCGACGCGGCGTATCGCGAGGCACACCGCGAAGGCCCGTCCGGTGATGCCCTCGACCATGAGCGCAAGATCATCGTATCGTTTGACAGCACCTTCGATGTGATGGAATGCGAGCAGCTGTGCCTGGATGCCGGCGTGCCCGGGCGCATTATGCCTTTGCCCGGCTCCATTACCGCAGGTTGCGGCCTGTGCTGGGCCATGCCGTTCTCGGGCGATGCGCTCGCCGCCTTCCGCGCTGCCACCGAAGGCCGCATAACCCCCGCCGACTACCATCAGCTCGTCCTCTAGCCGTCAACACCACCACAAAGGTGCCTGTCCCCAATGTGGTGGTTTGGAACACGTGGACGAAACAGCTTCGAAACACGCGATTTGTACGTCGGGTGCTCAAAAACGCTTCTACCTGCATCGTAATCAAAACGAAACATCTGCTCGTCTGCTTATGCGAAACTTTGCTGCAACAGTGCGATATTATCCATACTCGATAAAGCTCGCGGCGCATGGGGCGCCGCGAACGACACCTTTCTTTTCCATCAATTGGAGGAAGCATGAGCTACACGCAGAAAGTTCTCGACGAGCTCAAGGCCCGCTATCCCGAGCAGCCTGAGTTCATCCAGGCCGCGACCGAGATCCTCGGCACCATCCAGCCGGCGCTCGACGCCCACCCCGAGTACGAGGAGGCCGCCCTGCTGGAGCGCCTCGTCGAGCCCGAGCGCATCGTTATGTTCCGTGTTCCCTGGGTCGACGACCAGGGCAAGGTCCAGGTCAACCGCGGTTATCGCGTCGAGTTCAACTCTGCCATTGGACCCTACAAGGGCGGCCTGCGCTTTAACCCGACGGTCACCCTGGGCATGCTCAAGTTCCTGGGCCTGGAGCAGATCCTCAAGAACAGCCTGACCACCCTTCCCATGGGCGGCGGCAAGGGCGGTTCCGACTTTGACCCCAAGGGCAAGTCTAACAACGAGATCATGCATTTCTGCCAGTCCTTCATGACTGAGCTCTATCGCCACATCGGCCCCAACACCGACGTTCCCGCCGGCGACCTGGGCGTTGGCGGCCGCGAGGTTGCCTACATGTTCGGTCAGTACAAGCGCCTGACCAACGAGTGGACCGGCGTCCTCACCGGCAAGGGCCTCTCCTTTGGCGGCTCGCTCGCCCGTACCGAGGCCACCGGCTACGGCCTGGTCTACTTTGTGGACGAGTACCTCAAGAGCCGTGGCGACTCCTTCGAGGGCAAGAACGTTGTGGTTCACGGCTCCGGCAACGTCGCCATCTACGCGGTCCAGAAGGTCGCTCAGCTCGGCGGCAAGGTGCTGGCCTGCTCCGATACTCACGGCTGGGTCGAGGATCCCGACGGCATCGACTACACCGTGCTCGAGCACGTCTACAACAAGAAGCGCTCCGGCCACGACAAGGGCGTTACGCTCGCTATGTACGTTGACGAGAAGCCCAACGCCGTGTGGCACGAGGGCGACGGTCGCGGCGTGTGGCAGCTGCCCTGCGACATCGCTCTGCCCTGCGCTCGCGAGAACACGCTGCTGCTCGAGGACGCCCAAGCGCTCGTCGCCAACGGCTGCAAGGTGGTCGGCGAGGGCGCGAACATGCCCACGACCATCGAGGCCACGACCTACTTCCAGGAGAACGGCGTCGCCTTTATGCCCGGCAAGGCTGCGAACGCCGGCGGCGTGCTCGTGTCCGGCCTGGAGATGAGCCAGAACGCCGAGCACCTGTCCTGGACCTTCGAGGAGGTCGACGGCAAGCTCGAGCAGCTCATGCGCGGCATGTTCCACAACGTGGACGACACCGCCAAGGAGTATGGCCAGGAGGGCAACTTCGTCATGGGCGCCAACATCGCCGGCTTCCTGAAGGTCGCCGACGCCATGCTCGCCCAGGGCGTCTGCTAAACCCTGCCTGACATAGCATGTAATGAGGCTCTCGGCTCAACGCCGGGAGCCTTTTTTGATGTAAAGGAGACGGGGGAAACGGATCATTTCCCTCGGCCCTCTGCCGGCCACCCCTTAAGTTGCGGTGAAATACGGACTGTTGGGCGCCCTAAGCCCGACAAACAGTCCGTATTTCACCGCAACTTATGGATGGGAGGGAGGTTTTTGTGCTGTGGAAGGTTGCGGCCCCTCGTTTGGTACACTTAAAAGTACTGGACAAGTGAAGAGATGGGGGAGAACGTGCTCAAGTTCGGTACCTACGTCCGTGTTGGAAACGCGGCCGAAGCCTATGAGCTCTTGCAGAAGAACCGCAACAACAAGATTGTGGGCGGCGGCATCTGGATGCGCCTGGGTTCGCGTCGTGTGGCGACGGCGATTGACCTTTCGGCCTGCGGACTCGATCAGATCGAGGAGACCGAGACCGAGTTTCGCATCGGTGCCATGTGCACCCTGCGCCAGCTCGAGCGCCATGCCGAGCTCAACGCGCTTGTCAACAATGTCTTCGAGTTCGCCGTTCACGATATCGTGGGTGTGCAGCTGCGCAATACCGCCACGGTGGGCGGCAGCATCTACGGCCGCTTTGGCTTCTCGGACGTGCTCTCGGCTTTCCTGGCGCTCGATTCTTATGTTGAGCTGACGGGCGCCGGCCGCGTGCCGCTCGCCGAGTTCGTGGATATGGGCTACGTGCGCGACGTGATCGAGCATGTCGTGGTCGTCAAGCACGATTACCGCGCGAGCTATGAGGCCGTGCGCAAGGCCGCGACCGACTTCCCCTCCTTAAACGTCACCGCCGCCTGGTGGGACAACAGCTGGCATGTCACCGTGGGCGCCCGCCCGCTGCGCGCGACCCTGCTGCAGGGCGAGGCGTGCGGCCTTATGGGCGAGCAGCCTTCCGTGGACGAGCTGCGCGCCCTGGCTGCGTCCGTGCGCGCGCTGAGCTACGGCACCAATATGTGGGGCTCGGCCGACTACCGCCGCCGCATCTCGGCGCCGCTTGCCGTGCAGGCCGTTCGCCGCGCCGCCGGCATCGAACTTTCGGCCGCGCTTGCCCGCGAGCTCGAGTGCGTGCAGGTTCCTAAGTTTGCCACGGACGAGTATTCCTGCCGCCGCGTGCCCGGCGTCGATTCTAGCGAGGTGCGCTAATGGCTGCCAAACTCATCGATCTTTCCTTTACGCTCAACGGCCGTAAGGTCAAGGTTCAGATTGCCCCCGACACCATGCTCTTTGCGCTTTTGCGTGAGCAGGGCTGCGCGTCGGTGCGCTGCGCCTGCGAGACCACCAACTGCGGTCTGTGCACGGTGTGGCTCGACGGCGACCCGGTGCTGAGCTGCTCGGTTCCCGCCGCCCGTGTAGAGGGCCACACCGTCACCACGCTCGAGGGCCTCAAGGCCGAGTCCGAGGCGCTTGCCCGTGCGATGGCTGCCGAAGGCGCCGAGCAGTGCGGTTTTTGCGCCCCCGGCCTCATCATGAACGTGCTGGCGCTCGCCCGCGCCGCCAAGGAGGACCCGAGCCTCGTCGCCACGCGCGAGGAGCTCTCGCGCCAGCTGGCCGGCAACCTCTGCCGCTGCAGCGGCTACGAGAGCCAGCTGCGCGCCATCGTCCGCTTCCTCAACGAGTCCGGCGTGCAGGTGGGCTTTGAGATGCCCGAGCTGCCGGTCAACGACACCAGCTGCGACGGTGTCTCGTACAAGCAGATCACCCATAAGCAGCCCAAGAAGGACTCGAAGGCGCTGCTCGAGGGCCGTCCCGTCTACACGGGCGATATGGTGCCCGCCGGCGCCCTGATCGTCAAACTCAAGCGCAGCCCCTATGCCCGCGCCAAGATCCGCTCCATCGATACGTCGCGCGCCCTGAAGGTGCCCGGCGTTGTGGGCGTTTACACCTATGAGGACGTGCCCAAGCGCCGCTTTACTATCGCCGGTCAGAGCTATCCGCAGCCGAGTCCCTACGACCGCCTGATTCTCGAGAACCTTGTGCGCTACCAAAACGAGGAGGTGGCGATCGTCGCTGCCGAGACCGAGGAGGCTGCCGACAAGGCGCTCAAGCTCATCAAGGTCGACTATGAGGTGCTCGAGCCCCTGCTCGACTTTACCCAGGCACTCGATAACGATATCGTGGTCCACCCCGAGGGCGACGTGACCTTTATGTTCCCGCAGGGCGGCGATGTCCCGCGCAACCTGGTGTGCAGCGGTACCAGCGATTACGGCGATCTGGACGAGGCCTTCGCCCAGAGCGACATCGTCTTTGAGCGCACCTACACCAGCCAGGCCACGCAGACCGCGCCCATGGAGACCTTCCGCGCCTTCGCGACGACCGACGCCTTCGGGCGCATCTCGGTGACCACTTCCACACAGGTGCCCTTCCACGTGCGTCGCATGGTTGCGCAGTCGCTCGACATTCCGCAGTCGCAGGTGCAGGTCATTAAGCCGCGCATCGGCGGCGGCTTTGGCTCCAAGCAGACGGGCTGCTGCGAGATCTTCGTTGCGTTTGTGACGCAGCAGACCGGCCGTCCGAGCTACTGCTGCTACACCCGTGAGGAGACCATCACTGCGGGCAACTCGCGCCACCAGATGCAGATGACCGTTAAGCTGGGCGCCATGAACGACGGCACCATCACGGCCATCGACCTGCACACGCTGTCCAACGCCGGCGCCTATGGCGAGCATGCCACCACGACGATCGGCCTTTCGGGCCACAAGAGCCTGCCCATCTACAACCACGTGAAGGCGAGCCGCTTTAGCTGGGACGCCGTCTACACCAATACCAACCGTGGCGGCGCGTATCGTGGCTACGGTGCCACCCAGGGCCAGTTTGCCGTGGAGAGCGCCGTCAACGAGCTCGCCGACATGCTGCACATGGACCCCGCCGACCTGCGCCTTAAGAACATCGTGCGCGAGGGCGAGATCATGCCGCAGTACTACAACGAGAAGCTCAACGCCTGCGCGCTCGACCGCTGCCTGCTGCGCGCGATGGACATGATCGGCTGGCGCGACAAGCCGCTGGCCGTGGACCTGGGCGACCGTGTGCGCGCCCTGGGTTGCGCGCTCACCATGCAGGGCTCTGGCATTTCCAACGTGGATATCGCCGGTATCGACATGCGCCTGGAAGAGGACGGCTTCATTACCATCGGCACCGGCGCCACCGATAACGGCATGGGCGTCGACACGATCCTGGCGCAGATTGCCGCCGAGGAGCTGGGCGTGGAGAGCTCGCTGATCGTGGTGCGCGGCGTGGACACCGACGTGTCGCCGTTCGACGCCGGTTCGTACGCGAGCTCCGGTACCTACGTGACGGGCCTTGCCGCCAAGAACGCCGCGACCGAGCTGCGCGAGAAGATTTGCGCCAAGGCCGCTCAGATGTGGGACGTTGACGCCGCCGACGTGGTCTTCGACGGCCAGTACGTGCGCCTGTCCGACGAGCGTGCCGCTCGTGAGCGCGGCCGCTACCTCACGCTGCGCGACTTTGCCAACCTGTGCGTCAAGAACATCGCGGGCGGCGACGCGCTCACCTCGCATGCCTCTGCCTGCCTGCCCGTTTCGCCCCCGCCGTTTATGGCCGGAATTGCCGAGGTCGAGGTCGACAAGGCCACCGGCAAGGTGACTGTTGTGGACTACGCGGCAGCTGTGGACTGCGGCACCGTGATCAACGAGGCGCTCGCGCGCGTCCAGGCCGAGGGCGGCATTGCCCAGGGTATCGGTCATGCGCTCTACGAGATCGTCGAACACGACGACCGTGGCCGCCTGCGCACCGGCAACTTCATGAGCTACAAGCTGCCCACGCGCCTGGATATCGGCAGCATTCGCGTGGCCTTTGAGCCGAGCTACGAGCCGACGGGCCCGTTTGGCGCCAAATCGATCGGCGAGGTCGTCATCAACACGCCGCTCGCCGCCGTGGCCTCGGCCGTGGCGCACGCCACCGGCCATCAGGTCCGCTCGCTGCCGATCACGCCCGAGAAGGCTCTGCTGGGGGAGTAGCGGGTCGGCGAACAAGTCGTAATTGGCTGGGCGGGGCAACTCGCCCCGCCTTTCGCACTCGTGGTGAGGTCGTGAGCCTGTAAAACGTGTGCGTGCGCTTGCCGTTCGTATCTGCTATCATTCCTAGTCTGTGCGCTCATGCGGGCGTGGCGGAATTGGTAGACGCGCCAGATTTAGGTTCTGGTGGGATTCCCGTGAAGGTTCGAGTCCTTTCGCCCGCACCAACGCATCTGCGTCGGCTTCGGCCGTCGCGACTCTTTGTTGCATAAAGGTACCAGCACCTCAGATAAGCTGGGCAGTATGAGGAGGAACGTGTTGAACATCACCGCTTCTGACGTCAAGGACGCCAAGCTCACCGCTACGGTCACCATCCCGGCCGCCGACGTCGACGCCGCGATCAAGAAGGCCTACAAGGACACCGCCAAGAAGTACCGCTTCCCGGGCTTCCGCGCCGGCAAGGCTCCCCGTCCGGTCATCGACTCTGCTCTTGGCGCCGAGGCTACCCTCGCTCAGGCCACCAACGACCTGATCGCCGCCAACGAGCCCGCCGTCCTCAACGAGCTGGACATCGTCCCCACCAAGAACGGTGACTACAAGGAGCTCGACCTCGCCAAGGATCACGAGGACTACACCTACACCGTCGAGTTCTCCCTGCGTCCCGCCGCCGAGCTCTCCTCCTTCGACGCCGTCGAGATCGAGATGCCTCCCGCGGAGGTCACCGAGTCCGAGATCAACAACCAGGTCGAGATGCTTCTCAACTACCGTGCCACCTTCGAGGACGTCGAGGGCCGCGCTGTCGAGTCCGAGGACTACGTTACCGTCGACCTCAAGGCCGTCGAGAACGCCGACAACTTTGCCGCCGAGGGCCGCATGCTCATCGCCGGTAGCGACAGCAACCCCGCCGAGTTCAACGAGGCCCTGATCGGCGCCAACGTTGACGACGTCAAGTCCGTCACCTGGACCGACGAGGCCGAGGAGGGCGAGGAGGCCGAGACCCACACCGTCGAGGTCACCGTCAAGGGCATTAAGGTCCGCAACACCCCCGAGCTCACCGACGAGCTCGTCAAGTCCGACTTTGGCTTCGACAGCATCGACGCTATGCGCGACGCCATCAAGATCGAGATCGAGCAGGACAAGGCTTCCCGCCTTCCGGCCGAGAAGGAGAACCGTTGCGTCTCCGCTCTCGCCGAGCGTCTGCAGCTCGACGAGATGGATGCCGACTACGAGCAGTCCGTCTTTGAGGAGCTTGGCCAGAACTTCCTGTCCAACCTTGCTGCCCGCGGCATGACGCTGGACACCTGGCTGCCCGCTTCCGGCCTGACCATGGAGCAGTTCATTGGCGACCTGCACAAGCAGGCCAACGACGTTGCCCGTGAGTCCCTGGCTCTGGACGCCCTCGCCCGCGAGCTCAAGATTGAGGTCACCGAGGACGACATCAACGCCGAGTTCGAGAAGGCCGGCGTCAAGGACGTCGAGGCTTCCAAGGCCGAGTTCATCGCCGATGGCCGCATGCCTGCCGTCCGTGAGTCTATCCGTCGCTCCAAGGCCGTCGACCACCTGGTCGAGAACGCCAAGGTGACCGAGGTCGACGAGACCGCCAAGGACGCCGAGTAATTCTCGCCACCTTGCCCGCGAGCGCATGTATGTGCCCGTGATGGGGTAAAGTTATAAGCCGGTTATCCGGTTGCTTCGTACGGTGCCAGCCAATGCATAGCATGCGGGCACCGTACGTTTGTCTAGAACCACTATTGGTCCGTAAGAGAAATGGAGATGCGTATGATCGCTAAGTTCGATTCCGCCCTCGTGCCATACGTTATCGAGCAGACGCCGCGCGGCGAGCGCAGCTACGATATCTATTCGCGCCTGCTCAACGACCGCATCATCTTCTTGGGCGAGGAGATTAACTCCGTCAGCGCCAACCTGGTCGTTGCCCAGCTACTGCATCTTGAGAGCCAGGATGCCGAGAAGGATATCTCGCTCTACATCAATTCGCCCGGTGGCGAGGTTTACTCCGGCCTGGCGATTCTTGACACCATGAACTTCATCAAGCCGCAGGTCTCCACCATCTGCGTCGGTATGGCTGCGTCCATGGCCGCCGTGCTGCTTTCGGCTGGCGCCAAGGGCAAGCGCTTCTGCCTGCCGCACTCCAAGGTCATGATTCACCAGCCCAGCGGCGGTGCCCAGGGCCAGCAGACCGAGATCGAGATCGTTGCCGAGGAGATCAAGAAGACCCGTCGCGAGCTCAACCAGATCCTGTCCGACGCCTCGGGCCAGCCCATCGAGAAGGTCCAGGCCGATACCGAGCGCGACAACTACCTGACCGCTGCCGAGGCCCTCGACTACGGCCTGATCGACCGTATCGTTACCTCGCGCGACCTCGCCGCGAAGGACGCCTAGGATGTCAGGAAACATGCAGGACATCTTTGACGAGAACGGCAACCCCATCCGCTGCTCCTTCTGCGGAAAAGAGCAGGGCCAGGTTCGTCGCCTTGTAAAGGGTCCGACCAACATCTTTATCTGTGACGAGTGCGTCGCCGCTTGCTCTGAGATCTTGGAGGAGTCGCTGGCTTCGGACTTTATGGACGCTGCCCGCAACGGCAAGCTGCCGGGCTTCCTCAACGATCACGGTCAGGCTGCTGGGCAGCCCGCCGTGGACCCCGAGGCCGAGGGCTTTGAGCTCGAGGACGACCGCCAGGTCATCACGCACGTGCCGACGCCGCACGAGATCTATGACGAGCTTTCGGCCTATGTCATGGGCCAGGAAGACGCCAAGCGCGCCATGTCGGTTGCCGTGTACAACCACTATCGCCGCGTGATCGAGGGCGGCGCCGCGGTGTCTGCCTTTGACGATGGCATGGGCTCGCAGTTCGACGACGATATGGACGAGGTAGAGCTTGCCAAGTCCAACATCCTGCTGCTCGGTCCCACCGGTACCGGCAAGACGCTGCTGGCCCAGACGCTCGCGCGCATCCTCGAGGTGCCGTTTGCCATTGCCGACGCCACCGCGCTTACCGAGGCCGGTTACGTGGGCGAGGATGTGGAGAACATCCTGCTCAAGCTCATCAACGCTGCCGATGGCGATATCGAGCGCGCGCAGGTGGGCATCATCTACGTGGACGAGATTGACAAGATCGCCCGCAAGGCCGAGAACCTCTCCATTACCCGCGATGTCTCGGGCGAGGGCGTTCAGCAGGCGCTGCTTAAGATTCTTGAGGGCACGGTGGCCAGCGTTCCGCCCACCGGCGGCCGCAAGCATCCCCAGCAGGAGCTGCTGCAGATCGACACGACCAACATCCTGTTTATCTGCGGCGGTGCCTTTGTGGGTCTGGATAAGATCATCGCCGATCGCGTTGGCAACAAGGGCGTGGGCTTTAACTCCGAGATCGCCGGCCCCACCTCGGTCGACGAGAACGACCTGCTGCGCCAGGTACTCCCGCAGGACCTCAATGCATTCGGCATGATCCCCGAGTTCGTGGGACGTACGCCCGTCGTCACCCAGACGCAGGCGCTCGACGAGGACGATCTGGTGTCGATCCTGACCGAGCCCAAGAACGCCGTGGTGCGCCAGTACCGTAAGATGTTCCAGCTCGAGGACGTCGATCTTGAGTTTGAGGACGCGGCCCTGCACGAGATCGCCCGCATGGCGCTTGCCCGCAAGACCGGCGCCCGCGGCCTGCGCGCCATCTGCGAAGACGTGCTGCAGCAGACGATGTTCGACCTCCCCAGTGAGGAGGGCGTCGCCAAGGTCATCGTAACCGAAGCTGCCGTAAAGGGCGAAGAACAGCCCCGACGCATCTACGGGTAAACCTGACAAAAACGTGCTTGCAAATAGCCTCCGACCATCCGCGGTCGGAGGCTATTTTATATATACGCAATAACCCCAACTACCTGTGTTATTCTGTGTGTTTGTTTAAGCCTCAGCGAAGTCATATCAGACTGAAGTAATCGATACCTAAGGGGAGGAATGCAGACCCTAGCGGGCCTACATTCCTCCCCGACGGGCAAGGGAGAGATATATGGAAGAGATGCCCAAGAATTACGATCCGTCGACCAACGAGCCGGCGATCCTGCAGAAGTGGTTCGACGGCGGCTACTACAAGCGCCGTGAGGGCGTGGGCGACTGCACCGTCACCATTCCGCCTCCCAACGTGACCGGCAAGCTCCACATGGGTCACGCCACCGACGACTCCATCCAGGATGCCATCGTCCGTATGGCTCGCATGCGCGGCAAGTCCACGCGCTGGGTGCTGGGCACCGATCACGCCGGTATCGCCACGCAGACCAAGGTCGACAAGAAGCTCAAGAGCGAGGGCATCAGCCGCCTGGAGATTGGTCGCGACAAGTTTGTCGACGCTTGCTGGGACTGGACCCACGAGTACGGCGGCATCATCGTCGAGCAAATCAAGCGCATGGGCTGCTCCGTCGACTTTGACAACGAGCGCTTCACCATGGACGAGGATTACGCCCAGGCCGTGCGTAAGGTCTTCTGCGACTGGTACCACGACGGCCTGATCTACCGTGGCAAGCGCATCGTCAACTGGTGCCCCAACTGCACCACCGCCATCTCGGACGACGAGGCCGAGTACAAGGACGAGAAGGGCCACCTGTGGCACCTGCGCTACCCGCTGACCGAGCCGGTCAACGGCCAGGACTACATCGTCGTCGCCACCACGCGCCCCGAGACCATGCTCGGTGACACGGGCGTCGCCGTCTCCCCGAAGGATCCCGAGAAGGCCGCCTTTGTGGGTAAGACCGTCAAGCTTCCCATCGTCGACCGCGAGATTCCCATCTTTGAGGATTGGCACGTTGATGCCAACTTCGGTTCCGGCTTTGTCAAGGTCACCCCGGCTCACGACCCCAACGACTATGCCATGGGTCAGGCCCACGACCTGCCGCAGATCAACATTTTCGACGAGCACGCGGTGGTCGTCGAGGGCTATGGCGAGTTCACTGGCATGAACCGCGACGAGTGCCGCGAAGCCGTTATCAAGTGGTTCGAGGAGCACGATCTGCTCGACCACGTCGAAGAGCTCGACCACTCCGTCATGCACTGCTACCGTTGCGACTCCGCCCTGGAGCCGTGGCTGTCCGAGCAGTGGTTTGTGGCCGTCGACAAGCTCAAGGGGCCGGCGCTTGACGCCGTCAACTCCGGCAAGGTCACCTTCCACCCTGCGCGCTGGACGCAGACCTACACCACCTGGATGGAGAACCTCAAGGACTGGTGCATCAGCCGCCAGCTGTGGTGGGGCCACCGCATCCCCGTGTTCTACTGCGAGGACTGCGGCTGGGAGGACGCCCTTACCGAGGACACCGACGTGTGCCCCAAGTGCGGCGGTCATCACGTGCATCAGGACGAGAACGTGCTGGACACCTGGTTCAGCTCTCAGCTGTGGACCTTCGCCACGCAGGGCTGGCCGCAAAAGCCGGAACTGCTCGAGGGCCATCACCCCACGACGGCGCTGGTCACCGCGCGCGACATCATCGCGCTGTGGGTCGCCCGCATGGTTATGAGCTCGCTGTACTTCTTGGACGAGGTGCCGTTTAAGGACGTCGTCATCTACCCGACGATCCTTGCCAAGGACGGCAGCCGCATGTCCAAGTCCAAGGGCAACGGCGTTGACCCCATGGACCTCATTGGCATGTACGGTGCCGACGCCATGCGTTACAACTTGCTCACGCTGTGCACCAACAACCAGGACGTCAAGTTCGACGCGAACATCG
Organism: uncultured Collinsella sp.; assembly: GCA_902497075.1. Taxonomy (GTDB): domain Bacteria; phylum Actinomycetota; class Coriobacteriia; order Coriobacteriales; family Coriobacteriaceae; genus Collinsella. Next base: position 270,498 of record CABVDG010000001.1, read on the forward strand.
ACAAGAAGACCAAGAAGCTCATCGACAGCCCGCGCACCGACCAGGCCAAGTCGTTTGTGACCAAGATCTGGAACGCCAGCCGCTTCCTGCTCATGAACATGGAGGGCTACACGCCCGGCGAGCCCGTCGTGGAGACGCCGGCCGACGCCTGGATGTTCAGCCGCCTTGCCAAGGCCGTCAAGATGGTTACCGAGGGTATCGAGAACTACACCTTTGGCGACATGGCCCGCGGCGTGCAGCAGTTCTTCTGGAACGAGGTCTGCGACTGGTACGTCGAGGTCACCAAGGCCCGCCTGAAGGGCGAGGGCCGTCTGCAGGCCCAGCGCAACCTGATCTTTGTGCTCGACACCTCCATTCGCCTGATGCACCCGCTTATGCCGTTTGTCACTGAGGAGATTTGGGACAACATGCCGGCGAGCGTGCTCGACCTGGACGCCGAGGGCAACGTGAACCGCGCCGAGGCGCTCATGATCGCCAAGTGGCCCGAGCCCGCCGACTACGCCAAGTATGTTGACGAGGACGCCGAGCGCGCATTTGAGCTGTGCCGTACCGTCGTGTCTGCCGCCCGCGCCACGCGTTCGCGTTATCGCTTGAGCCCCAAGGCTGAGCTCGACGTGGTCGTGCGCGCCGGCGCCGAGGACATCGAGAAGCTCGAGAGCCTGCGTTCGACCATCGAGCCGCTGGCGAACACCGCTTCGCTGGTCATGGGTACCGACGTCGAGAAGCCGGCCGCGAGCATCGCCGTGGTCGACAGCGGCGTCGAGGTCTTTGTGGTGCTCGAGGGCAAGGTTGACCTTTCGGCCGAGAAGGCACGCCTGGAGAAGGAGATCGCCGCGGCCCAGAAGGAGCTCGCCGGTTGCGAGAAGACGCTGGCCAATGAGGGCTTTGTGGCTAAGGCCGCGCCCGCGGTGGTGCAGAAGAAGAGAGACCGTGCAGCTGAGCTCAAGGAGATCCTGGCGGCGCTGACTGCTCAGGTTGCTGACTTCTCGTAAGGTTTACTCGGGGGCGCGTCCCGACGCTTTGCTCGCTACTGCGGACACCTATTCCGCCGTTCTAACGAACGGCGGCTGACTCGACGCTGCAAACGCCTCTGATGGCCAATCTGCCGTTCAACTTCGGGCGCATGGGCATAAGCCCTATGCGCCCTTGTTTCACGGCACCTTGGCTCATCAGAGGCGTTTTCGCTGACTATCCTCAACCTATACTGTTTTATTTTTCTATGAATGGCGGTTCTAAAAATGCCTAAGCGTTCCGGCTTGTATACCGTTCCTTTTGAGTTTGATTTGCTTTCGTTTGATGAGGCTGTTGGGCTGGCTGCTGATACGGGGCGGATTTCTGGGGATGCTGGGCCTCTGCTTGAGACGGTTGTCGATATGCTCGATGAGTTGGGGCGTCCGGACGAGTACTTTGATTGCATTCAGGTCGCCGGTACCAATGGCAAGACTTCGACTACGCGTTTTTCGGCTGCCATTCTTCGTGGTGAGGGGCTCAAGACCGCGCTGTATACGTCGCCACAGCTGGTACGCTATCCCGAGCGCATGGAAGTCGATGGATGCGTCGTGAGCGATGAGGCATTCGCCCGTGGCGTTTCGGCCGCTGTTGAGGCGGGGCATCGAGTGAATGCCCGTCGTGTGGCGGCGGGGGAGCGCGCCTATTCCATCACGCCGTTTGACCTGCTGACGGCTGCTGCACTTGCAGTGTTTGCCGAGGCCGCGGTGGATGTCGCCGTGCTCGAGGTTGGCATGGGCGGACGCTGGGATGCTACGAGCGCGACCGATCCCGTCGCCGTTGCCATCACCGGCATCGGGCTCGACCACACACGAATTTTGGGCGATACGCTCGAGGCCATTGCGGGGGAGAAGGCTGCGGTTATTAAGCCTGGGCGCCTGGTTGTTTTGGGCGAGGGCACGCATGAGGCGAGTGTTCAGCGCGTGATGGATGCGCGTTGTCGCGAGTGCGGCATTGTGCCGCTGGTGGTGAACCATGCCACGACCAAGGTGCCGGAGCACGTGGGAGATACCGTGGAGTTTAGCTGTACTACGCCGCGTGCCATCTATACGTCGAGCATGGTTAAGCCGGCGTATCAGCCGCAGAATGCTGCGTGCGCGATTATGCTGTGCGAGGGGTATCTGGGTCGCGAGCTCGACCATGATGCGCTCGATGCGTCGCTTATGGGCTGTCCCACGCCGGGTCGCTTTGATGTGCTGGGAACCGATCCGCTCAAGCTGATCGACGCCTGCCATAACCCTCAGAGCTGCGAGAACTTTGTGAGCGCGCTGGACGAGATCGATCCGTGCGTGGAGAATCGCCCCACGCTGCTGTGCGCTGCGCTGGCCGACAAGGACGTGGCAGGCATCGTTGACGTACTGATCCCGGCCTTCCCGCGCGTGGTTGTGACCCAGACCGATTCCGACCGCGCCCTGCCAGCAGAGGAGCTTGCCGCACTTGTGGACGCCGACAAGCTCGCGGGCGTGTATCCGAGCGTGTCCGAGGCCCTCGCTGCCTTCGATGCCGCGGGCGAGCCCTTCGTAGCAGCCGGCACCATCACCCTAGCAGGCGAAGTAGCCGGCCTGCTCCGTTAACCCATCCCCACATCAGTTGCGGTGAAATACGGACTGTTTTACAAGCAAGAAGCCTCAAACAGTCCGTATATCACCGCAACTTAAAAGTAGTCAATTTGGGACGGGGCTTTTTTGGCTGCCCTGTGCCCCGAGTTGACTCGCTTGCCACGAAATGGGCCTATTTACTACGTTTGACCGGTAACCCTCGACCATACCGAGAATTGCGAAATCAAAATCGCAGGTAAAGGGCTTGCCATTTTTTAAAAAAGACCCGCATGGTCGACCCATGCGAGCTTAACGTAGTAGATAGGCCGTTTTCGTGGCGCAGCTAATCGGAAGGTGCCAAAGGGACTGTCCCTTTGGCACATTGGCTAGTCTAGGCGGACCGGATCGTGGGGGTAGGCGTTGAGAATCTCGACGCCGTTCTCGGTCACCAGAGCAAGGTCCTCGATGCGGACACCGGTGCGGCCGGGGAGGTAGATGCCCGGTTCGATTGAGAACGTCATGCCTGGCTTTACGACCTGCTCGTTGATGAGCGAGACGTCGCCCGGCTCGTGGTCCTGCAGACCAATCGAGTGGCCCAGGCGATGTGTAAAGTATTTGCCATAGCCTGCGTCCTCGATCACATCGCGTGCGGCGCGGTCCAAGTCGCACATGCGAACGCCCGGCGCGATGAGCGCCTCGGCGGCCTCGTTGGCGCGGCGCACGATATCGTAGATGCGCGCCGTCTCCTCGTCCGGCTCGCCCCAAAAGAACGTGCGCGTCATGTCCGAGCAGTAGTTGCGATGGCGTCCGCCAATGTCGAACAGCACCACGTCGCCGCGTTTAAGCTCGGTATCGTCGGGCTCGTGATGTGGGTCGCCGGCGTTGGCGCCAAAGCTCACGATGGGCGGAAAGCTAAAGCCCTCGCAGCCGTGCTTGCGATACAGACTGAGCATCTGGTCGGCAATTTCGCGCTCCGTCACGCCCTCGTGGACGAGCTTGATAACATCGGCCATCACGGCATCGTTAGCGGCCGAGGACGCGCGCATGAGCTCCTTCTCGGCGGCATCCTTGTAGGTGCGTGCGGCGGTGACGGCAAAATCGCCCAGGAAAAACTCGCTGGCGGCGTGGCGCTCCATGAGCGGCATCAAAAAGCCGGAGCGCATGACGGTGTCGATGCCAAGCGGCTTGGCTGGGTCGATCTCACTCGCGATGGCGTCGGCCACGACGTCGGTATCGTTGTGGTAGGCAACGCGCGCATTATCATACTCGGGCAGCTGATGCAGCGCGTTGACCATGATCACGGGCTCGCAATCGCGCGCGAGTAGCACGCCGCAAAAACGCTCGAACATATCGGCATAAAAGCCGGTCAGGTAATAGATTGACCACGGGTCGTTTACGAGCAGCTGTGCGCCGGGGTGCTGAGCCTCGAGCGCATCGAGCACGCGTGCCACACGCTGGTCATCGACATGTGCCATGAAACATCCTTTCACTATGGTGCCACCATGGTATCCCAAGCTCGGCACATAGGGACGTTCCTTTTATGCCGGCACCTGGGGACACTCCTTGCAAAAGCAGCTATAAGAGCCCGTCCCAAATTAGCTGCTTAGGCTGGATCGATGTTCATGCTGGCGACTAGGTCAATGTTGGTGCCGAGAAGATCTTCCAGCACGACGTCGCCCATGCGGATGGGGGCCTCGACGACAACGCCGCGGATGAGGTCCATGGCTTGGGCGTGGAGTGCCAGCGGGATGGCTTCGGCCGTGCGCACGGGGAGCAGGGCTTCGTCGCCGCCGGAGACGGCCACGGTCGTCGTGAGCACGCGCATGGGGCAGGTGAGCTCCTGATGTGCGAACTTATCGCCGCGCGGGCAGTTGTTGCCGGTCACGGAGCGCACTTCCACCACGGCGCCATTGACGTCGCGCTCCACCTCTACGGTCAGAAGGCATTCGGATGGGCAGGTCGTGCAGTTGAACTGCAATGTCTCGGTCACATTCGTGCTCATGACTCTACGCCTCCTCAACGGGATCGACGGAAAGGACAATCTCGCTGGCACCCAGGTCGAGCGCTTGTTTGATGACCTTTGCCGGCAGTGGGAAGCTTTCCATAACGCTCGGCTTAAACGCGCGGACCTTGCCGGCGAACAGTTTCTCGCCGTCGGCCAAGATCCTCACGCAGGCGGCATCGACTGGCCGGCGCACGCGGAAGTTCAGCTTGGTGAGCGCCGCAGCCGTAATGCGTCCCGGCAGTGCGTATCCCGCAATGCCGGCAGGGGAGACGGTGAGCTCGCAGTCCGGAACGGCGCCCGCGCCGGTTCCCAGCGCGTACGCCGCCGCAGCTGCGCCAGCTCTCTCGGACTCACACGTTACGTTGTCGGCCAGGTCGTGCACGTGCAGCACGTTGCCGCAGGCAAAGATGCCTGGTACGCCCGTCTGCAGGCTCTGGTCCACCACGGCGCCGCGCGTGCGCGGGTCAAGCTCTACGCCCGCGGCAACTGAAAGCTCGTTCTCGGGAATCAAGCCCACCGAAAGCAGCAGTGTGTCACACGGAACAATGCGCTCGGTACCCGGAATGGGCGCCAGGCGCTCGTCGACCTGACTCACCTCGACAGCCTCCACGCGATCGTGTCCAATCACGCGCGTGACCGTGGTCGACAGATGCAGCGGAATGCCAAAGTCGTCCAGGCAGTTCTTGACGTTGCGGCGCAGGCCGTTGGCGTACGGCATGAGCTCGTACACGCCCTCGACCGAAATCCCCTCGAGCGTGCAACGGCGCGCCATGATCAGCCCGATGTCACCCGAGCCCAAAATGACGGCGCGCGAGCCGGGTTTAAGGTTTTCGATATTGATGTATCGCTGCGCCAGGCCCGCCGTAAACACACCGGCGGGACGACTGCCGGGGATCTTGATCTCGCTGCGGGTGCGCTCACGGCAACCCATGGCAAGGACGACCGCGCGCCCGGTGAGCTGCAACATGCCGGCAGGGTTCATGAGCGTGACGGTATGGACCTCGGTGTCTTCTGCAGGCTCGCCTGAATCAATCCCAAGCACCATGCTGTTGAGGAACAGCGCAATGTCGGTTGCGTGCACCTGGTCGATAAAGCGCTGCGCGTACTCGGGACCGGTGAGCTCCTGTTTAAAGTGCGACAGGCCAAAGCCGGGGTGGATGCACTGGCGGAGGATTCCGCCCAGGTGCTGTTCGCGCTCCACGATGGCCACGCGTGCTCCGGCCTTATGCGCGGCCAGCGCTGCAGCCATGCCGGCGGGGCCTCCTCCGATGACGACCACGTCGAAGGCCTGCGTTGCTACCGACGCTATGGTTCCGGCCTCTGCGCGTTTGTTGCGCATATCAAACGTCGCCATCCTAGCGCACCCCCTTCAAAGGACCCTCGACCAGCCAGGAACCGGCATCCTCCAACAACACCTCGCTGGGGTCGCAGCCCAGCTCGCGCGCCAGGATCGCCACCACGCGGCTCTGGCAAAAACCGCTTTGGCACCGACCCATGCCGGCGCGGCAGCGGCGCTTGACGCCCTCGACCGAAATCGCGCCCGGACGGCGTCGGATCGCGGCCACAATCTCGGCCTCGGGCACCGTCTCGCAGCGGCAGACGATCTGCCCCCACGCGGGATCGGACTCAATGAGTTCTTCCTTGCGAGCCAGCGGTGCGCGGTCAAAGTCGTCCGGCGCGCGGCGAATTGGGTTCCAGTCGTCCCGTTCGCGCAGGGCCACGCCGGCATCGCGCATCATGTGCTCCATGTGCTCGGCAATGGCCGGCGCGCTCGCCACGCCCGGCGACTGAATGCCCGCCGCTTGGAACAGCCCCGGCACCACGGCCGACTGCCCAATAAAGAAGTCGTTTGTACCCTGAATGACAGGGCGCCCACCGGCAAATGCGCGCACCACGCGACGCGTGTCTAGATCGGGTACCAGCTTGCGCGCGCCGCTCAGCAGCGCGTCGACATCGCTCGCGTAGGTCTGCGTGTCGCCTGGTTCACGCACGGCGGCAGTCGCGGTAATCACGGTGTTGCCATGAACGGTCCCCGTCACGATGACGCCCTTCGATATCGGCGTCGGCACCGGGTAGAGGGGCATCAGCGCGCGCGGTTCCTTGTCCAGTACCACGATGTTGCCCTGGCGCCAGACCATCTGAAACTCCTCGGCGCCCGCCATATGCGAGATGTCGGCGGCGCCGTTGCCCGCGGCGTTGATCAGGTAGCGGCAGCGCACGTCTCCGGCGGGCGTCGCCAGCGTAAAGCGCGCGTCGTCGCCCGAGCCCGCGACTTCAATCGCTTCCACCGGCGCAGACCGCATAAACGTCACCCCGTTGGCCACGGCGTTCTCCAGTGCGGCGATGGCAACCTCAAACGGGTCGACAAACCCAGTCGATGGGCACCACAACGCGCACGTTGCATCGGCACTCGCGCGCGGCTCCAGCTCGTGGATGCGCTCGGGGCCGATAATCGACAGCTCGGGCACGCCGTTCGCCAGGCCGTTGCTGCGCAGCTTCTCCAGCTGTGCGCGGTCCTCGTCGTTAAAGCCCAACACCATCGACCCGGTGCGGCGGAACAGAAAGCCGAGCTCCTGCGCCCACGTACCGTACAACTCGCAGCCACGGGCGTTGACCTGCGCCTTTACGGTGCCCGGCGCCGGATCGTAGCCAGCATGCACCAGGCCGCCGTTGGCCTTCGACGCGCCCAGCGCAATATCGTTAGCCGCCTCGACCACGCAAATGGACAGGTCAAACCGCGCGAGCTGCCGCGCGATGGCGCACCCGGTGATGCCCGCGCCCACAATTGCGATATCAAACGTTTCTGCCACGGTGCCTCCCAGACAAGTTGACAGGCTGTCAATAGGACTATCCTACGGTCTGCGCACTCCCAGTGCGGCGGCAATGCGGCGAACAGCCCCGCAACACCCGCCAACGGCAGGCGAGGGGAGACTCAGTAACGTCGACAATCTTGCCTGCCAGCTCTGGTCTCGGAGATTTGTCTCGATCAGTAACATCTGGGACCGTTTTTGCTGAGTGGTTGTTACAGATTGAGACATTCGGTTTGGACGTTTTCCTTTGTCTCGATCTGTAACAGCTAGCTGATGATTTGGGTTCTAGATGTTACAGATCAAGACAAACCTTCCGGCGGATTTTGAATGTCTTGATCTGTAACAGTAAGGACTGATTTTGCGGCCCAAGATGTTACAGATCGAGATTGAAGTCGGGGAGGGACTCCAGTGTCTCGTTCTGTAACATCTAGACCCGGATTCCGCTCCCACCTGTTACAGATTGAGATGTTTGTGTCCGCGCCAGCCCCGTATCCAGCCGTGGTCCCATATAAACAAACCCCGTGGTAAACTTGACCGGACTGTTATTATTCCGAAAGGTACCCGTAATGTCCAAGTACATCTCCGAGCTCATGTCGCCGCAGCTTATGGGCGTCGTCTATGCCTTCGTTGGCTTTATCATCGCCCTGTATGTGCTGTCGGTCGTCTATGTGTTCATCGACGCTCGCCGCCGCGGCGCCAGCGCCTACGTGGCATGGGGCATCATCGCCCTCATCCCGTTTGTGGGCCTCATCGCCTACCTGGTCCTGCGTCCGCACTCCTACGCCTCCGACCGCGAGGAGCAGGAGCTGGACATGGCTCTGCGCGAGCGCCAGCTTGCCCAGTACGGCACCTGCCCGCAGTGCGGCGCGCCCATCGAGAAGGACTTCGTCGTCTGCCCGGTGTGCGACACCCAGGTTCGCAACGTCTGCCCCAGCTGCCATCGTCCGCTCGATGCGCACTGGAAGGTCTGCCCCTACTGCCGAACTCGCATCCAGTAACGCATCCATCGCCGGGCCGGTCGCAAGCCACGGGCACGCCGCAAGCCACACGTGCAACCCGCCCCACACGATGAAGCATGCGTAGAAAATCGCCCGCCGTGCCATTAAGGTGCGGCGGGCGCTTGTATACCAAGGCAACCTGCCTATAATGATGCAAGTTAAAACGCCGAGCGCATCGCACGCACTTGCATCAGGCATCCGAGAGGAGAAAACATACCCATGAAGGCACTCTACAATGACGGTTCGGTGGCCGAGCTCCCGCAGAACGAGGTCACGCACGTCATCCGCCACTCCGCCGCGCACATCATGGCTCAGGCCATCAAGCGCCTGTACCCCCAGGCCGACTTTGCCTACGGTCCCGCGACCGACAACGGCTTCTACTACGACGTCGACCTGCCCGAGGGCGTCAAGATCAGCGAGGACGACTTCCCCGCGATCGAGGCTGAGATGAAAAAGATCGTCAAGGAGAACCTCAAGTTTTCCGTGTATGAGAAGCCCCGCGCCGAGGCCATCGCCCTTATGGAGGAGCGCGGCGAGAAGTACAAGGTCGAGCACATCGGTGACCTGGACGACGACGCCCGCATCACCTTCTACCAGCAGGGCGACTACATCGACATGTGCGTCGGCCCCCACATCTGCTACACCAAGGCGCTGAAGGCCTTTAAGCTCACCGGCGTCTCGGGCGCCTACTGGAAGGGCGACAAGGACAACAAGATGCTCACCCGCATCAACGGCGTCGCCTTTGCCACCAAGGAAGAGCTCGACGAGCACATGCACATGCTGGAGGAGGCCAAGAAGCGCGACCACCGCAAAATCGGCCGCGAGATGGATCTCTTTATGATGCGCGACGAGGCCCCCGGCTTCCCGTTCTTCCTGCCCAACGGCATGGTCCTTAAGAACACGCTGCTGGACTACTGGCGCGAGATCCACCACAAGGCCGGCTACGTGGAGATTTCCACGCCGCTCATCATGAACAAGCAGCTGTGGAAGACCTCGGGCCACTGGGACCACTACAAGGACAACATGTACTCCACCGTCATCGACGACGAAGAGTACTGCATTAAGCCCATGAACTGCCCGGGCGGCGTGCTGGTGTACGCCTCCAAGCCGCACTCCTACCGCGAGCTGCCCATCCGCGCCGGCGAGATTGGCCTGGTGCACCGCCACGAGCTGCGCGGCGCCCTGCACGGCCTGTTCCGCGTGCGCTGCTTTAACCAGGACGACGCCCACCTGTTTGTGCGTCCCGACCAGCTGACCGACGAGATCGTGGGCGTGGTCAACCTCATCGACTCCGTGTACCAGAAGTTTGGCTTTAAGTACCACGTCGAGCTTTCCACCCGCCCCGAGGACTCCATGGGTTCCGATGAGGACTGGGCTCGCGCCGAGGAGGGTCTGCGCACCGCTCTGGAGAAGCTGGGCATGGACTACGAGGTCAACGAGGGCGACGGCGCCTTCTACGGCCCCAAGATCGACTTCCACCTGGAGGACTCGCTCGGCCGTACCTGGCAGTGCGGCACCGTACAGCTCGACTTCCAGATGCCGCTCAACTTTGACCTGGAGTACGTGGACGCCGACGGCACCAAGAAGCGCCCCATCATGCTGCATCGCGTATGCTTTGGCTCCATCGAGCGCTTCATCGGTATTCTGATTGAGCATTTTGCGGGCAAGTTCCCCACTTGGCTGGCTCCCGTGCAGGTCAAGGCACTTCCCGTCTCCGAGAAGAGCCGCGACTATGCTCACGAGGTGTGCGCCAAGCTGGAGGAGGCCGGCATCCGCGTGGTCTGCGACGACCGCGACGAGAAGATCGGCTACAAGATCCGTGAGGCCCGCAGCATCGACCGCGTGCCCTACATGCTCATCCTGGGCGAGAAGGAGGTCGAGGCCGGCAACATCTCCGTCCGCGATCGCTCCAACGAGACCGTTCAGATGAGCGTTGACGAGTTTGTTGCCAAGGTGACCGAGGAGATCAAGGCCCGCGCCTAAGGCAAGCTTTACAACAATTAACAAAGGCGACCGTCCACGCAGGGCGGCCGCTTTTTTCATGCCGAAATAAGAAAAGCCGCTGGTTAAGCGGCTTTTTTTGTTGCACAAAAAGGTACAGGTTTTTATAGAGGGGTATGGAGATATACCTACTAGCAGTACATTTTGCGTAATCTGGGCAAACGCTGATTAATTGCTCATATAATGTCGTCTGTCGAAAGATACAAAAACCTTGTACTTTTGCGACTGCGCGTAGCTGCGAGCCAGAAGCCTGTTCTAAACGCCCCTGCATTTGCGTGCATCGCAAAGCCAAAAGAGGGGGGGCGAGAACATGGAGCAGACGGCACGGCGTCAAGAGCAGCTGCCGGGTGCATTTAACGGCGCCACCACCAACTGCCAACATGGCCGCGTCCGCTGGTATCTGGTCCACACCCCCAATGGAAAAGAGCGCGAGACCTGCGAAAAGGTCCGTCGCATTATCCCACACAACCTTATGCAGGACGCTTTTGTAATGCAAAAGGAGTTCTGGTTTAAGCGGGACGGCGCATGGTCGCTCCAAACCAAACCTATGTACAAGGAATATTTCTTCGTCGCCACGCACGATGCCGCTGCGCTCGATAGGGCTTTGGCCCAGCTGAGCTTTGGCTGCCGCATCGCCGGCAGTAGGGAGCGGGCCTATGCGCCCATGCCGGACGATGCGCAGGACTGGTACCGCAGCGTGCTGGACGACGACGGCGTGGTGCGCAACAGCGTGGCGCGCATAGAAGACGGCGTGCTGCACATAGAACAGGGCCCTTTGGTAGGGCAAGAGGCCCGTGTAAAGAAGATCGACCGTCATAAGCGTTGGTGCCTGGTAGACGTGGGCGAGGGTGACTCCACATTTAGGGAGCTACTGCCACTCGACGTTCCCAGCAAGACGTAAGGGAGACGTTGCACCAGCTATTTGTTCGTATTTTTGAATTTACCGATTGTGGGATTCCCGGGGAAAGGGGACGTAAGTTTGACTGTGGCTGCTAAAGAAGTAACTGAGAGCTGTGTATCTGTGGGGGATGCACTGGCTATTAAAGAGATTAAACCGAGCGGTACGCTTGGCTACCGCTTTATTAAAAGGCTGTTTGATCTTGTATTCAGTCTTTTGATGAGTGTGCTGCTGCTTATCCCCATCGCCATCGTGTGCGCGCTCATTAGCCTTGAATCACCCGGCAGTCCTATGTATACGCAAGAGCGCGTCGGCAAGGGCGGAAAGACCATCAAGATCTTCAAGCTTCGTAGTATGGTCGCCGATGCGGGTGATGTGCAGAAGTATTTGAGTCCTGAGCAGCTACATCAGTGGGAAGTCGAACGCAAAGTCGACGATGATCCCCGCATTACCAAGATTGGTCAATTCATTCGTAAATGCTCCATCGATGAGATGCCTCAGTTTCTCAATGTGCTGAACGGCGATCTTTCAGTCATTGGCCCCCGTCCCATTACAAGGGATGAGCTTGAGCAGCATTTTTCGGATGAAGAAAAGGCTGAGCTGCTCTCAGTTCAGCCTGGAATTACTGGACTTTGGCAAGCGACTGATCGCAATGAAGCGACCTTTGAGAGTGGTCTGAGGCAAAAGATAGAACTTCGCTACGTTCAGAATCGCTGCTTCCGTATGGATTTGAAGTGCTTTACCGGCACCTTCGGTGCCATGTTCGGCAAGAAGAGAACGGGGCGATAGATGCAGACAAACCTTACTTCTTCTTATAGTGTGTTGATGAGCATTTACAAAAAAGAAAATCCTGCCTATTTAATTCAGGCTTTAGACAGCGTGCTGAATCAAACGGTTTCTCCTGCTGAGATCGTCATGGTCAAGGATGGTTCGCTTACGCATGAGCTTGAAGACGTGCTCCAAGATTATGACTCCCTGCATCCTGGACTGTTCAATTTTGTTTCGTATGAAAAAAATCATGGACTTGGGTATGCATTGCGCCAAGGCATGCTTGCTTGCTCTAACGAAATTGTTGCACGCATGGACACTGATGATATAGCTCGTCCGGATCGTATGGAGAAACAGCTTGCCGCTATTGATGGCGGGCTCGATATGGTCGGAAGCGATGTTATCGAATTCGTCACGTCTCCCAATGAACCTGTTGCGGCCACGGACCTTCCCAAGGGCATCGATGCTATACGTTCTTATTCCAAAAGGCGAAATCCCTTCCGTCATCCTCCCATGACGTTTAAAAAGTCGAAAGTTATGGAGGCTGGTAACTACAGTTCCGACTTTCTCTACTTTGAGGATTGGGATCTTTTTAACAGGATGCTCGCATGTGGCTGCAAGGCGGATAACCTGAAGGAACCGCTTGTTGCGATGCGCGTTAGTGAGGATTTCTATGCTCGTAGGGGCGGCTCGCAGTATCTTAAGTACGCTAAAGCATTTAAGCAGGCTCAAGTTGAGCGTGGCTATTTCACAAAACGTGATTATATCTGTTCTTATTTGCCGCATGCCGCTGTCTGTCTGATGCCAAATTCCGTTAGAGCGTTGATATATCGTTATTTTCTCAGGAGGTCCTAGATATATGGCTTCTGATGTTGATAAACCTCTGGTTAGTGTCATTGTCCCCATGTACAACGTGGGTATGTTCGCGCTTCCTTGCGTAAACTCATTGCTTGGTCAGACTTATTCGAATATCGAATATATTATCGTGGATGATGGATGTACTGATAATACTATCGATCTTATTGAAGATGCCGTTGGGTCAGACACGCGATTTAAGATTTTGCATAAGGAGAACGGCGGTCTTTCTTCTGCGCGTAACTATGGTACTCAAAGGTGCCACGGTGATTATGTCATGTATGTTGATGGGGACGATTTGATTGATTCGCGAACTGTTGAGTTGATGGTCGAAGCGGCTGACAAATATCAAGTTTCGCTCGTTATCGGCTCCTTTGCGAAGACGCCTGTTCTTGATAGCTATAAGATGGGGCAGAATGTAGAATTCCATGTTGAGTCTGGAATTGAGCATTTTCGAAAACTACTTTTATTAAGCGGTGAGAATGGCTCTGCGTGCGGAAAGCTCTTTGAACGATCTCTTATTAGCGACCTTGTCTTTCCTGAGGGGCAGCTCTTTGAAGACATGGGCGTAATCGCTAACATTTGTTCCAAAATTAAAAAGGTTGTATTCTCTGATGCGTGCTTCTATGCATACGTGACGAGACCTGGTTCCATTACAACGCTCAGGAAGCAGGGTTCCAAGCATGCTAAAGACATGGACAGGACTATTGAGACTGTTCGACAATTTGCCTGGCCTGAATTTCAGGGCGAGTTTGAGTGCTTCCAGTCATTCTGTACGCTTCGCGTTGCAATGAGGGTTGATCCGGACGGATTTGATGATCAGGCTGAAGCCCAGAATTATTTGAGGAAGGCTCGAGGGCTTGCCTGGAGGGCATCGAAGAACCCATATGCTTGTTCAAAATGGAGGCTACGCTGTGCTCTCTTTTCTATCTCTCCTAGGGTTCATAATGCTTTCTATGCGTTATATGCTGCAATTTCTGGTAAGGCAATCGGGTAACCCCCATGATAAAAGGTTGATAAGGTGAGTTTTTCAATTAGCGCACATCTGTTTAACGTTACTGAATGCAGCGGCGGCTTTTTTTATAAGAGCTATTTTCTAGATGGCTTTAACTGCTATGTTGGTGTTTTCGACACGGTTTCGGCCGGAGAAAAATCAACGGTTTACAAACGATATGCAAAGCAGGTGTAGAGATGCCAATCTACTTCATTGCCTTTGTGTCCCATATTGTATTGCTATATTTCTCAGTAAAGATAACTAATAAGCGCGTCAGTTTTCTTCTCGCGGTTATCTCGATTCTTCCCCTTTGCTTGGTGGCAGGGCTGCGCGATGCATCTGTCGGTACCGATACCTCTGCATATCCCCTCAGGTGTTTTTACGCCTCGCAGTATTATTCGCTCACAGGTGCTATGGGTGCTTGCTCAGATCAAGAGCCGCTATTCGTGATTCTCTTCTGGATCCTGGGGAGACTGACTAGCGATTTCCACGCTGTTCTTTTTCTTTGTGAAGCCATCGTTCTCCTTCCCTATATTTTAGTTGTTAGGAAGTTGTATCCTCGCGGTTATCCTATCGTAGGTTTCTTTCTTTGTTTCGTTGTGTTTGGTTATACGTTAAACATAATTAGGCAATGTCTTGCTACTAGCATGCTCGTCATGATGGTTTATGAGCTGTTCCGCGAGAAGCGCGTCTCCGCTATTGTTTATTTGGTTCTTGCAGTTGGCTTCCACAAGATGTCTGTCATGGGACTTTTTATTTGGATTATTTATATTTCATGCTTCAATCGCAGGCACGAACGTTCGTACAAGACCGTTGCACTTCTTGCATGTGTTGGCGTTATCATTTTTGCCATTTGCGTGATTATGATTGGCCCGGATGTAATGGAGCTCGTATCTCTATTTACGTCGTCATATAGCTTTCAGATCAAACACGCTGGTTTGGGTTCATTTAATACCACAATGCTTATTTATTTTCTATTTTGCCTTGCTATATGGATGCTGGGTAGTAAGGGTTTGAACACGAGCATTGATCGATGGACACTAAATTTCTATACGACCAGCGGTATAATTTCTTCCTTGTTCGCTCAATTTGCGAGCATCAGTCCTGAGCTAATTCGACTCAGTTTCCCTTTTCTTTTCATTTCAGGTTTTGTTTACCCCTTTTTGTCTGAAAACCTTGGCAGAGAGCGGTTCCTAACCGGGGTTCTGGGTGTCTTGTTTTTCATGTTTTATTTTGTCATTACGTTTGTATATGGCGGCAGTTGCGATCTTTTTCCGTATTCGTCGGCGCTATTAGGAGTTATTTATGCATGACGAAACGCCTGACATCAGTATTGTTGTACCGGTATATAACACCGAGCGTTTTCTCCCCGCTTGTCTGGAATCTATTGATATTCAAGGAACCGGTTCTTTTGAGGTAATTCTTGTGGATGATGGTTCCACCGATGGATCTCCTGATATTTGCGATGCTTATTGCGATAAGCGTGAGAGAGCCTTCGTTATTCATAAGGACAACGAAGGTCTTCTCGCTGCACGGCGAGACGGTCTTCGCGAGGCGAGCGGGCGTTATATTCTTTCGCTCGACTCCGATGACGCTCTTCTTGAAGGTTGCATCAAAAAGGTATGCGATGTAATTGCCTCGACTGATGCTGATATCATTTCATTTGATTTCACTATGGGATTGATGCCTATTAAACCCTCGCTAAAAGTTGATATCTGTTCTGGTATGCACACGGGTGAATCTTTTGATGCCGTTAAAAGCCTGTTGTGCGGATGCGATTTCAATAGCGTGTGGAATAAGGTCATTCGGAGAGATTTATTTGCCAGTGACGAGTGGTATTCGAAACGAGTTGGTCTTATGCATGGTGAGGATCTCTGTCAACTTCTTCCTGTTTTCGATATTGCAGAGAGTTTATTTCACATTGACGAACCGCTTTACTACTATCGTCAGCATGACACTAATAGTACGAAGCAGTTTAAAGAGGATCAGATAACTGATTGGAGCTTTGTAAGCGACGAATTGATTCGCTATGCGAGTGAATGGTCGAGTGATTCAGTCAAAAATGCCAATAGGGGTATCTGTCGACATTATTGTGATCTTGATGAAGTTCTTTGGCATTGTGAAGCGGATAAAGAGGTGAAAAGACAATTTGATAAAACAATAAAAAGCGAGTATCGGAGGCGAATCAGCAATTGTCCGGACTTAGTTCATAGTCTTGTTTTGTCAAATTTCAGTATTGTTTCTTTTGCTGCTCGGCACATACTGAGCTGCTTTAAATGCCTTCGTCGTCTCTTTGTATAATGTGGGTCATTATTGCTTTTTCTAATATGTTTAGATGGAGCATTATTTTTCTTGACCGAGCCTGCCTTAGCTTTCGGCTAAGTGGCGAACATTTACGATTGAACCGACATCGAGGATCTGGTCCTGTCGCGCGGTATATTCATTCCTAGGGCTTTTGTTATTTCGGTTGATGCTTAGAAGCTGCTCTTTGCACGTTATTTCAAAGAAAATCTCCAACGTCCCTATGTTTTGGGTGAGGCAATAGACGCTTACGTTTGTGATTTATTGTTTGTAGCCTATTCCTCTAGGGGTTCTGTCTGCGATTGGTCTTGTTGATTGCATGATAGGGCATCATGACTTAAATATTCGAATCGATGGAAGCGCATATTTATTCGACTTTGAAGATAGGAGGAGTCAATTGTTGCAGATTCTTAATTTAATTAAGAAAGCTATAAAACTTATACTTTCCAGCCCTATTTATGATGGCTTACTCAGGTTAAGTCGTCGTTCTGATGCTATATCCTATGCGTCTAAGGCGAAGCTGGGTATGGTTTCCAAGAGACCATCCAATATGTTCATGCCTATTGTTTTTAATGAAGGCGTATCTTACGACATTTCTATTATTGTGCCTGTATATAACGTTGAAAAATACCTTAAACCCTGCCTAGAATCCATTGTGACTCAGGAGTTTTCTGGCAAGTTTGAGGTTATTATTGTCGATGATGGGTCTAAAGATGATTCTGGTGCAATAGCCGATTCGTATGGACTAATGCCCAATGTTCTTGTAATTCACCAGGTAAACGGCGGCCTTTCCGCAGCGCGCAATGCGGGTCTTAGGGTTTCTCGCGGTAAGTACATCATGTTCGTGGATTCTGATGACATGATCGGGCCAGGGTATCTTGAGGCTATGTGGAGCAGACTCGATCAAACATCTGCGGATTTCGTTACATCGACTTTTAGATATATGTCTGATGATGGTTTGGTTGGCGAGATAGAGAACGATAGAGCTAGTTGGATGGTGCCGTGGGGCAGACTATATCGTCGTGAAGTCTGGAATCGACTAGGTTTTCCCGTAGGTGCATGGTATGAGGATTTGATCCATCCGTTATGGATAGATTGTCGCTTTAACGATGAACCTTGTTATGATTTGAGTGGCTATTATTACCGAATCCGTCCTGGGTCCATTATGCAGTCTACCCCTACGAATGTTAAAGGGCTTGATTCGTATTGGGTTCTCGATGAATTGATTTCTTATCGTTCGAAGCTTGGAATTTCTTACTCTCAGGAAGACTTCGATCGTATTTTTCCTCTGTTCGGGCCGCTTTTGCTTGGGAGAACCGTTGCCTTGGACAACGGCGCGCGTAAAACTATGTTTACTTGTTGTTGCGACACGTTCAATTCAATTGATGAGTTCAGTATTGTGAGTACTTCGATGAACGGTAGATGGAAGGATATCGAGAGGGCTCTGCGTACTTCGGATTACAGCCGCTATCTTCTCGCATCGCTTTCTCTAGCTGCTGATGGGGTAACTGGACTTAGCCTTTCAGATGCAATCCATATTTGGGTGAACAGGAACAGATAAATAATGAAGATTGGAACGATTACTTTCCACGGTGCTTTAAATTTCGGGTCTGCACTCCAGTCTTATGCGCTTCAAGAAGTCTTGAAAGGTATGGGGCATGAGGTGCGAATAATTGACTATCGCTCTCGCGATTATGAGCAATATAGGTTATTCCAACCTCGCCACCCGAAGATGACGCTGCGTGCAATGCGCTGTTGGCGTAAGCGGTTGTCTAGAAAGACTGCATTTACGGAATTTTCTAAAAAGTATTTCAGGCTGACGAAGAGACCGTATTTCTGGAAAAAAGAAAGTGATATGTGCGAACTCGCAGAGCTGTTTGATTGTTTTATTTGCGGAAGCGATCAAATTTGGAATCTCGATTGCACACAAGGTGTTGTTGGCCCCTATTTCCTTTCATTTGCCGGAGATAGTCGACGAGTTGCTTACGCCCCCAGCCTTGCTCACACTTTCTTTAGACCGGAGAATTTTGATGAGCAGCTTGTATCCGATTTACTTTCAAGGTTTGATTTTTTGTCTGTTCGCGAGGAGGAGACGGTTCCGCTATTTCAGCCACTTGTCGATAAGCCTATCGATGTTGTTTTAGATCCCACGCTTTTGTTGGAATCCGATGACTATACCGACATGGCATCTAAAGATGTCTTGCAGGGTGAATATATTTTCATGTATCTTTTGCGCGAATGTCCTGAGCTCATTGAGAGTACCGTCGCGATGACGGAGGCAACAGGCATGAAGGTGGCTTATATATCAGAGAATAATCTAGATATTCCAAATTCAATTAACCTGTTTGGCGTTGGCCCTGAAGAGTTTGTTTCGCTTATCGCACACGCAGACCTCATCGTTACCAATTCCTTTCATGCGACTGTATTCTCGGTTCTCTTTCATAAGCCCTTTCGCGTATATGCAACAGATAAGTCTGGTGCGCGCATGCGCGACTTGTTGGGCAATATCGGTCTGTCTGACCGTTGCGTCAGCGATATGTGTTCCGACGATGTTGCCCCTTGTGACTGGGGCGCTGTGGATACTCTCCTTGACTCTCTGCGTGAGCATTCATGGGCCTATCTTAGAAAGGCGCTTTCGTAATGGGAGAGGCAAGTCGACTCATCAAAAATACCGGCATTATTGCAGTGGGTGGAATGGCAACCAAACTCGTCTCGTTTCTTCTACTGCCGCTCTATACATCGGTTCTTACAACTGCCGATTATGGCACTGTCGACTACATCAATACCATCGCTCTATTTTGCGTTCCTGCGGTCTCGCTGCTTATGGACGAAGCGCTGTTCCGGTTTCTTATTGACTGTCGCATCGATGAGGAGCGGTCTCGGGCGGTGACGACCTCCTGTGTTGTTCTTCTTGCCGGGTGTGTATGCTTTGCCTTTTTGGCAATTCTAGCATGGTTGATTTTCAAACCAGAAAATCTTGGCTGGGTCGTGGGACTTGTTGTTGCTGGCGCGCTTCTTCAGATGGCTTCTGCGGTCCTACGTGGTTTCGGGGATACGGTGGGATATTCAGTCATGAACTTCACCGCTAGCGCGCTTACCATCGTGCTCAACGTTCTGTTTATCGCTGTGTTGCGTTGGGGCGTTGTGGGCATGCTTTCTGCCACGGTCATTGCGCAGGGCGGTGTTGCCTTTTCGTTCATGGTCATGCGAAAGCTCTGGCGTTATATCGATCCGTCAGCTTTTTCTGTATCCTATGCTCGAGATCTTCTGCGCTATTCTTTTCCGCTCATTCCCAACAAGGTTTCCTGGACTATTAATAACTTGCTGGATAGGCTAATTATCATGAATACGCTCGGCGCTTCTGCCGCCGGTGTGTATGCCGTGTCGTACAAGTTTCCTGGCGTTATGGATCAGGTGTATGGCTTCTTCTATCAATCTTGGAAGGAGAGCTCTGCGCGAGCCCTTAACTCTGATGAGGATGAGTCGGCTTTCTATAACTCTGTGTACCGAGCGCTAAGGCGTTTCATGATGAGCGTCGTTCTACTTATGTCTGCGCTTATGCCTCTCGTGTACGGAATCCTGATTAAAGGTTCATTCGGCGAGGGCCTCCTGTATGTGCCGATATTGCTCCTGGCGACGTATTTCAGCAACATCTCCGGCTTTTACGGCGGGATCTTCACCGCTCATAAGGAGACAGGAATCATGGGTATCACCACTGCGGTGTCTGCTGTCCTTTGTGCCGTGTTGTGTGTCGTGCTGATTCCACTTTTCGGCCTTTATGGTGCATCTGTTGCGACGCTCTTGGCAATGATCGTGGTGAATGAGTACCGCAGAATTAAGGTGGCTAAGTTTACTAAGCTTGTCGAAGACCGTGTTGAACAAGTTTTGACTTTGATTTCAATTGTCGGCGTGTTCGCTTTTTATTATCTGTCCGCCTACGGTGCGGGCATTTTGAGCGCGATCGTCTGCCTTGCAGTTGCGCTGGCTTTTTTCGTTTATATGAATGCCGATGTTTTGCGCAAGCTCCTTTCGGCTCGCAAATAGGGGGATAACTGCATGTCTACCGTGAAAAGGGGCGAAGTTCCCACACTGTTTGAGTCGCCGTCGCATTGCTGCGGATGTGGGGCGTGTGCCGCTGGTTGCCCAAAAGGCGCAATCACCATGGCCGAGGGTAGGGATGGGTTCGTTTTTCCTGTAATTAATAGCGATCTCTGTATCGGCTGCGGCGCGTGCACGAGGGCGTGCGGCCTCAATCGGGGGATAGGCTCTAATTCCGTCGGACCGTTCTTTGCCGCCGCCGGTAGGGACGATGTCTCGGAGTCCGCCTCCGGTGGCGTTTTTGGTGCATTTGCGCGTGAGCTTATTGCTTCTGGTGGGGTCGCATATGGCGCTGCCTATGAGCGCGAGGGGAGCATTCTTCGGGTGCGGCACCGTCGCGCGGCGAGCGTTGACGGGCTTCGCCCACTGCTTAACTCAAAATATGTGCAGAGTGATGCCGGAGCTTGTTTTGCCGACGTTAAGGCGGACCTTCGCGAGGGGAGGCAGGTTCTTTTCTGCGGTACGCCTTGCCAAGTCGCCGGCCTTAGGGGCTTTCTCGGAGGCGATTATGAGAACCTGACAACCGTTGACCTGGTCTGCCACGGCGTCCCTTCCAGCCGCATGTTCGCGGACTGCGTTGAGGGCTATGGCAGACAGCTTGGGTCTCCCGTGGTTGATTTCCGGTTTAGGTGCAAGCGCGAGGGGTGGGACAACTCTCTTCTTCTTTTTCTTCTTCTTGAGGACGGAAGAGAGGTCACCATTCCTGCGGCGAAATCCCCCTACTACGACATGTTCCTGGACCTCAAGACTCTTCGCGATAGCTGCTATAGGTGCCCCTATGCAGGGAGATTTCGCGCCGGCGATCTTACCATCGGCGATTTCTGGGGCGTCGACGTTAATAGGCCCGACGTTTTGAAAGATGCTGAGAAGTTTAATCAGATGAAAGGTGTCTCCTGCTTGCTGGTGAATAACGACCGCGGCAGGGAGTTTATTGAATCCAGCAACGCTCTGGACTTGTACCCTGTCGAATTTGACGATATCGCTAAAGGCAATGATCAGCTCCGCCACCCGAGCGCCCTTCCAAAAGACAGACAGCTCTATATTGACGCATTTGTCGAAGGTGGTTGGCATGCCATTGAGTGTATGTATAAAAGGCGAGAGCGGGGAATATTTTTTTATACTAAGAAAATAGCACGAAGGCTTCTCCCTGAATCAATTCGGGAGATTGTCAAAATGTATTTGAAAGATCTTGCAGACTAGGTAAGGACCCACGCCTGGGCGGGCCCACCGTTGGGCTCGTAGAGCCATACCGTGTTGCCCTCC
>CABVDG010000002.1:0-193575 GCA_902497075.1 uncultured Collinsella sp.
CCAACGACGAATTCTAGGCGGTGTCCCCTCCCTTTCAAGAAAGGGCGGAGGCGGGGCATGCCCCGCCTCTTACACCACATCTCTGTGCGCTACCACGTCCGCAGTCCGGAACCCGGTCAAAGTTAAGTTATTTCGCTGTGTTAGGCCAAAACGTCCGACAGGATCTCGATCAGACTGTCCACGTCGGATTCCTCGCAGACGAGCGGCGGCAGGAAACGCAGCGTATGAGCACCTGTAGCGTTAATCACGGCACCGGCGGCCAGCGCGCGGGCAACAATATCATGCGCGTCGCCCGCGGCATCATCCAAATCACAGCCGAGCATCAAACCGCGGCCACGCACCTCGGTCACGTTCGGCAGCTTGGCGAGCTTTGCCTCCATATAGGCGCCTACCTTAGCAGCGTGGTCGGCATAATCGCCGCGCACGAGCGCGGAGAGCGTCGCGGCGCACGCCGCGACGGCCAAGCAGCTACCGCCAAAGGTCGAGCCGTGGTCGCCCGGCTTAAACACGTCGGCAATCTCCTTCTTTGCCACCACGGCGCCCATGGGCACGCCATCAGCAATGCCCTTGGCAAGGCTCATGATGTCGGGCTCCACGCCATAGGTTTGGAATGCAAACGGCTTGCCGGAGCGGAAGATGCCGCACTGGACCTCGTCGGCGATAAGCACGGCGCCCACTTCGTGTGCCAGGTCGCGCGCTGCCGCCATAAACTCCTCGGTCATGGGGTGCACACCGCTCTCACCCTGAATCGGCTCGAGCATCACGGCACAAATTTCGCTCCCCAGCTGCTTAAAGATCGCACGCAGTTCATCGATATCGTTGGGCGTGCAGGCCACAAAGCCACCCGGCAGCGGGCGGAAACTATCCTGCAGCCAATCCTGCATGGTGGCGGCAATGGTCTCGAGCGTACGGCCGTGGAAGCCGCCGCGCATGCACACGATAGTGTTGCCGCCGTTACCGGCACGCTTGGCGTACAGGCGCGCGAGCTTCATCGAGCCCTCGTTGGCCTCGGCGCCGGAGTTGGCGAAGAAGGTCTCCCACACCTGCTCGTCCGCAGCCGGAGCACCAAGAGCGGCTGCCGTGGTCTCATCGCCGGCGGCAATGGCATCGGCAAGCACGCGCGCACCATCTACGTCGTCGTTGGCAAGCTTGGACAGCAGCGCCGCGACCTGTCCGCGCTGCTCGATGTAGAAGTAATTGGAGACATGCATGAGCTTTTTGGTCTGTGCCTCGAGCGCCGAGAGCACAGCCGGGTCGCCATGACCTAGGCTGCACACGCCGATGCCGGCAAGAAAGTCAAGGTACTCACGACCATCGTCGCCGGTGAGTTTCATGCCGTGACCCTCGACAAACTCGACCGGAGAGCGGCCAAAGGTATGCATAACGTAATGGGATTCAAGCGATTGCTGAGCTGCAAGTGACATGGGATGCCTTTCGTTGAGCGCCGGACGGCGCAGGCCTATGGGTACAGGAATGGGGCGGCTGCGGGTCAGCTAGACCGTCTGAAGCTTCTCGACCTCGTCGAGGTTCTCGGTCAGACGCGCTGCAAACGTCGAAAGCGGATGCGGATGCGTATCGAACTCGTAAGCCGTCTCGGTGGAATGGATCACGGTGCCGACGCCGGCATCGGTCAGCAGCTCCAGGAGCAGCGAATGCGGCGTCGTGCCGTTGATGATGTGAGCGCGAAATACGCCACCGGCAAGCGCATCGACGGCCGCGCGCAGCTTGGGAATCATGCCCTTATCGACCTCGCCGCCGTAGAGCATTTCGTTAACCTCGTCGAGCGTTAGGTTGGAGATGAGTGAGTCTTTATCGCTAAAGTCCTTGTACAGGCCGTCGACGTCGGTCAAAAAGATCGCCTTGTGCGCGTGGAGCGCTGCCGCAACGGCACCGGCGGCGGTATCGGCGTTGATGTTGAAGAAACCGCCGTCCTCCCCCGCCGCGACGGTAGCGATAACGGGGATGTACTCGCTATCGAGTAAGCGCTCGATATAGTCGGTGTTAACGTGCGTCACTTTGCCCACGCGACCGAGCTCGGGGTCGAGCGGTTCGGCGATGAGCGTGCCGGCATCGCTGCCTGACACGCCCACGGCCAGGTTGCCGTGGTGGTTGATGGCAGCAACCAGCTCCTGGTTAACCTTGCCGCCCAGCACCTCGCGCACGATATCCATAGTCGCCGGCGTGGTCACGCGCTGGCCGTTCTTAAACTCGACGGGAATATCGTAATGGCTCAGCGCCTCGTTGATGGCCTTGCCGCCGCCGTGCACGATAACGGGGCGCATGCCGATGATCTTAAGCAGGACGATGTCGCTCATCACGTCGCGGCGCAGCTGCTCATCAACCATGGCGGCTCCGCCATATTTGATAACAACCGTCTTGCCGGTCAGGTTCTTAATCCACGGCAGCGCTTCGAACAGCAGCTGCGCGGTTGCTTCGTTGGATTCGCTCGAACGACAATCGCGTGCGAATTTCATAATCTGCCTCGTCTTTCGTATCGTTATCGCGCCGTGCTCCGCTGTCCGCAATCGCGGCAAGATGCGCAGCGTGCCTGGAATCTAGGAACGGTAGTCGCCGTTAATGGAGATGTACTCGTGCGTGAGGTCGCAAGTCCACACGGTGGTCGCCGCCTCGCCCGCGCCCAGGTCTGCCGAGATCACAATCTCGGGCGCCTCAAAACGTCGCAGAGCCTCGTCCTCGTCAAAGGGAACAGTCAGACCGTCGCGACAGACAGGCATGCCCATCATGTCGATGGAAACGTCTTCCTGATTAAACTTCACGCCGCACTTGCCAAGCGCCATGGCAACGCGGCCCCAGTTGCAGTCGTGGCCGGCGATGCAGGTCTTAACGAGCGGCGAGTTGGCAACGGCACGGGCGGCGATATCGGCCTCCTCGTCGTTGGCGGCGCCGGTAACGTTGACCGTAACAAGCTTGGATGCGCCCTCACCATCGGCGGCGATATTGCGCGCCAGGCTCTCGCACACCTCGTGCACGGCAAATGCCAACTCGTCAAAGGCATCGGAGCCCTCGACGATAGGCTCGGCATCTGCGGCAGCGGCGCCGGAGGCAAGCATGATGCAGGTGTCGTTGGTCGAGGTGTCGGAATCGACCGTTACCTTGTTAAAGGTCTGCTTGACGGTCGAGAGCAGCAGGGCATGAAGTGCCGCAGGCTCGACGGGGACATCGGTGGTGATAACTGCGATCATGGTGGCCATGTTGGGCATGATCATGCCCGAGCCCTTGCACATTCCGCCTACCGTATAGACATTGCCCGCATGACCCGCAGCCTCACTGACGTAGGATACGGCGTACTCCTTGGAGTGCGTGTCGGTCGTCATGATGGCGCGAGCGGCATCGGCGCCACCGTGGGCGGAGAGCGCCTCGTAGGCAGCAGGAATGGCGGTCTCAAACGTGTCGATCGACAGAATCTGGCCAATCACACCCGTGGAGGCAACCAGAATCTGCTGGGGCTCGCAGCCGATGACCTGCGATGCGATGCTGCACGTCTCGCGCGCGCAGGCAAGGCCGGTCTCACCCGTGGCGGCGTTGGCATTGCCAGAGTTGACCGAAACACCGGCGATGATACCGTAGCCCTTGTCGGCACCGCCCAGGTTGGCACGGCTCACCTGCACGGGCGCCGCGCAAAAGCGATTGGTGGTAAACACGCCGGCACCGGGACAGGGTTTATCGGGCACGACGAGCGCGTAATCCAGACGCTCGGGGTTCTTGCGGAACCCAGCGTGGATGCCTGCGGCTTTAAAACCAGCCGCAGCCGTAACGCCACCCTCGACGGCGCGAATCTTGATATCAAACAGCTCGGTATTCATCGTCTTTATGACTCCTTATGTCAAACAAAAAAACGGACATCGGTTGGTGCGCCATGCCAGTCGTGATCATGAGACCAGCTTAAGAGTGGCGCCCCACTCGATGCCCGACTACCAAATCGTTAACAATCGAATGTGCTACACCGGACACGCCACTGTAGGCAAGCCTCGTCGCTCGTCAAAGCCAAAGACGATATTGGCGCACTGGACTGCTTGGCCCGCAGCGCCCTTGCACAGATTGTCGATGGCGCCCGTCGCCACCAGCACGCCCGCGCGCTTGTTGAGCGCGAGGCCGATCTGGGCGGCGTTGGTGCCGACGACCGAAGCCGTCTTGGGCTGCTGGCCGGCATCGAGTACGCGTACGAAGGTGCGACCGGCGTAGAACTGCTTGTAATGGTCGACGACGTCCTCAAGGGTCAAGGTATCGATAGCCTGCGGCGTAAGCGGCAGCGTCACCGTGGAGAGCAGACCACGCTTGAGCGGTGCCAGGTGCGGGGTAAAGACGACGCGATCGGTCAGGCCAAGGATTTGCTCAATCTCGGGCGTGTGACGATGTTTACCCACGCCGTAGGCCTCCAAGTTCTCGTCGGCGCTGCAAAAATGGGTGCGGGCGTTGCAGGACTTACCGGCGCCCGTCACGCCGCTGATGGCATCGACGATCACAGGGCCACTTTGGGCAACCCAGCCGGCGCGCACGGCGGGCGCGGCGGCAAGGCTCGTTGCGGTGGGATAGCAACCGGCGCAGGCGACCAGCACGGGTTTGCCGTCGGCATGGTCGGATGCGGCGGTCTCCAAGTCCTGGCAGAACAGCTCGGGCAGACCGAAGGCACGCGTCTTGAGCAACTCGGGGCTCGTATGCTCGGCGGCATACCATGTCTCAAAGACAGACGCGTCGCTCAGACGGTAATCGGCCGAAAGATCAAAGCAGGAGACGCCCGATGCAAGCAGCGCGGGCACCTGTGCCATGGCAGCCGTGTGCGGCACGGCAAGAAAAACCGCATCGCAGCTCTTGAGCTCGGGGGCGTCATGCGTGGTGAAAACCAGATCGCTTACGCCGGCAAAGCTCGGATACACCGCAGACAACGGCTGGCCGGCATCGGCGTTAGACGTAATGGCAGCAAGTTCAAACTCGGGATGACCGAGGACGAGGCGAATGAGCTCGGCGCCGGCATATCCGGCCGCACCGACGATTCCAACCTTTACAGACATATCAGACTCCTTGTCTGCAGTTATGCACCAATGCGCATCCCGCAGCCGTCGTTATGAAGTGGGTTGAAACTTTAACACCAAAAGATGCATATATACGCAAATCTTTTGCATATTCATGCATTGAAACATTCCCGACACATTCGCTTGAAGGAATTGACAAATAGAGCGGGCCCCGTATTGACCGACGCTCCTAACGGCGCCGGGCAATACGGGGCCCGCCCATGCGAAAACCAAGTTGTTAGGATGAGCCAGTTGGCTAGAGCTCGACCGGCACCCATTCGTCGTGATTGCAGATAAAAGCCTCGGGATCCTCGACGCTAAAGAAGACGAGCGTGGGGTCGTTAGGCCCCTCATAGTGCTCGCCCAGGCGCTCTAGATGCTTCCACCCGGCTTCGCGCATTTCGTCTAAAGCCTGGTCATCCAAGCCGGCACGCCCGCGCAAGATGAGCCAGCCATGGCCCGGCCACCAACTCGTGGCCTCAAAGCGTTGATTTTGCAGCAGCTCCTGCCACACGTCTTTGGTGCGCGCCGTCACAAACCACAGCTTACCGTCCTGAATCTGAGCAAACGAAAATGGGCGTACATGTGGCTGCCCGTCTACGCTCGTCGCCAAGTACCACGCCGGCACCGACGTCAGATACTCCAAAACCGTATTCAATCCGTCCATGTGTCCTCCTGTACTAGCCAGTTTGAGAGCCTGGTTTGTGTAAGCTAGAGCTCCAGGCGCTCCTCGCTGCCGTCGATATCACAGAAGCGGGCGGCGATATTGCGGACCGAAAAGAAAGCAAGGTGGCCGTCGTTGGCACTCTCGTGTTTCTCGCCAATACCCACCATGTGCTTAAAGCCTGCCTGGCGCACCTTGTCGCTCACGACCGCATCATCCTCGAGCGCGGCCTCACCGGTTAACACGATCCAGCACTCCCCCGGCTTCCAGCCCGAGAGCTCAAACTTGGGATTCGCACTCAGCTCCGCCCACACATCCTTGTCGCGCGACGTGCAAAACCACAACTTACCGTCATCGACCATGGCAAACGAAAACGGCCTCACGCGAGGCTGATGTCCATCGGCCACATCGGTCGTGGCCAGATACCACGCCGGAATGCGCCTGAGATACGAACAGGCGCGCTCAAGCTGAGCCGTGCGGTCGTTGTCGGTCATAGGGACCCCTTTCTTGCGCTCGAATCGCGCCTAAACAAGTTGAAGGTTGATGACGATGACACACGCGAGCAGCAGCGCCGTCACCACCGCAGCCAGCGCATCCCCGCGGCGAAATGCAAGCGCATGCAGGCGCGTGCGGCCCTGCTCGCCGTGATAGCAGCGTGCATCCATGGCAGCAGACAGCGTCTCGGCATGGCGGAACACACCCGTGAACAGCGGGATCGCCACACTGCCGAGCATACGCACGCCGCCGAGCGGGCCTCCCATCACGCGCGCACCGCGACTCGCCTGCGCATCGGCCGTCTGCTTCATCTCGGTGGCAAACTGCGGCATAAAGCGCAGCGCGATACCCATAATCATGCCGAGCTCGTGTGCAGGAAGTCCCACACGCGCAAACGGTGCGAGCAGACGCTCAAAGCCCGCGGTGAGGTCGAGCGTGGGCGTGGTGAGCGTAATGGCGCTCATGCCGGCCATCATCAAGCTCAGGCGGCACGCCATAAAGGCGGCGGAATGCAGCGAGCCCTCGCTTATCTGCAAAAAGCCAAGCTGCCACAGAATGCGCCCGCTCTGGTCGGAAAACAGGTTGAGCACTGCGACCACCACGACAATCGCCAGCAATGGTGCCATCGATGATAGGACCCGGCGCAACGGCACCCGGGACACGGTATAGATCAGGACAACGAAGATTGCGACCGGGGCCAGTCCGCGGAAGCCACTGACTGTGAGCGTCGTGATCAGAAACACAAAGCCCAAGAGCAGCTTAGTTCGCGGGTCCAGGCGGTGGATTGCACTATCGCCGGGATAGTAGCTGCCAAACGAAAACGCCTCCATTAGCAGCCCTCCTCTCGCGCGACCGTCTTGGATTTAGCAATGTCCGCGACGTTAGAAGGACCGTCTGAGCGACCGATCAGCAAATCTGCCAGCTCGTCGGCCAGCGACTCAACCGTATAGAGCCCGCCGCAACGCAGCGGCACGCCCGCCTCCGCGAGCGCCAACGCCATATGCTGAGCAGCAGGTACGCCCAAGCCGATCGACTTGAGCTCATCGGCATGCGCAAACACCTGCGCGGGGGTTCCCTCGGCAAACACCGCACCTTCGTTCATTACGACGATACGGTCGCAGCAATTGGCCAGGTCATCCATGCTGTGTGAAACCATGACAACGGTCAGGCCATCGCGGTGAAGTCGATCGATAAGCTCAAGGAAATCCCTGCGCGCAGCCGGATCGAGCCCCGCCATGGGTTCATCGAGTACCAGGACCTCGGGCCCCATAGCAAGCACGCCGGCAAACGCCACACGCCGTTGCTGACCGCCCGAAAGCTCAAAGGGACTCTTGTCGCCGACCGTGGAAAGGTCGAGGCCCACGCGCGAGAGCGACGACTCGACGCGACGGTCGACTTCATCTTGCGGCAAGCCAAGGTTGTGCGGGCCAAACGCCACGTCCTGCGTCACGGTTTCGGCAAACAGCTGACGCTCGGGATATTGAAACACCACGCCGACCTTGGCCTTAACCGCGGCGGCGTCTTTCTTGTTTGACAGATCGAGCCCCAGCGCGCGAACGAATCCCTCCTGGGGGCGAATCAAACCGTTGAGATGCTGGACCAGCGTCGACTTACCCGAACCGGTATGACCTGCTAAGCCCAGGAACTCGCCGCGACGCACCGTCAGAGATACATCGCGCAGCGCCCACGGGCTGCTGGGGTCGCTTCCCCAGAGAGCCTGTTTATTCGATTTGCCCGCAGTGGCCGAGCGCTTGCGCCATCGACGGCGCTCGCGAGCACTCAGCGAGTAACTATGCGAGAGGTGCGAAATCTCGATGACGGGCTCCGACACGGCTGTCCCATCGGTTGCAGAGGAGGCGTTGTCGAGCACACGAGAATCGGATGCAGAAGACTGCCCCACGGTGCCTGCCCCACTTCGCTCGGCATAAGCCTCCACAACCTCGGCGACCATATCCGCCTCGCGCACCTGCGCATGAACGGGCACGCCCTTCGCACGAAGCTCCATGCCCAAGCAGCACGACGCCGGCATATCCAGGTTGAGCTCCGCGAGCTCATCTGCCCGCGTCAGAATCTCCTCGGGCGTACCGAGCATGGCAACGCGCCCCGCCCGAAATACCGCGACACGATCGGCCTCGGCGGCCTCTTCCATAAAGTGCGTAATCATCACGATAGTCATGCCGCGATCGTGCAACGCGTGGCAAGCCTTCATGAGGCCCTTGCGTCCACGCGGATCGAGCATCGAAGAAGCCTCGTCCAAGATGAGCACGCGCGGTTCCATGGCGAGCACACCGGCAAGCGCCACGCGCTGCTTTTGGCCACCCGAGAGCGCGTGGGTCTCGTGGCGCTCAAAGCCCACCAGGCCCACGGCCTTCAGCACATCTCGCACACGCTGCGCGATCTGGGCCGATGGCACGCCCAAGTTTTCGGGACCAAAGGCAACATCGTCCTCGACAAGCGTCGCCACCAGCTGATCATCCGGGTTCTGGAACACCATGCCCGCAGTCGAGCGGATGTCGTAGACCAGCTCGGGATCGGACGCGTCCATGCCGTGAACGCGCACCGTTCCCGTATCGGGCTGCAGCAGCGCGTTCAAATGCTTGGCGAACGTCGACTTGCCCGACCCGTTTCCGCCGAGGATGCAGAAAAACTCGCCATCCTCGATGTTCAGATCGATGCCGTCGAGTGCCGGTGTGGCACCGTCATAGCTAAAGGAAACGCCCCGACACTCAATCATGCGCGGCCTTTGACCTGGTCCTTCTTGGGCGTAATGAGATTAGAGACCGCCTTGTACACCGCCAGCGTCAACACCGAGTTGAGCACGGTCTTGATGAGGTTGAACGGCAGCACGGCAGGAATCATAAGCGGGGCGATCACATCGACCGAGCCATACCAGAACCATACGCCAATGGTAAGGTTTGCGACCATAGACAACGCCGTAGCGGCAATGACGCCGAGCACCAGACCAATCACGGCACCCTTATAGGTATGCATCTTCTGGTAGACGATAGCCGCGGGCAGAATGTAGCCCAGCGTGGCAACCAGGTTCATAAGCGCGCCGACCCAGTCACCCGTGGTGAGTGCATGGATAACGATCGCCATGGCGGCAACAGCTGTGCCGGCACCAGGGCCATACGCAAATCCACACACCATCGCCGGCACCAGCGACGGGTCATACGTCAAAAACGGCGCCGAGGGAAGGATGGGCAGCTGCACATACATAAACAGGGCACCCAAGGCGCACATCAGCGCCATGGTAACGAGCTGTTTGGTGCTCCACCTATTCGTGTTCTCAAAATGGATATGCTGCGACTGTTCAGACATAAGATCACCTGCCTCTTTCATCCGGACTCTAACCGTTGGTACTGGGATCTCACCAGTTCAGCCGGCATGCGAACCAACGCACACACGGGTCGCGGACTCATCGGCTCGGTCGCAGGCATCTCGCCTGCGCCACGGTGTCCCTTTGGCACCGCCCGATTTACCGCCAGTGGGGAATTCCACCCCGCCCTGAAACAGCAATTGCAAGTGTAGCACGAGCAATCGTTCGCGCAAGTATGCCAAGGGTAATTTGTGGTGGGAAACGCTCCAGAAATGCGGTAGGGACAAGTTAGCGCAACAACCACGTCCTCCATCCGCCCCAAAGTAGCGCGCCTTCCGCGGCAGAGCCGCGAAACAGCGACCGGGACACGCATCCCCCTCAACCACGTCCTCCTCCGCCCGCCGACCTCAAGGCCGTAAACGCAGGGGATCCGGGGGCGTGACGGGGGCTTCTCTCCGGAACATTCCGCAGGACGCAAAGAGGCTCCGCAGCGCGAAGCGCGATGCGGAGCCTCTTTGCATGTCCGAGGACGTTCCGGAGAGAAGCCCCCGTCACGCCCCCGGATCCCCGGTGGGAGTTCTAGACCTTGTCGGCCTTAGTACATACCGCCGCCCTGCTGACCAGCGGTAGCAGCAGCGATAGCGTCCTCAAGCTGAGTGTTCTTGGGCACATCGGAGACGGTAGCCTCGGTGATGAGGATCAGGCTGGCGACAGAAGCAGCGTTCTGCAGGGTGACGCGGCTGACCTTGACGGGGTCGAGGACGCCCATCTCGATCATGTCGCCCCACTCGCCGTTGGCAGAGTTGAGACCCTGGCCGGCGGGCAGCTCGGCAACCTTGTCGACCACGACAGCGCCCTCAAAGCCAGCGTTCTTGGCGATGGTGGCGACCGGAGCGGTCAGAGCCTTCTTGACGATATCGACGCCAATCTTCTCCTCGGGGTCGTCGATCTCGACAGCATCGAGCGCAGGAGCAGCGTCCATGAAGGCGACGCCACCGCCGGCGACGATGCCCTCCTCGACAGCAGCGCGGGTAGCCTGCAGGGCATCCTCAACGCGGTGCTTGATCTCCTTGAGCTCGGACTCGGTAGCAGCGCCGACCTTGATGACGGCAACGCCACCGGAGAGCTTGGCCAGGCGCTCCTGGAGCTTCTCACGGTCGAAGTCAGAGGTGGTGTTCTCCATCTCGCCCTTGATCTGAGCGATGCGGGCGTCGATGGCCTCCTTGGAGCCAGCGCCGCCGACGACGACGGTGTTGTCCTTGGAGATGGTGACGGACTTAGCGGTACCGAGCATATCAGCGGTGATGTCAGCGACCTTCACGCCCAGCTCGTCCAGAGCAGCCTGGCCACCGGTGAGGACGGCGATGTCCTCGAGGATGCGCTTGCGGCGATCGCCGTAGCCCGGGGCCTTGACGGCGCAGACGTTGAGGGCGCCACGGATCTTATTGAGGACGAGGGTCGGCAGAGCCTCGCCATCGATGTCCTCAGCGATGATGAGCAGGCCACGGCCAGCGCGCTGGACAGCCTCGAGAACAGGCATGATGTCCTGGACGCTGGAGATCTTCTGGTCGGTGATGAGGATGTACGGATCCTTCATCACGGCCTCCATGCGGTCGTTATCCGTGACGAAGTAAGCGGAGACATAGCCCTTGTCGAACTGCATGCCCTCGACGGTGTCGATGGTGATGTCGAACGTCTGGGAATCCTCGACGGTGATGACGCCGTCCTTGCCCACGACCTCCATGGCCTCGGCGATCTTCTCGCCGACCTCGGGGTCACCGGCGGAGATGGTACCGACGGAAGCAATCTGCTCCTTGGTCTCGACCGGCTTGGCCTGCTTCTTCATCTCGGCGACGGCGGCGTTGACGGCCTTGTCGATGCCGCGACGGATGGCCAGCGGGTTGGCGCCAGCGGCGACGTTGCGCAGACCGTCGTTGACGATGGCTTGAGCGAGCAGGGTTGCGGTGGTGGTGCCGTCACCCACGGTGTCGTTGGTCTTGGTGGCGACCTCCTTCACCAGCTGAGCGCCCATGTTCTCGATGTTGTCCTCGAGCTCGATCTCCTTGGCGACAGAAACGCCGTCGTTGGTGATGGTCGGAGCACCGAACGTGCGCTGCAGCGCAACGTAGCGACCCTTGGGGCCCATGGTGACGGTAACGGCGTCGGCCAGAGTGTTGACGCCCTTGGCAAGCTTAGCGCGGGCATCGGTGTTGAACGTAATGTTCTTTGCCATGGTAGGTAATCCTCCAAAAGAAACGTGACTCGCGTCGCCGCTTCCGAGTCCTATGCGGCGGGCGCGTTCAAAGACGAATCAGAGATTCTGACGAGACTAGGCCTCGACAACAGCGTAGATGTCGTCGGCGCGCATCAGCAGATACTTCTCGCCGTCGACCTTGACCTCGTTGCCACCGAACTTACCGTAGATGACAACGTCACCGACCTTGACGTCCATGGGGATGCGCTCACCCTTGTCGTTGACCTTGCCGGCACCAACGGCAACGATGGTGCCGCGCTGCGGCTTCTCCTGGGCGTTGCTGGCGATATACAGACCAGAAGCGGTCTTCTGCTCGGCCTCGTCGGGCTTGACCAGAACACGATCTGCAAGCGGCTTCAAAGACGACATGCTTGTCTCCTCCTTTTTGGGCCGCGCGGCTATGCCGCGCGAATTAACCCTTTTTGTTTGCGTACGCGTTGAATGGTACCCACGAATGGCGGGTTATACAACACGGAGTCAAAAAATCTTATTTTTTGGCACTTAGATTTTCTGAATGCCGGGGGATAACTTAGCGGTGGCTTCCGTGTGGCTCCGGAGGGGCGGGGCATAAGGTTTCCTGCTCGGGCAGTCCTGCTCGCACGAAGGCCACATTAAGTGGCCTTCGGCTCGTGCGGAACTCGCGATAAACCTTATGCCCCGCCCCTCCGGAGCCACACGGGAGCCAGGTTAACTAATTCGGGCCCGGCATTCAGAAAAGTCAGTGCAGCAAAATGGCGATGCGGATAGCGACATGTGCATGGTTTTCGCTGCGCGCACGGGTCCCCTGGGGAGCACCGTGCATTTTTGGGAGTATTCAGCAGGCCAGGGTGGCTGCATACGCGCCGGACATACCTTATTGGTCCCAAGAACGCCTTCAGCGGGCGGTTTTGGTCGGTGGGCAGACCCCGTTGGGACAAATGGGCGTACTTCGCGCCGTACCGGAGCCCAAAATGACGTCAATCTCCGTAACGTTACTCAGCCGCAGCGGCACCGGCAGAGCTCGCGGTGCTGAATACTCCGTTTTTTGCACGGCCCAGGCGGGGGTACATCAGGGCCGGAAAGAACATCTCAGCTTTTTTATGCAATCTGCAACTGGAAGTATGCAAAACACCATGAGGTTTCACTGCTGATGTCCAAATTGAACGCACGGAGCAGCACCTCAACCCCGCGCCCAAATCCAACAGGGCAGGGACGCACATGGCGGATCCTCACCGAAACGCAAACGCGGCTCGAGCGCCATCCCAAAATAAGCTGCCCGAGCCGCGTTTAACGGTAAGACATGAATACTTAGCGCTCGTAGATCAGGTTGCCGGCTAGGTAGGTGGCTTGGACTTTGGTGGCTTGGAGTTCTTGGGGGTCGATGGTGAGTGGGTTTTGGTCCAGGACTACCAGGTCGGCGTATTTGCCGGGTTCTAGGCTGCCGAGGTTTTGCTCGTCGCCCGCTGCATAGGCGCTGCCCAGGGTGTAGTTGCGCAGAGCCGTTGCCGCATCGATACGCTCGCTCGGCAGCCAACCGCCCTCGGGCCAGTGGCTGCGGGGGTCTTGGCGGGTGATAGCCGTGTAGAGCACGTTCATGCTGGTAACGGCTGTGATGGGGCTATCGGTGCCGAAGGCTTGGCGGATGCCGCGCTGCTTATAGGTCGCAAACGGCCACATGATGCGGCTACGCTCCAAGCCCAGGTCGCGCTCCGGACCACCCGGGTCGAGTGTGATATGACAGGGCTGGCTCGAGGCAATGACGTTGAGTTTGCGCAGACGATCGATGTCCTCGGGCAGCAGATTCTCCAAATGCTCAAGCGTATTATGGCCGTGCTGGGGCAAGCCGTAGAGCTCTGCCGCCTCCTCAAAGATATCGAGTGCGGCATGGATGGCGCCGTCGCCGATAACGTGGATGCGCACGGTGTGGCCGCGCTCGGCTGCCGCCAGGACCAGCTTGCGCATGCGCTCGACGGGAACCGTCAGGCGACCTTGATCGCCCGGGAAGCGCGGGTTGGTATAGGGATCGGTGAGATAGGCCGTGTGTTCGCTCGAGACGCCGTCGAAGAACTGCTTAAAACCAGGCGCCGAGAGCAGCGCGTTGTTCGCGTAGCGGGTCTGCAGTTCTTCTAAGCGCGATTGGTCATCCAGCAACGTGGGGAACAGATGGGCACGGATGCCCAGTTTGCCAGCTGCCTGCAGTTTGTCGTAGACGTCATCGCGGATAAAATCGCAGCCCGGCATGGGCATGAGCGACATATCGCATATCGAGGTGATGCCCTGCTCGGCCATACGCCTCATTTGATCGGCGTAAGCGCTTGCGATGCGATCCTCGCCCAGCCACTCAAGGCAGCGCGGTAGCAGCTGCATGGCAGCCGCCTCGTGAGCAATGCCCGTGAGCTCGCCGTTTGCGTCCTTGTCGTAGCTGCCGCCCGCTGGTGGCTCGCTGTCGCGCGTGACGCCGAGCGCCTCGAGTGCGCGGCTGTTGAGCCAAAGCGTGTGCCCGTCGCCCGAGTACATAACGCAGGGACGATCGGGGAATGCCGCATCGAGCGACGCCTTGGTTGGATGCTCGGGCGGGTCCCAACGGTAATCGCGCCAGCCCTGCGTCACAACCCAAGCGTCGTCGGGCAGGTCCTGGGAAAACTCGAGCGCATGTTGCACCAGCGCCGCCTCGGACGTGCCCATATCCATGAGCATGTACGGCGAGGAACCGACCGAGGTATGGAAGAAATGCAGATGAGCGTCATGGAAACCGGGGCAGACAAACTGCTCGCCGTAGTCGATAACCAACGTGGCGGCAGGAGCGGCGGCAATCACGTCATCGGGCGCACCGACTGCGACGATACGGTCGCCTGCGATGGCAATCGCCAGCTCGCGGGCGGTATCGATGCCGTCTTGCGCGGTAAAGACGTTCTTGGAGCGGATAATCCGATCGATATGTTGCATGGGCATCCCCATCTCTGGCAGGAAATTCAACATCCCCGAGTGTACTCCCCCGTCTCGGTTACAAAATGCCAAGCGGCAAACGGCAGCTTTGCCAGGCCAAGTGGCAGGTGGCATACTGGAATGAGCCTGTACGATTTTGCAAAAACCAGCAAGGAGCAAATCGACCATGACGAAGACCAAGGCACAGCAGATTATGGCGGCGACCGAGGTGCGAGCGGCTGACGACGTCACCGCAGCCATCAAAGATATCGCTACCGAGTTTGAACCCTATATCATCAAGCAGCGCCGGCACTTCCATAAGCACCCGGAGCTGAGCCTTGCCGAGGAGCGCACGACCTCCGACATCGCCAACCAGCTCGACGCCATGAATATCCCCTACGAGCGTCCGCTCAAGACCGGCTTGGTGGCAACGCTTCGCGGTACCGCGTCGGG
The DNA here is from genome assembly GCA_902497075.1 of uncultured Collinsella sp. GTDB lineage: Bacteria > Actinomycetota > Coriobacteriia > Coriobacteriales > Coriobacteriaceae > Collinsella. Next base: position 15,120 of record CABVDG010000002.1, read on the forward strand.
TGCCTACCACGAGGACGGCACGCCGCGCCGCCGCATCCTGCTGCGCGCCGACATCGACGCCCTGCCCGTCACCGAGCAGACCGGCGAGGAGTTTGCCAGCGTCAACGAGGGCTGCATGCACGCCTGCGGCCACGACTGCCACATCGCCATGATGCTCGGCACGCTGCAAATCCTGCGCCATATGACCGACGACATCCACGGCGAAGTCCGCATCGTCTTCCAGCCCAGCGAGGAAAACGGCCAGGGCGCCAAGCTCATGATCGGCACGGGCGTGCTCGACGGCGTCGATGGCGCCTACGCCGCGCACATCTGGAGTGAGGTCGACGCCGGCACCGTGAGCTGCGAGCCCGGACCGCGCATGGCCAATACCGACTGGTTCCGCATCGACGTCCGCGGCACCTCGTGCCACGGCGCCATGCCCCAGCGCGGTCACGACGCCGTTATGGTTGCCGCCGAGATCGTCAACGCTCTGCAGACCATCGTTTCGCGCGAGATCAGTCCCTACGAGCCGGCCGTCATTACCGTCGGCGAGCTGCACGGCGGCACCGCGCGCAACGTTATCGCCGGCACGGCCTATCTCGCCGGCACGGTGCGCACCTACGGAGATTCGACCCACGAGGAAATGCCGGAGCTCATGCGCCGCATCGTGGAGCATACCGCGGCCGCCTTGGGCGCCGAGGCAGAGCTCACCGACTACACCATCGCCAATTACAAGGTCGAAAACGATGCCGCCTCGAGCGAGCGCTGCCGCCAGGCAGTAATCAAATGCCTGGGCCCCACCGGCCAAGGCCATTATCGCGGCACACTCTCGGGTGAGGATTTTTCGGAGTACCTGCGCCGCGTACCGGGCGTGCTCGCCTTTGTTGGCACGCGCAACCCCCAGATTGGCGCCACGTACGCCCAACATTCCTGCTTCTACAAGATTGACGAGACTGTGCTGGCAAAGGGCTCCATGGTGGCCGCCCAGTATGCCATCGACTTTTTGGCCGAGCCCACGCAAGAGGAGCTCGACGGCCCCGCGATCACCGCGGTCGCCGAAACCAACCCCGACCTGGCCGCCAAGTTGCGCTCTGCCAAGGCAACGACCGCCGAGGCTCGCGACGCCATCCATGACGCCCGCACGGCACGCCATGCCGCGATCAAGGGCATCCACGATGCACGTGCCGCCGCTCGCCGCGAGGAGAAGCGCGGCGAGTAGTCGATTCGCGGCCATCTCGCAGTCATAGCCACATCGCGATATCAAAGCGGGGGCGGACGTTTCGACACGTCCGCCCCCGCTCATTTGTCAAGCGCCATTTCTACCGTTTCTACCCCGTCCCCAAATGGCAGGCGGCAGGGCTACTCGTCCTGCGGGTCCTCGTCGGAGCTTGGTGCAGGCTCGGGCTCGGGCTCCGGTTCCGGCATGGGCTCGGGCTCAGGCACGGGCGCGGGCTCAGGCTCAGGCTCAGGCTCAGGCTCAGGCACGGGCTCGGGCTCGGGCTCGGGCGCAGGCGCCGGCGCCGCAGCGGAATCGGATACGGGCGCTGCGTCGGCGCTAAAACCAGCCGGAGCAGACTTCTTCTCAAACGGCAGCACAAAAGTCAGGACGTCGTCCTTGTCCTCGTCGGCCCACTCGCTTGCGTAGCGCGCAACCCAATAGCCAACGGCACGGTGCTTGAGCATCTTGCCAAAGACCGTGAGGAATACCGTGACAAACGCCGTCAGCACCAAGAACAATACGAGCGTGATGCCACCGCCGGTAACAAGCGCCTCAATAGCCGTAGGACGGTAGTAGTAGCTATACATACCGACAGAGGCAATGGTGCCAAAGACGAACGTCAGGATCCAGGTGACAACGTTGGCGACCAGGCCCGTCAAAAACTCGGGAAGGAACGAAGCGCAGAACAGTTTGGTCTTGTTGTGCTTAAAGGCCGCCCAGACCTTATCGAGCGAAAACGCGCTCTCGACACGACCGGTCACCGCAAAGTGCATCACGGCAATGTCGGCGAACATCTTAAAGAAGACCCCCAAGACCGCCGTGGCAATCATAGCCAGGACAAGCAGGCCAAGCGAGCCAAACAGCGCTGCCTCGAGTGCATAAGAGCCGTAATACGAATACGAGCCCGCGGCGCCAATTACCACGCTCTCCACCAGCGAAAGCACTACACCGATAACGGGAATGGCAGCGATAACCTCGAGCACGACCGAGATAACGCTCGAAAAGACTCCGAGGCCAAACGACGTGGAACGCATGAGCGGACGATCCATACCGTCATCAACCTTGAGCGACAGATCGCGACCCCACTCAATACCAAAGCCGGAACCACACACGCTCGCAATGCAAGCTGCCAAAAAGCCGATGGCAGCTGCAATGCCGCCAATAACGGGAATTAACAGCACGAGTACCGACACAACACAAATCAGCGCCGGCAAAAACGCGATTTGGCATACACGCTGAAGCACGCCCGGGGTCTTGGTCATATCTTGGAACGCCTGAGCCACACAGCCCTTTGGCGCATTCGCCACGGGCGGTTGAGGGGCAAACTGCTGAGGCTGAGGCTGACCCTGAGGGGTAGAGGCTGCGGCACCGGCATTGGGGGCACCACACGCGCCGCAGAACTTGTCGTTATCGCCCATGGGGGCGCCACACTGCGAGCAGAACATAGAATCATCCCTTCGTATCTCGAACGAATCACTTGGATCGCAAACGATGCCTTTAGCATCATTATTGCCCAATGTGGGGTCAAATACTCAAAGATGACCGATTTGCAAGGTACACGGCGCCGGCAGGCGGTTCGTTGAATACGTCTGCGTTAGTTCGTTCCGCGGAAACCCTTGCCGACGATCTCGGAGCTGTCGACGATCGTGATAAAGGCACCCGGATCGATCTCGCGAGCGTAGCGACGCAGCTGCACGGCCTCGCGACGACTCAGCACGCTCATGATCACCGTCACGCACTTGCCCGAGAAGGCGCCGTAGCCGCGGCTGATAGTCGCCGTGCGGTTGAGATGCTTGACGATAAACTCCTCGACCTTAAGGGGCTCGGAGCAAATGACCGTGCAGACTTTACGCAGGTGAATGCTCTCGATGGCTTTGTCGACCACAAGCGTCTTGGCAAACAGGCCGAGCACGCAATACAGACCGACACGCGGACCGTACAAGAAGGCCGCGATGGTCACGATGCCGATATCGACCAGCAGCAGGGCGCGGCCAATCTCGAGCGTCGTGCGGCGCTTGAGGATCATGGCAAGAATGTCCGTGCCACCCGTCGAGGCGCCGATATCAAAGACGATGGCGCTGCCGAGCGCCGGCAGAATCACGGCAAAGCACAGGTCGAGCCACATATCGCCCGTCATCGAGACATCGGTCGGAATAAAGAGCTCAAACAGCGAAACATAGGCGGACAGCGCAAACGAGGCAAAGACACTCCACAGGATTGCCTTGCGCTCCAAAAAGATAAAGCCCAGGATGACGAGCACCGCATTGATAATCCACATAAAAACGCCGACGGGCAGGGTCGGGAACAGCGTGGACAGAATGACCGACACGCCCGAGGTGCCGCCAAAAGCAAAGTGATTAGGTGTTTTAAACGCAACGATGGCAAAGGCCGTGAGGATCAGGCCCAAATTGAGCTCGGCAAAAAAGCGCGGAAAGCCCGGCTCCTGACTGCGCATGCGACCAGCGCGCTCGCCCCGCTCGATAACATCGCGATCGACCACGCGCTCCATCGGCACTACGGGAGGACGATGCACCTCCTCGGCAGCACGCGACGCCGCCTCTGCCGCAGCGGCCTCAATTGCCCATGCCTTGCTTTCTGTTTCGTGCTCGTCGGCCATTACGGCAACCCCTCGTTAACAATTTGGAAACAATGCGCCCATTAGAGTAACGCGGAACGTGGGGATTGCAACCCCTAGTTAGACGAGCGGTATGACTACATCGGGAGCGTACAAAAACGGCCGGCCACGCTTTTGCTTGCGCGGTCGGCCGTTTAACGTTTTCGCAGATAAAACCTGCCAAAACAAACCTGTCCCTTTTTGGAAGGTTATTCGTGCTGGCTGGTGCGGTGCTCGTACTCCTCGGGGGTGATGACGTCCTCGATGCGCAGGTTGACGCCCGCCACCTCAAGGCCGGTCATCGCGGCAAGGCGCTCGGTGACACGCGCCTTGACATCGTCGAAGATCGCGGGCGCATAGGCGCCGTACTCGATGATGACCGAGATGTTGACGACCACGCGATTGTCATCGGTGACCTCGACCGTCACGCCCTTGGTCAGGTTCTCGGCACCAAACTGCTCCTGCACAAAGTGCATGAGGTTACCCTTCATGCCCAGAACGTGCGGCACCTCGCGGGTGGCCATGGCAACAATCTTCTCGATCACGCCGTTGGAATAGGTCAGCGAGTCCTCGGACTCGTCTGCTTCCTCGTCGTCCTCATCCGTATCGGACTCGGCCTCGACGAGAGCCTCGTCCTCGAGCGTCACATCCTCAGCTTCGGCGACGACCGCCTCGTTCTCCTCGAGCTCAGTATCGGCTACATCGACCTTCGTATTAAAAGCCATGGTTCCTCCTTATGCCTGCCGCGGATGCGACAGTCGAATACATATTAGCGGCCGCTAAACAGACGGCCGAAGAAGTTGACGATCCCGTTCTCGCCGTCGCGAATTTGGCCGATCACAGCGCCGATCAGCACGAAGAATGCAATGACGAGCGTATCCCACAGGCCGAGCGTGAGCACCAAAACGGCGAGGATAAAGCCAGCGACGGCACCGAGCGTGGTGTTGGGATGACGCACAGCATAGCTCCAGATGGCAGCGCCCGTACCCTTGATGAGACCCATAGCCTCGTCAAAATCCGCGGCTGCCGCGTCTTGTAACTCGGTTGCCTCTACTTTGGAATCAACAGGTTCGCTCGCCGGCGTAGCGCTCTGGTCAATCGTCAGGCGCGGCGTACGAGCGGTCTTATCTTGATTGGTATCACTCACCGGAAACCTCCACGGTCTGGACGGTAGTCTTGGACGGCAAAAAACGGACGCGCGCGGTCGTACCCGGCGCGCCGAGCATGGTATCGCAAGCTTCTTCGATGCGCTGCTGCATCGCGGTAGCCAGAGATGCCACGTCCTTATCGTCAAGCGCGATAGCCTCGACCTTAAAACGGACGTGCGAATCGTCGGGGCCTTGGACGCGGGCCTCGACATGCTCGACCATCACGCGGTCGTCACGCTCGGCAGCAGCCCTGGCGCACGAAGAAAGCGCCGCAAGGGTAACCTCGATATTGCGCTCCCCCGCCGGATGCACGCAGGACGGTTCGCGACGGGCGAACATCAGGCGGAAAAAGCTTACCAGCACGCCGATCGCCACGACGCCGGCGCACGCCGTGACGACGATGCGCGGCATGGGGTCGCGCATCAGCAGCATAAAGCGATACGTATACGGCCCCCAAAACTGGCAGACAAGCGTACCCAGCGCCACGATGGTGGCGGCAAGATACACGATCGCTAGGGCTCGTTTGAGTACGCGCACGCGGCGCTCCCTTCAAATCTCGGCTCTCGAAATGCAAAACGGTTCGCATCATTATAAAAGAGCCGGGTCCGGTGCTCTACGCACGCGGATCCGGCTCATCTATTCCACGAGGCTTGCATGCTCGCTTCATTATGCCCAGATATGCACGGCTCAATCCGTGCGGGCGCTACTCCTCCTCGAGGGCAGCGATGACCTCGTCGGTCATGTCCATGGTGCTGTAGACGTCCTGGACGTCGTCGAGCTCCTCAAGACGGTCGATGAGGCGCTGGACCTTCTTGGCGTCGGTACCAGAGACCTCGGTCGGGGTGGTCGGGACCATGGTGGTCTCGGAGCCCTTCACCTGGACGCCCTGCTCCTCGAGCGCCTTGGAGACAGCCATGACCTCGTTGGCAGTAGTCCAGACAATCCACTCCTCGCCGGCGTCCTCGTAGTCCTCGCCACCGGCCTCGGCGATGGCCATCATGAACTCATCCTCGTCACCGGCAGCACCGTTGGCGATCATGGTCTCCTTCTTGGCGTTCTCGTCCAGGATCTCCTTGGCGACGACGATCTGGCCCTTACGCTCAAACTGGAAGGCGACGGAGCCGGAGGTGCCCAGGTTGCCACCAGCGTGGGAGAAGGCGGAACGGACATCAGCGGCGGTACGGTTGCGGTTGTCGGTCAGGCAGTCGACGTAGACGGCGACACCGGCGGGACCGTAGCCCTCGTACACGATGTTCTCGTAGACGGCGGCGTCAGCACCCGAACCAAAAGCCTTGTCGATAGCGGACTTGATCTTGTCCTTAGGCATGGACTGAGCCTTGGCCTTGGCAACGGCAGCGGCGAGGCTGGCGTTGTTCTCGGGCAGCGGGTCACCGCCGAGACGGGCAGCAACGGTGATGTTGCGGCTGAGCTTGGAGAAGAGGGCGGAACGCTTGGCGTCCTGCGCGCCCTTACGATGCTTGGTTGTGGCCCACTTAGAGTGTCCGGACATACGTGTCTCCTATCGGTTTCGACCTAAAGCCCAGCGCAGATGCTCGGGCAATATAAACAAACGTCGTTATGATATACCTACTGGCCTGCGAGATAAACCCCAAAATGAAGGCGTCGTGATGATGCCCCCTTGGTGCAAAGAAACCTGACCCCAATGCACCAAGTTAGGACCAGAGGAAGTCGCTGCGGGTGACGGTGGCGCCGATGGCGAAGGGCATGCAGGCGATGACCGGATACAGATAGCGCATGTAGGTCGAGCCGTTGCACGGACCAATCAGGCACACGGCGAGCACACCCAACAGCGGCACCCAGATCGCCAGCGCACGCCATGAATGACGACGCAGCAGGTAGACCACCACAGCGATCATGATCCACACATAGGTGGCCGAGCTCATAGTGAGCGAAATAAACGGGATGCGCTGCACCGCCACACGGTACAGATTGATCAGGTGATCGCACCAGCGCACCACGTTGCTGTCAACCGGATGGAAGTCGAAATACTTGAGGTTGTCGGGGCGCGCCATGATCTCGGCACTACGCGCCGTGCTGTAGACCCAGGCATCACGCGCGCTCGGATAAAAATAACCATAGTAGTTATTGATGAGCGCCGAGATATAGCACTCGGGATCCTTCTTAAACATCTGGGCCCATACCTCAAAATAGGCATCGATGTCCTCCTGCGAGGCGTACTCGTTAAAGCAGTTCTTGACGGCATCGGACTTGTCAGGGTTGTAGCGGCGGCCCAGGTTCTCGTACTTGAGCACGCGATCGATCACGGCGCGCTCCTCATCGGTCACCAAACCGTCGCAGGGTGCCTCCACGATGGTGCCGTCCTCCTTAACCGTAGGGTTGACGCCCGAGTTGAGGCCGTCGTGCTTTTGGACGAAACGAGCCGTCTGTTGGAACGGAATCGAGAGGATTTCGCGCTTGGAGCCGGGCGTAATGTCGTGCGTCGGCATAAAGACCTTGGTGAAGTACATATTAGAGGCAAGGCAGAGCGCGAGCACCGCGAGAACACCAACCCAGCGGAAACGCGGGATGGCGCCTGAAGGCGCAGCACCAGTCTGCTTGGCTGCACGACGAGCCACATGCACGTCCCATACGCAAAACGCCGCCGCGATTACGCATGCCGCCAGGGGAAACACCAGGCCTCCATTGCGCAAAAACGTGGAACCCATGGCAGCCAGCGCAAGCAACAGCCAGTCGTGGCGCGCAAAGAGCACGGGGGCTTTCTCGCCCGCTCGCTCGACATTGGCATCACGACGGGGCAGGCCACATGCGACGAGCTTGACGGTCTGTACCAGCAGCACCAAAAACGCGTCGGCAAAGAGCACGTCTTTGGTGAGCAACGCCGCGTAGTTAGAGAACATCGGCATAAACGCAAAGAACAGCAGGATCGCACCGCGAACCGGCAGGCTCACGCCCAGTTTGCGCAGCGACGAAATGGAATAGGCCATGCAGGCAGCCGTGATGACAAATTGAGCACAGGTATAGATGATGAGGCCCGCGTTAGCGCTGTTGAACAGCGAAAGCCCCAGTTGAACGCACGAGCCGATAATGGCCGTGTGCACTACGGGATGATGCCCGTTGAGCAGCACGTTGGGGTTGAGTAGGCGCAGGTAGTCGCTCGTGCCGTTGGGATAGTTGAACCACTGGCGAATCTGCGCGCCCGTATCTCCCATAAAAAGACCGGGCAACGAAGCGATGAGCGTGGGCGCCCAGGCGATCATAAGCACCAGGAAGGGCCCGGCAAAGGGATGGACCGAGAGCACGGCGTGAGTCACACGCCATACGCGGCCAAAGTGCGCCTCGGAAAACGGAATGCGCCGAGAGCTCAGCCAATCTAGACACTCAAAGGCAAGGTAGAAGGCAACGACCGCCAAGAGCATCCAGCCCGCACCGCCAATCCAGGCGCAGATGATGCGGGCTTTGTCGCCAAGGACAATCTCGGCCGAGTCGGTGAGATCGTAGCTGCGGCCGAACACCATGCAGATGGCGAAGAACAGCGACGGCAGAATGATCGATGGACGCCAGGTGTCGCCACGGCCAAAGAACACGTAGCGAAACGGCAAGGTGAGCAGGCAGGCAAGTGCAAGCAGCATGACCGCGTCGGTATGGCCGGCAAACGAGAGGAGCACCTCGTAGCACACGTACAGCATGCCCGAGGCTTTGGGGTCAATCGCCAAGACTGCGTTGCTCGACACCGGGGCGGGATCGATGGAAAACGCCGTGGTCGCCAACAGCGCGAGCAAAAATGCGATGAGCGTCTGCTTGGCGGGGTAGCGCTTAAACCAGACGATGCGGGCAGCGTCGCGCGCAGCCGTTGTGGAGAGATCGGAATCCTTCACAGTCCAAAGAGCCTTTCTAGAAACCTGCCAAAAAGGGACAGGTTTATTTTGGCAGGTTTTATCTGGGGAAACGTTACGGTTCTGTCATCGTTGCCCAGCAAACCACCGCAAAGGTGCCTGTCCCCTTTGTGGTGGTTAGGCGTCGAGGTAGATGCGCTGGGGGCGATTGCGGTGTCGGGCGAAGATGATGAGCGCCAGGCCCGCAATCACGAGCGGAAGGCTCAACAGCTGACCCATCGTGATGACGCCGCCCAGCAGATAGCCAAGCTGGGCGTCGGGCACGCGCACGAACTCGACGAGGAAGCGGACGATGCCGTAACCCATCACGAACACGCCCATAAACGTGCCCTGGGGCAGCAGCGGCTTTTTGCGGCTGAGCACCTGCAGGATGCAGAAGAGCACAATGCCCTCAAGAAATGCCTCGTAGAGCTGGGAGGGGTGACGCGACATATCGCCCGCGGTGCCACCGAAGACCACGCCCCAGGGCAGATCGGTCGGCTTGCCCCACAGCTCACCGTTGACAAAGTTGGCGCAACGGCCCAGGCACAGGGCCAGCGGAGCGCCAATGACGGCAAGATCGGCCAACGTCCATGCATCGAGCTTATACATGCGGCACACGATGATGCCGCCCAAGATGCCGCCGACCAGGCCACCGTGGAAGCTCATGCCGCCCTCGTTGGTGGCAAAGATCTCGAGCGGGTGCGCCCAGTAGTAGCCGTCGCCGTAAAAGATGACGTAGAACAGACGGGCGCCGATGATAAGGCCAAAGACCACGCCGACCACGACACTCGTCAGGTCGTCAATCGTGATGCTAAAGCCCCAGCGACGCTGCGTGCGGTACATGACGACCGCCGTGAGCAGGGCACCGACCACATAGGCCAGACCATACCAGTAAATCGTGATGGGCCCCGCCGAAATCGCGACGGGATCAAGCATATGGTAGAAGTCGTTGAGCATGTCGACCCTCCTACTCCCTACATACAAATGCGGCCGCGGGCCTTGCGCTCGCAGCCGCATATTTGGGCGTAACGTCTATGCGGAGTATGCCGTCCGCAGCTTTCGCATCTTAGAACGGCGCGTACTCGTCGTACAGGTCGTCGGTCTCGCCGGAGGCATTAACCTGCTCGACACGGGTAACGCCGGGCACATGCTCCTTGAGGATACGCTCGATACCCATGGACAGGGTCAGCGCGCTCATAGGGCAGCCGGCGCAGGCACCCTGCAGCTCCAGTTTGACGACGCCCTCGTCGTCAACACCCACATACTCCATATCGCCGCCGTCAGCCTGCAGGTTGGGGCGGATCTCCTCAAGAACCTTCTTAAGCAGCTCTTCGTTAACAGCCACAGGGGCTCCTTTCTCACAATAACGCGGGCACGCCCGCGGACAGGGGCTATGTTACTACAGCCATGTACCCGCTCACGAGCCATCCATGCGCGCGGACACGACTTTCACGAGCAGTCAATTTGGGACGGGGATCTTTTAGCTGCCTTTTGTTGCCAGCTGGCATTGTCACGCGCTACTGCTGAGCCTGCCCCTCGGTACCGATGTGAACATCGACGATAACCTGGCGGTAGCTAATACCGCAGGAGTCGAGAATGCGGCGGCTGATGCGGCCGTCGTCGGTGTCGGCGTACTTGTTGTCCAGGTAGACAACCTCGCCCACACCCACCTGCGCCAAAATCTTGGCGCAGTCGTGGCACGGGAACAGCGTGACGTAAACCGTGGAACCCTCGAGGTCCTTGAGCGAGCCACGGTAGTTGAGCACGGCGTTGGCCTCGGCATGGACCACGTAGTTGTGCTTGTCCTGCAGCGGGTCGTCGCTCGTACCCCACGGGAAAAAGTCGTCGTTGAGCGCCGAGGGCGTACCGTTGTAGCCCACCGAAAGGATACGGTGGTTGGTGCTGGCGATGCACGCACCCACCTGCGTGTTGGGGTCCTTGCTGCGGCGCTGTGCGGCGATGGCCACGCTCATAAAGAACTCGTCCCAGCTAATGACGTCCAGGCGCTTGCCTGACGAAGTTTGATGAAGATCGTCCGACATGGCAGACACCTCCGTAATCGCAATAGTTTGACTCATTGTAGCAGGTGAAAGGTGGGGGCGTTTATCCCACCGGCGCCCTCACTTTTACACGCGGCGGGGCTTTTGGTTAATGCGGTAGAGCTCGGCGAGACCCCGCAGCGTCAGCGCGTCGTCGACCGTCAGGCTGTGGCCGACCAACGCCGCGAGTGCCTCGGCGTCGTCGCCGGTAATGACGATGGGCACGTCGCCCTCCCCCGCGGCCTTGGTCGCGCGCATCTCGGCGAGCACCATGTCGAGCATGCCGTCGATGCGGGCTACCTCGCCCAGAACCACGCCCGAACGCATGGCCTCGCGCGTGTTGCGACCGATCACATGCGTGGGTGCCGAGGGCTCGACCTGCGGCAGACGCGCCGCAGTAGCCGAAAGCGAGCGGGCGCCAAGCGCCAGACCCGGCGCGATGACGCCGCCCACAAAGGTGCCGCGCGCGTCGATGACCTCGATATTGGTCGTGGTACCCAAGTCGATCACGATGCAGGGAGAGCCGTAGACGGCGCGTGCCGCCACGGCGTCGGCGATGCGGTCGGGGCCGATCTCGGCCGGGTCGTCGTAGTGCACGGGCATACCGGTCTTGAGACCCGGCCCCACGGTGAGGCCGCGCCCCGTGCAGATGCGGGAAAGCGCCGTCTTCCACGGGCGCTCGAGCGCCGGCACCACGCAGCTCAGCACGGCAGCCGTGGGCACAAGCGCGCCCGGCATGCCCGCATCGGCTGCCAGTGCACCCATGACCTGCGCGAGCCTCATGCGCGCCTCGTCGGCCGTAATGCTCGATGGCGTCGTGATCTCGCACGTCGCGAGCGGGCATTCCTGCGCCGCGGCCGAATCCTCGGCAAATAGGCCAAAGCGAATGAACGTGTTGCCCACGTCAACCGTCAATATATATGCGCACCCATTAAGCATCGTCGGCGCTCCTTTCGTCTGCCCAGCAGTATATCGCCTACCTAAACCAGTCATCCCAAAATGACTAGCTTGCGGCTATACTGATGCGCGGTCGTGCGCGAGCTCACGCGGCGGCCCTTGGTAACCCGACTTCCCGCGCCGTATCCGTAACGGCGCTCCCGGGGGAAGCGGATATACGCAAAGGAGTTTTATATGAGCAATCCCTCGAACCGCGCCTCGATGCGCGGGCAACTCACGCTGCGCGGTGTCGTCATCGGCGTCCTTGGCTGCGTGATTATCACGGCAAGCTCGGCCTACACCGCCCTCAAGATGGGCGCTCTCCCCTGGCCGATCGTCTTCGCTGCCGTCATCTCGCTGTTCTTCCTTAAGCTCATGGGCAACGCCAGCCTCAACGAGGCCAACGTCACCCACACCATCATGTCCGCGGGCGCCATGGTCGCCGGCGGCCTGGCATTTACCATCCCGGGCGCCTGGATGCTGGGCTATGCCGACCAGATCAGCTGGCTCGACATGTTTATCGTGGCACTCGCTGGCACCATCCTGGGCCTGCTGGCCACCGCGCTCATCCACCGTCACTTTATCGTGGACGCCGCGCTTGAGTTCCCCACCGGCAACGCCGCAGCTCAGACCTTGCGCGCCACCGAGGCCGGCGGCAAGACCGGCAAGCAGCTCTTTGGCTCTATGGCCATCGCAGGCATCTACAGCGTGCTACGCGACGCCCTGGGCGTGGTACCCAGCATGCTGTGCACGCTCAACATTCCCGGCGTGACCTTTGGTATCTACAACTCGCCCATGCTGCTCTCCGTCGGCTTCCTCGTGGGCTTCGCCCCGGTCGCCTTCTGGTTTGCCGGCGCCCTGCTGGGCAACTTTGGCATCATCGTGGGCGGCACCGCTGCCGGCCTGTTCGACGTTGTGACTGCGCAGGGCATCGTCAAGTCCCTGGGCATGGGCCTCATGATGGGCTTTGGCGTCGCCGTCGTCCTCAAGGACATCCTGCCGCAGGTCGCCGGTATCGTCCGCGGTCTCGCCGCCGACAGCTCCACCGACACCGACGAGCAGTCGCTCATCTCGGGCTCCCTCAAGCTCGACGCCGGTATCATCGGCCTGGGCGCTGCCGCCATCGCCGTGATCATCGCCATCGTGCTTGACCTTGGCCCCGTTCCGGCCGTCATCGTCACGCTGTTCACCTTTGTCACCACCATCATGAGCGCGCAGAGCTGCGGCCAGACGGGCATCGACCCCATGGAGATCTTCGGCCTCATCGTCATGCTCATCGTGGCAGCCTTCGCACAGATCGCTCAGGTCAAGCTGTTCTTTATCGCCGGCATCGTGGCCGTGGCGTGCGGCCTTGCGGGCGACGTCATGAACGACTTTAAGGCCGGTGCCGTGCTGGGCACCAACCCGCGAGCACAGTGGGTCGGCCAGGCCATCGGCGGCATCGTGGGCGCCCTGGTCGCCGCCGCCGTCATGGTCGCGCTCGTCACCGCCTATGGTCCGGACGCCTTTGGCCCCGACAAGAGCTTTGTTGCCGCGCAGGCAAGTGTGGTCGCCACCATGGTCTCGGGCATCCCGAGCGTGCCGTGGTTCGCAGGCGGCTTTATCGCCGGTATCGTCATGTACTGGCTCGGCATTCCGGCCATGATGATCGGCCTGGGCGTGTACCTGCCGTTCTACATGTCGCTCACGGCTTTCCTGGGCTCCTGCGTTAAGCTCGCCTACGACAAGTGGGCCGCACACCGCGACGCTACTGCCGGCCTTTCGGACGAGGAGAAGGCCGCCAAGGACGCCGCCTTCCAGGAGCAGGGCCTGGTCGTCGCCAGCGGCCTGCTGGGCGGCGAGTCCATCGTCGGCGTTATCCTAGCGTTTGTCTCCGTGGGCCTGAGCCTGCTGGGATAAGCTGAGCAGCTGCTCGACAGCAACCATATTGCCTACGATTTGCCCGGTCGGTAGCTTTCGCGGCTACCGACCGGGCTTTTTGATGCCAACGCAAAGAAAGGCCGGCGCGCTGCATGTGACAGCGCGCCGGCCTTATCGGTTTAGCTATCGAAGCGTTCCTGCCATGAACCGAAGTTCGTTGCAGAATCCACGCTCGAAACGCTACATCTGCTTGCGACGACGATCACCCAGCGTCACGCCCGCAGCCACGAGCGTAATACCGCCGATAACGAAGACCTCACCTGCAAGTGCGGAGTCATCGCCAGTCTGGGCGAGCGCGGCAGGCGCGGCCTTCTTCTTGGCGACAGGAGCCTTTGCAGCAGCCTGCGCAACCTGATGCTTGGCCTGCGGCTCAGCCTTGGGATGATACTTGTCGTACTCGGCCTGCGCGGCAGCCAGGGCATCCTTGGCATCGCCAAGCTCGGCAAGCGCGGCGGCATAGGCGTCGTTGGCATCGGACAGCTTGGCATCGGCATCGCTCAGAGCAGCCTTGAGACCAGCGGCGGCATCGACGGCAGCCTTATAGCGAGCGTAGGCAGCGTTCAGCTTAACCAGCTTCTCGTTGCCCGTCGTGCCCGCGGCAAGGGATGCCTTATGGTCGACAGCCTCAAGATCGGCCTTGAGTGCCTCATCGCTGGCAAGCTCGGCCTTGGCCTTGAAGATCTCGAAGTTCGCATCGACGACGGCTTCGTTGGCGGCCTCGAGCTGCTTCTGGGCATCGGCGACACCGGCGACGGCAGCGTCATAGGCGGCCTTGGCGTCGTCGACCGCCTTCTGGACACCGGCGAAGCGCTCGAAGGCCTTGTTTGCGGTGGCAAGCTCGTCCTCGGCGGCCTTGGCCTTCGCCTGTGCGTCGGACAGGGTCTGCGTCTTGGCGGCAACTGCCTGCTTGGCGCCCGAAAGAGCGGTCGCGGCGTGCACATCTGCGGCCTGAGCCTTGTCAACGCCAGCCTGGGCAGTGTCGTCGGCCTTCTTGGCATCGTTAAGCGTGCCCTGCTTGTTCGCAAGATCCGTCTTGGCGGCATCGCACTTGGCGGCAAGGTCCTTGACCGAAGCCGTAGCGTTGTCATACGCCTCGTTGGCCTGATCGGACTTTACCTTGGCGGCGTCGCGGGCGCTGCGAGCCTTCGCCTTGTGAGCAGCGGCCTCGGCTGCCTTCGTCTTGCTGTCAGCAAGCGTGGCGTTTGCCTTATCGAGAGCTGCCTGGGCAGTAGCGGCCTCGCCCTTGGCGGCGTCGAGCTTGGTCTGGGGCGTCTTGACGTCGATACTCTTAAGTTTGGCCTCGGCGGCGGTGTAGGCGGACTTGGCGGTAGCGGTGGCGGACTTAGCCTTCTCGTACTCGCCCTTGGCGGTGTTCATGTTCGTGTCGGCCGCGGTATAGGCGTCTTGTGCGTCTTTCTGATTATTGAGAGCAGCGAGATATGCCGTATCGGCCGTGCCAAGCGTCTTCTGCGCCTCTGCCAACTTATTCTGAAGCTGCTTCAGCTGCTCCTTCTGCGCCTGCGTGCCGCCTGCATTGTAGGCGGAATCGATGTAGTCGTTCAGGAGCTTCTTGAACTCGGAGACAGTGAAATCGGCCTGAGTATCATCAGCGCTGTAATCGAATACGGTTACCTCGGAATCGGTGTTCTTACCGCTACCGGTCGCGATACCGATGGCTTCCGTAGCGGAATCAATGATGTTGAGATAGTGCCCGCACTCATGGTAGATGCTGTTGTAGTTCTGATAGATGTAATAGGCATCATATCGGTGGCTACCGAGGTCGTCGCCATACTGTGCGACGTACTTATCGAATGTCTCCTTCTCCTGTGTGTAGAGGCCGGTGTAGGGCCAGCCAAGCGTATCCTCGGTCTCGCCGCCGGTATATGCGCCGCCGCCGCCAGCAAGATTTTCACCGTTATCCCAGTAGCAGCCCGAGTGTCCCCAGATGTTCGATGAATATGATGCATTAAGGGCGGCTGCCACAGTCATGCGGAGGCTGACGCTGAGCGCCGACTGACCGTTCGCCTTGCGGAGGTTGTTCTGGGTGTCGAGATACGTCAGGGCGTTGCGCATCTGCTCCAAAGAAAGCGGGTTGGTATCGCGAGACATGTCCTGATCGACGTACTTGTCATACCACTCAGCTTTGTCGTCAGCGCCGGTGAGTGTAGCCATTGCGTCCTTGGCGTTCGACTTCTGCTGGGCGGTGAAATCGCTGCTGTTGCTGATGTAGGCCATAAAGCCGAGCATGCCCTTATTGATGACTTCCTGGTCAACGGTCATGTTGGACTTGAGGTCAGCAATCTGCTGCTCAAGAGCCTCAACCTGGACATTAGCAGCGTCATAAGCCTTTTCCGCGGCGTTCGAAGCAGCGCAGGCTGCCTCCCACTCGCTGCGCTTCTGCTTGCGAACTTCGACAAGCTTATCGTACTCCGCCTTCTTGTCGGCCTCGGTCTGCTGGGCCTGCTCGTATGCCGTCTTCGCGGCGTCACGCTTACTGGCCGCGTCCTTGTACTCCTTGTTTGCCGCATCGTATGCAGACTGGGCAGATGCCACAGCAGCGTTGGCGGCGTTGGCCTTCTCCTGCGCGGCAGCGACGGCAGCCTGGGCGGCCTGCAGATTTGTCTGTGCGGTGGCGTCGGCATCCGTCGCGGCATTGAGCTCCGCCTGCGCGGTCTTGAGCTCACCAGCAGCAGCTTTCTTGGCGGCCTCAAGCGCACTCAGGTCAACACCCGTACCCGAGACGGCAGCATCGAGCGCGGCCTGCGCCTGGTTGAACCTCTGCTGGGCGTTATCGCGCGCGGTGGTTGCGGCTGCGAGAGCAGCGGCAGTCTCCTGCTTCTTGGCCTGGGCGGAAGTCAGAGCGGCCTCAGTGTCCTTCTTTTCCTGCTGAGCGCTGGCCTCGGCGGCCTTGGCCTGGTCCAGATTGGCCTGTGCAGTAGTAACGGCCTTATTGGCGTCATCGAGCTTTGCCTGCGCGTCCTCGACGGCCTTCTTGGCGGCCTCGTACTCGTCCATACCCATGGCCTCGAGCTTGGCCTGGGCATCATCGAGGGCCTTCTTGGCCTCATCCTGCTTTGCCTTGGCGTCCTTGAGCGCCTGGGTCTTATCCTCGACACTCTTGTTGGCCTGTTCGAGCCGATCGTTCAGGTCGCCCAGCTTCTTCTGCTGCTGCTCGGTCTTTTCGACGGCTGCCTTAAGCTCGTCAATCTTCTCCTGAAGCGCGGCTACCTCGGCCTCGTTCTGCTCGGCGGCGTTATCGGTCACGGCCTGCGAGGCCTGATTCTTTTGCTGCTGCGCCTGCTTTTGAGACTGGCCCGCCGCGTCGGCCTTCTTCTGGGCGGCATCGTAGGCGGCCTGAGCGTCCTTGAGCTGCTTTGCCGACTCCTCGGCCAGCTGGGCAGCCGTCTTTACGACCGCTTGGTTACCGGCGGCAACGGTATTCTCTACAGAACTACCCCCCCCCTGAACAGAATCGCCGTTACCGGTTGACGGTGCGGCGATTGCCGCCAGCGGCGACATGAGCGGCTGAGCGATGAGGCCCGCCGTCAAAACGGTTGCGACGGCGCGGTTGGCAACGCCCTTGACGTTGACGGCCTTGGCCCGAGGCTCAAAGTGCTGTGGGCTATAGTTTGCCATGGCTTTCTCCCTTTGACACGGATGTATCCATACATCTCAAAATGTAGGTGCCGATTTTTGAATTCTGTTGCGCAACATTGGTCACCAGCGGATTTTTTGAAATTCGCGCTCTCGTGCTTCACAATTTCGTCACATATGTAGGAGCTGGCGCATCATATTCTTGCGGGATCGAATTGAGCCTGTGATTTGCATTTGCTCCCGCGTCATCCGCCCTATCGGATTCCGCATCCAACAGACACCCCGCCCGCCACGGTGTAGAGTAAGGGCGACGGGCGGGATACGCGGCCCTTGCCAGAACGAGGTGGACATGGAACTCGATAAACAACAGATCAAGCGGCTGCGCGAACGCCATCACCGGCGCCACGGCATCCGCCCTGCCCATAGTGAGGCCATGGAGAACGCCACCCGCTTCCTAAAGCGCGCATTCAACATTCGCGAGGGACGCGCGCCCTATCACGTGATCCGCAAGCGTTTTGTAAACGGGGCGCGTCTGACTGGCTCCCACCTATGCATCCTCATCATCGCCATGTTGATCGCGAGCATCGGCCTCGATATCGATTCGGACATCGCCATCGTGGGCGCCATGCTCATCTGCCCGCTCATGGGCTCGGTTCTTGCCATGGCATACGGCATTGCCACGCTCGACCGCGAGATTACCGTCGAAGCCGTCGCCAGCCTTGCGCTGCAAATGGCCTTTTGCCTGGTCACATCCACGTTGTACTTTAAGCTCTCGCCCCTTGGCACCACCACGGCCGCCATTATCGACAATTCGACACCAACTGTCTGGGACCTCGCTGTCGCGCTCGCCGGCGGCTTTGCAGGCGGCCTGGGCAACTCGCGCGACCAGGAACCCGCCACGCTCATCGCCGGTGTGGCCGTGGCGACCGCGCTCATGCCACCCCTGTGCGCGGCGGGCTACGGCATCGCCATCGCAAGCGGGTCGCTGTTTCTCTCGGCGCTTTACGAGTTTGGCATCAACGTGGTCTTTATCGCACTGGCTGCCGAAGCCGTACTACTTCTATTGCGTGTGCCGCTCAAGCGCGACCTCAACGGCGACGGTATTGTGACTGCTGAGGAAAATGCCGAGGTCGACGAGCTGTCACGCAAGGTGCGCCGCCGCATTATTGTGGGCACGGTGATCTTTGCCATCCCCTGCATCGTTATGACCGCGGGGTCTATTGGCTCGGCGCAGGTCGGCGTGCAGGACGGCTACGGCGTCACCGAGACCACACGCGAGCTTGCCGCGGTGCTGCCGGGCTTTAAGGATTACACCGTCGCCGTCGAGACCTCGGCCACCGAAGGGGACGAGGAGGGCATCGTCGAGCGCGAGATTGTCGCCCATGTGACGACAGGCGAGGCGCTTGGGGCACACGACCGCCGCGTTGCCCGCAAGCTCATCGACCTCAACGTACCCGAACTCGATCGCGTGGAGTTCGATGTGAAGTGATGCGGGATGTGAGATGGATGCGCGCACAGGCGCGAGTCGGAACGAGGCGCAGACGCGACGCAGGCCGCGAGCAAAAAAGCGGGGCGCGATTCATGTCCGTGCCCCGCTCGCTGTTTTATTGCCGTGAATCAACTGTCCGCATCGACATCGCCAGACTCCACCGTAAACGCCGGACCGGTACTCACCAGATAAAAACGGGTCACCCTGGTATCTCTAAAAAGGTAGAGCAAGCCCTGATCGCGTCGGCGTGACAAGTACGCCACGTGGACCGTACCGAATTCTTCACCGTTTTCCTTCTTTAATATCAGGATGTTGGGGTCATCCGTACGCTTAAACTGCCCGTCTGTGCAGATTCCGTCTTGGTCGACCAGCTGCCATCGACAGTTGTCCTCCTCAAGAAAAGCCAGGGTTTCCCGACTCGTTTTGTCATCCCGATAGTAACCATCAATGGCAAAGCCTTCGGAAGCACATTCCTGCATATAGGATGTTTCTCGACTTATAGCAAACAGCCCCGTAGCGCCCAAGAGCACAGCCAGGCAGACCACTGCAAGGGTTATCGAAATAGCACGGCGACCCATGTTAGCCCAACCGATAGTTATTTAACGGAGCGCGAAACATACCTGGAACCTCCGATATCAGGGGGAACGTCACCTATGGCCTGCCGGCAATCATATGTTTCCAACATCAAACCATATGGCTGCCACTCACGGAGGGGGCATCGGCGAACGGCGTGTTTTCATACTCCATTGGTCAAACCTAAGCGCAGCGCTACAACTTGTACTTGTACACGCGATAGATGTACTTCTCGGCTTCCATCTCGTAGGTGGCGATGGGCAGTCCTCAGCGATCATCTCGTCGTTTGGCAGATAGGTCAAACTGTGCTGGCCCGCGTTGAGCGAATAATCGCCTTGAGCCTGCAGCAACTTGTCCTCAAAGCCCGGACCGGCCCAAAAATCGGGCAAGCCCACGGAAGGCTGTAGCAAGGTCATTTGCGCAACATATGTCCAGCAAAAACGGGTGACAGCCGGTACGGCTACCACCCGTTTGTCTCATATCCAGCCCATAGCAGGCCAGCTACTTCTTAATGCCGCGTCCCAGGCGCTCAGCGACCGATGCCACGGCCTCTTCGCTGGTCGGTCCGCAGCTCACGCAGCCGTCGTGGGCACGCATCTGGCCGGTGACCTCGTCCATCGCGAGTGGCGCCACCTTCTCGAGCTTAAAGCCCTTGCCGGCGCGCATGTTTTCCTTGGCCACGCTGATCATGAGCTTAATGCGGTTGAGCTGGTTGACCTCGGACGCACCGGGGTCGTAGTCCACCGCGACAATGTTGCTCTCGGGGTGCTGACGGCGCAGTTCCTTAATCACAGCCTTACCCACCACGTGATTGGGCAGGCACGCGAAGGGCTGCGTGCAGATGATGTTGGGCGCACCGTGGTCGATCAGGTCGAGCATCTCGGCCGTGAGGAGCCACCCCTCGCCCATGTTGTTGCACACCGAAAGTACCGTGCGGGCCTTGTCGGCCATGGTGCCGATGCGCTCGGGCGCCTCAAAGCGGCGGGACTTTTCGAGCATCTCCTCCACCGGCGTGCGCATCCAGTCCACAAGCTTGATGAGCGCTTGCATGCCCGCGCGCGTAGTAGCAGAGCTTCCCAGCTCGTCTTTCTGCAGCTCGGCGTTGCTCATGGAGTACAGGAAGAAGTCGAGCAGACCCGGTACCACGGCCTCGCAGCCCTCGCGCTCGATGACATCGACCACGTGGTTGTTGGCCGTAGGGTGGAACTTGACCAAGATCTCACCGACCACGCCCACGCGCGGCTTGGTGCCCTCGCCCACGAGCGGCATGGTGTCGAACGCGCGGATGGCCTCGCGGCATAGCTTGGTGTAGTTGTGGCGGTTGAACTTAGGCGCCAGCTTGCGAGCGCGTGCCATGTACTCCTCGTAGAGTGCGTTCGCCGCACCGGGCGTGGCCTCGTACGGACGGCAGCGGTAGAGCATCTGCATCATCACGTCGCCAAAGAGCACCGCGTAGACTGCCTGCTTAAGCAGCGCCGGCGTAATCTTAAAGCCGGGGTTGTCCTCGCCGAGCGCCACGGCCGAAAGCGAGATCACCGGGATCTCGGGGTGGCCGCTCTCACGCAGGGCCTTGCGGATGAGTGCGATGTAGTTGGTGGCACGGCAGCCGCCGCCGGTCTGGCTGATAACCACGGCCGTCTTGGACAGGTCGTACCGACCGCTCTCGATGGCCTCCATAATCTGGCCGGTCACCAAAATGGACGGATAGCAAATGTCATTGTTCACATAGCGCAGGCCGGCCTCGACGGCGTCGTGGTCGGTCGAGGGCAGCAGCTCCAAGTTGTAGCCGGCACCACGGAACACCTCTTTGACCAGGTCAAAGTGGATCGGCGCCATCTGCGGGCACAGAATGGTGTAGCCCTCCTCGCGCATCTGCTCGGTAAAGGGCACCTTGGGCCATGCGGTCGAGGCGCTCTCTCGCTGCGCCTCAAACGTGTACTTGCGGCTCGCGAACGCGGGGGCATCCGTGGAGGGTGCCACCGGCGCAGCGTCGCCCTGCTCGTAGGCCTCGCCCGCTGCCGTGGCCTCGGCCAAGCGCTCGGCCTCCTGGTCCTTGAGCGCGGCCATGAGCGAGCGGATGCGGATGCGCGCGGCGCCCAGGTTGGACACCTCATCGATCTTGAGCACGGTGTAGATCTTGCCGCTGGCTTCCAGAATCTCCTGCACCTGATCGGTGGTCAGGGCGTCCAGACCGCAGCCGAAGGAGTTGAGCTGGATCAGGTCCAGGTCGTTGCGCATCGTCACAAAACGGGCGACCGCGTACAGGCGGCTGTGGTACATCCACTGGTCGACAACGCGAATCGGACGCTCGGGCTTTACCAGATGCGCGAGCGAATCCTCGGTAAAGACTGCAAAGCCAAAGCTCGAGATAAGCTCGGGCAGGGCATGGTTGATCTCGGGGTCGTTATGGTAAGGACGACCGGCGAGCACGATGCCGTGACCGCCGTGGTCCTCGACCCACTTAAGAGCCTCCTCGCCCATGGTCTGGATGTCCTCGTGGAAACGCGCATCGGCCTCGTAGGCGGCGTTGACGGCGGCATCGACCTCGGAGCGCGTGATCTTTGGACCGCGCACACGGCCGCGACCGGCCTCAGCATCGGCCACGCGGTCGACGGCGAGCACCTGGTACAGGCGGCGCTTGAGCTCGGTCTTGTTGTGATACGGCACAAACGGATACAGGAACTCGATGTTCTGCTCGCGGATTTCGTCGATGTTAAGCGCCAGCGCCGTAGGATAGCTCATGACGATGGGACAGTTATAGCAGTTGCCAGCCGTCGGATCCTCCTTGCGCTCCCAGCGCACGCACGGCATCCAGATAAAGTCGACATCGCGGTCGATAAGGTTCATCACATGGCCGTGGCTCATCTTTGCCGGGTAGCACACGCTCTCGGACGGCATGGACTCGATGCCCGCCTGGTAGGTCTTTTTGCTCGACTGGTCGGACAGCTGCACGCTAAAGCCCAGGCGCGTAAAGAACGCATGCCAGAAGGGGTAGTTCTCGTACATGTTGAGTGCGCGCGGGATGCCGACGGTGCCGCGCGGGGCCTCGTCGGGGCTCAGCACCTCGCGGTTAAAGAGCAGCTCGTTTTTCTTTTTGAAGAGGTTGGGGGCCTCGGTCTTTTGTTTTTTGTGGCCGGCACCCTTCTCGCAGCGGTTACCGGTAATGAAGCGCCTACCGCCGCCAAAGTCGTTGACGGTGAGCTGGCAGTTGTTGGAGCAACGGCCGCAGCGGACATGCTTTTGCGTCACGGTGAGGTGCGCGATGTCCTCGGCAGAAAGAATGGTCGAAGTGCCGTCGGCGCCGGCGCGATCGCGGGCGAGCAGGGCCGCACCGTATGCGCCCATGCAGCCGGCAATGTCGGGACGCACGGCATGAACGCCGGTGAGCTGCTCAAACGCGCGCAGCGTAGCATCGGACATAAAGGTGCCGCCTTGGACGATTACCTGGCTGCCGATCTCCTTGGGGTCGCGCAGCTTAATGACCTTGAACAGGGCATTCTTGATGACGGAATAGGACAGGCCGGCCGCGATGTCGCCCACCGTGGCGCCTTCCTTTTGCGCCTGCTTGACGCGCGAGTTCATAAAGACCGTGCAGCGGCTGCCCAGGTCGACCGGGGCCTTGGCATGGATGGCGGCGTTGGCGAACGCGCGCACGTCCATGTTCATAGACACGGCGAAACTCTCGATAAAGCTACCGCAACCCGACGAGCAGGCCTCGTTGAGCATGATGTGCTCAATCACGCCGTCCTTGACGCGCAGGCACTTCATGTCCTGGCCGCCGATGTCCAGGATAAACTCGACGCCGGGCAGGAACGCCTTGGCGCCGCGCAGGTGCGCAACGGTCTCGATCTCGCCGGAATCGGCCTTGAGGGCCTCGATGAGCAGCGCCTCGCCATAGCCCGTGGTGGTCACGTGGCCGATGGTGCAGCCCGCGGGAATGTGGTTGTAGAAATCGGCCATGATGACCTTGGCCGTGCCCAGGATGTCACCGTTGTTGTTGCCATACCAGGTGTGCAGCAGCTGGCCGTCCTCGCCTACGAGCGCGGCCTTCATGGTGGTGGAACCGGCATCGATGCCGATGAACACGCGGCCGGTGTAGCCTTCGAGCTTGCCCTTGGGGACGACTTCCTGGTCGTGGCGGGTTTTGAATTCGGCAAAATCCTCGTCGGTGGCGAAGAGCGGATCCAGGCGCTCGACCTCGGCACCCTGCGTGTCGCCCAAGCTGTCGATGGCCTCGATAAGCTGCGGGAACGTGCTGAGCTTGTTGGACTCGTGCGCCATGGCGGCGCCGCTTGCCACAAACAGGTGGGCGTTTTGGGGCACAATGCGGTGCTCCTCGTCCAGGTTGAGCGTGAGGTAGAAGCGGTGACGCAGCTCGGAGAGATACTGCAGCGGGCCGCCCAGGAAGGCGACGTTGCCGCGGATGGGACGGCCGCACGCCAGACCTGAGATGGTCTGGGTCACGACCGCCTGGAAGATGGAGGCGGCCACGTCCTCGGGGCGGGCGCCCTCATTGAGCAGCGGCTGCACGTCGGTCTTGGCAAAAACGCCGCAGCGGCTGGCGATGGGATAGATGGTGGTGGCGTTGGCCGCGAGCTCGTTGAGGCCGCCGGCATCGGTGTGGAGCAGGGTTGCCATCTGGTCGATGAACGCGCCCGTGCCGCCGGCGCAGGTGCCGTTCATGCGCTGCTCGATGCCGTTATCGAAGTAGATGATCTTGGCGTCCTCGCCGCCCAACTCGATGGCGACATCGGTGGCCGGGATGAGGGTCTCGACGGCACGCTTGCTGGCGACGACCTCCTGGACAAACTCCAGGTCGAGCCACTGGGACAGCAGCAGGCCGCCCGAGCCGGTGATGGCGCAGGTCATCTGGGCCGTCGGCAGCACGGTCGCAGCACCCTCGAACAGGTCGCGGGCGCAGGCACGGACGTCGGTGTGGTGGCGCTGGTACTTGGCGTAGACGATCTGGTTGTCGTCGTTGAGCACGGCGAGCTTGACGGTGGTGGAGCCCACATCGATGCCCAGGTGTAGGTTGCCGCGGGCGGCCTCGGGGTTGAAAATCGCGCCTTCGGGGGCGTGGGCGGCGGCTACGGGCTCAGTAGCGGTAGCGGGCTCGGCGGCGACGGACGTCTCCCCTGCCGCGTTCTTGGCATCGGCAACTGCCTCGGCAACTTTCTCGACAGCCGCGGTCGCGGCCTTCTGCGCAGCGTCCATCACGGTGGGCGCGGCCTCGCGTGCGGCAGCAACCATGCGGTCCTTGATGCCCTCGACGAGTTTGCTCATTGTCTCTCCTCTTAGTTGTTGGACTCGACGGTTGCAGCGGTGTCGGCCGCGTCCTCGAGCTGCAAGTTCAATAGCTTCATGCCGTATTCCGGCACGTTGATATCGATGGGTTGGCCATACAGGTCGCCGGGGCGCACAAAAGCGAGCACCGTCATAATGCGCGCCATGGCCTCGGGCGATTCGGTGAGCCCACGCTCAAACCAGCGCTGAATCAGGCCGACCTCGGCACTCACGACGTAGGTGACGTAGTAGTCAAAGAACGTGCCCAGCGCCAGGCCCAAAATGCCCGTCTGCGCACGCGGCACCACAGCCTCACGCGCGGTGTCGATGATCCTTTTAATGAAGGCCTGGTCGCCGCCCGGACCCAGCAGCGCACCGATTAAGTCGCGGTTGGCCGCAAGATAACGCAGCAGCTCAACCGAACCGGGCGCCGGCTCGAGCTCATCGATGTTGTGATAGAGATCAGGCAGCTGAGCTGCGGTGATGAGCTCAATGCGCTCACGGATCTCGGCCAGCAAGCCGTCCTCGATTTGATTGATAAAGTCGGGAATATCGCGATAGTGCGAATAGAACGTGCGGCGCGTAAGGCCAGCACGCTCGGTGAGCGACGCGACATTAATGCGCGAAAGGTCGCCGCTTTCGGCAAGCTCGCTGGCAAGTGCCTGGCGAAGGGCACGCTGCGAGCGAAGGGATCGGCGGTCGCATTTCTCGAGCTGGGACAAGCGTCCTCCTTGTTACTCAGCCTGTGCGCTATTGCACAGTGCGAGTATTATTGCACACCGTGTGCATCAACACGTAAAGGCAATATTTGGGATGTGATAAAGGGACAGCCCCTTTGTCACATTATTCGATGACGGTGCGGGAGTTCTGCTTGCGCATGGTGGCGAGCATGTGCTTGGGGACGGCGTGGACCATGCAGCTGCCGATAGTTGCGCTCGCGGCAGCCTTAGCTGCATCGCTAGCGTTTTTGGTCGCGTAGCTGTGGTGGAAACGCTTGAGCATGGCGATGTCGTTGCCGCCGTCGCCGTAGACCGCGACCTCGTCCTCGGCAATACCGTAGTAGCCCGCCAGCCAGGCCACACTCTCGCCCTTGTTGCACGCCACGTCCGTGATCTCGAACATCACCGGATCGAACGGCGCGTTGACCACGCGGTCCGATCGCTCGGCAAGATAGGCCTTAAGGTCGCGCTCCAGCTCGCGCGAGGTCACGCGGCAGTTGATCTTGCACACATCGTGGCGCAAGATGTCGCCAATCGACTGGTCGAAATACTGTTCCTCGTGATAGCCGCCACGCGCACGCATGCCACGCATCACGATGCGCTTGATGGGACTGTCCTTTTTAAAGCCCGCCTGATGCATCTCGAACGAACCGCTCGAAAACATGCCATCGGGCGTGGAGCAGTCAAAGCAAATGTCCGGGAACGCCTTGAGCAGCTCCTCGGTAACCTGCGGGTCGATGGTCCAGGTCTTGAGCACCTCGCCATGGCTGTCGCGCACGATGGACCCATTGGAGCAGCAGGCGTCAAGCGCCAGGCCCGTAAAGCCATGCTCGCCGATCGGCAACGTCGAGCGTCCAGTCGCGGGAACCACATGCAGGCCAGCCTCAGTCAGCTCGCGAATGGCGCGGCGGATAGTCCTATCTGCCTCGTGCAGGGCGTTCAGCAGCGTTCCGTCTAAGTCACTCGCGAACATCTTGATCATGGGCATGCCTCTCTTTCGTCTGCACGATATTGTAGACGAAGGAGAGGCACGCCCAAACAATGCCGTCCCGGCGCGGCGGGCCACTGCCTCCGCAAATTCACGGTGCCCCAGCGCGTCAAGACAATCGCCGCAAGCGATTTTTCAGACGATAAAACAGCGCCGTCGTCAACGTCAGCACCGCCAACATGGCTGCGAATACAATCGCCGGTGCCCATCGATCATATGCAACCCCGTACGTCAATTGGCCGATAGGTGTTGCGCAGGAAAGGACCATGTAAACGACCGAAAGCACTTTTCCGCAGAGCTCAGTCGGCGCTACCCGCTGAACAAACGCGATGATTTCAACCGACGTAATGCTCGCCCACACCATGACCCATGCCGAACCAACCGCAAACACGGTGAACACGCATACATCTACGCCGAACAGCAGCGTAACAATAATCGGCGCGACTCCAAAACAGATCATCGCAACATATCGACATATGCCATTGAAAGAAAAACGATGCGGCCAAATGCCGACCAAGCCGCTGCCGGTAAGACCACCCAAGCCCAGAGCAACCTCAACTATCCCAACGCAGGACGACTGCATGCCGAGATGCTTTGTAACAATAATGGGAGCGCCAATCGTTAGCCCAACCAACGCAAGGTTCAAAACGGCCGCAAGCAAAATCACAGCGGCCAATGATGCATTTTGCAACAGATACCGAATCGACTCCCGAAAATCGTTTCGGCATGTCATACGAGTCGCGCCGTCTCCCATCGTGTCAGATGAGGCATTTTGCTTGAGTGCGACCCCAAACAAGAGAGCTGAAATCGCAAACGCCACCGACGCGGTTGTGCAAAGAGTATCGATGCCAAAGCACCCATAGACTGCCGTCCCGACCACAGGGCCCAAGATATTGCTCACCATGGTCACCTGCGAAACCAATGCAGTGGCCCGCTCAACCTTCTCTTCACCCGCCATACGCACCGTCTCAATTTGGAGCATTGGCTTTAGCAGCGATTGAACACCATATTGAACACAAAGTATCGCTACTACGACGACCGCAAGAGGCAACGAGCGCTTCATGGGGATAGACAGCAGTGATGCAGTCATCAGAGCAATGCCGAGGGCCACGAGGGCCTCGCGATGTCTTCCCCTATCCGCCAAGATTCCGCCAATCGGAGTTGCGAGTACGCCGGGTATGAACGCTATCGCCACGGCGGCGCCATATAACGTTGACGATCCGCTGCAATCGAACAAGTAAAGCGGATACGCAAAGCACAGCGCCGACAGCATCGAATACGTGCACAGCTGCGCAACCAGAAGTTCCGCGAGCCTGATTGACCGCACTGTTTTTGATTTCAACGAGACGCCGACGTCTCTCAGCCCAGCCATAAGCCCACCCCCTATACATACCACTAGTATGTATTTAATGACTTGAAAAGGGCAGCCGTGGCTACCCTCACAAATCAATTACATACCGTTGGTATCTATATTACCACCCAGCGCGGTTCCATACGTCCCAAATCCGTGCCGTTGTCTGGAGCACTTCCTCGCCCAAATCGAGTCCCACCGCAGCGGCCATCTGCGCCAGACATTGTGCACGAGCGAGCATTCGCTCCTTGGGCTCGAGCGGACGGAACAGCGGCAGCAGCCAGAGATTCGCTAGCAACGATACGGCCTCCGCCGCTTCGCGCGGGCATTCGCACGCAATGGAGCCGTCGGCGATGCCCTCCTCGATCACTGGCAAGAGACAGCCATCGGCTGACTCGTCAAACGAGCCCTGGTACTGCATCGCCAGTAGACGCGAGCTTTTTACCGGATCCGCCGCAGGATGCATGCGTGCCCATAGCTCAATTTGCGGAACAACGGACTCGGGCGCGTACAGCCGCCTGAGCTTTTGGGCTCCGGTCATATTACCGACGCCAAGCATCGAGCGGCGGTGCTCAACAATCGGAGTCATCGCCCGATCAAACGCGGCGTTGAAAATCTCTTCTTTGCTCTTAAAGTGATGATAGACAGCGCCCTTGGTCATGCCGTCGAGACGGTCAACGATATCTTGAATACTCGTCCCCTCATAACCCTGTGCGCAGAATAGCTCCAGTGCCGCGTCGAGAATCTTCGCGACCGTCTCCTCGGGATATTTATTGCGACCCATAATCCGCCCATCCGCAACGCAAGTCTTGTGCCTCATTGCAGCATTTTAACGTTGCGGATGGCAGACGGTCGATTCTACACCGCGGCCGGGCCGTGTTCGCCGGTGCGAATGCGGATGACTTCTTCGACCGGCTCGACCCAAATCTTGCCGTCGCCGACGGCACCGGTGCGGGCGGCATTGCAGATGATGTCGACAATTCCGTCAACGTGCTCATCAGCGCAGATGAGGGTGAACTGCACCTTGGGGATGGTATTGACGAGCAGTTCGTTGCCGCGCACGTATTCCTTCCAGCCATGCTGTGCGCCGCAGCCCTGCACCTGGTTGATAGTCATGCCGCGAACATCGGCAGCAAACAGCGCATCTTTGAGAACCTCAAGCTTCTCGGCACGAACGATCGCCGTAATCTTCTTCATAATGAATTCCTCTCTTCAATAAAAGAAATGAATTGTCCTTCACATGGCACGGGTTTTCCAGGTGCCGCAAACCAACCTCAGAGATCAATAAGTTCAACTGACTGGTCTTAGCAGGTTTCCCAAGTGCCGCAGATTGCCGTGAAAGAGGAGCGAAGCGTACTTAAGTACGTGAGCGACGATTGAACGGCAAGGTGCGGTGCTTGGGGAAGCTGCTAATCGAGTCCGGAGAAAGAAGGATACGCGCTCTCGCCGTGCTGACTCGCATCCAGGCCCAGCGCCTCGTCGGCCTCGTCCACGCGCAGGCTGCCGTGGAACAGCGCCTTGACCACCGCGGCGATCACCAAGTCGAGCACCAGTACGATAGCGACCGTCACCACAATGCCCAAAATCTGCGAGATGAGCAGCGACACGTCGCCCGTGTAGAACAGGCCGCCCTTACCGGTCCACGAAAGCTCCGGCACGCAGAACAGACCCGTGAGCACGCCGCCCAAAATGCCGCCGACACCGTGACAACCAAACGCATCGAGCGCATCGTCGTAGCCAAACTTGGTCTTAAGATGGCTGATGGCCAGGTAGCAGACGGGAGACACGATCAAGCCCATGACCAGCGCCGCCCACGGCTCGACAAAGCCCGCGCCCGGCGTGACCACCACAAGGCCCGCAACCAGACCGGTGCTGGCGCCCACCAGCGTGGGGCGGCCGGTATGCACGCGCTCGACGGCAAGCCACGAGACCATGCCCGCCGCGCTGGCCGTCACGGTATTGAGGATGGCGAGCGCCGCCACGGCGTCGGCCTTAAACTCGCTGCCGCCGTTGAAACCAAACCAGCCAAACCAAAGCAGGCCGGCGCCCAGAGCCACAAACGGCACGTTATGCGGACGGTAGCTCACCATGCCAAAACCGCGACGACGGCCGAGCATTAAGCAAAGGATCAGGCCCGTCAGACCAGACGAGATGTGCACCACGTCGCCACCGGCAAAGTCGAGCGCGCCGATGATGTCGCCGATAAAGGAGCCATCGCCGCCCCAAACCATGTGGGCGAGCGGCGCGTAAACCACGAGCAGCCAAATGCCCAGGAAAGCCGTCATGGCACCAAACTTAACGCGGCCGGCCAGGCTGCCCGTGACGATAGCGGCGGTGATCACGGCAAACGCCATCTGGAAGGCGATGTTGATGATCTGAGGATAGACGGCACCGTCCGCGGCATTGCCCTCGGCCGCCTGCAGCACCTGGTTGAGCACCGGTAGGCACAGCAACTGGTCAAGGCCTCCAATAAACGGGCTGGAACCGTCGCCGCCGTAGGCCAGCGACCAGCCAGCAACAATCCACAGCACACCAACCAGGCCAATGGCGCCAAAGCACATAAGCATGGTGTTGATGACATTTTTGCGCCTGGACAGGCCACCATAGAAAAACGCCAGACCCGGTGTCATTAAAAACACGAGCATGGTGCAGATGAGCATAAACGTTGTCGATCCCGTATCGTACATTCGCTCCCCCTTTGTCGCATGAACGTTGTCGGCGCTCATGATGCGGCCGAGGGGCAACTGGTGTAGACCAGATACGGCGTTGTTAAACGCTGCGTTGTCGAATGGAAACGGTGCCGCAATCTTGGAAACGGCGCGGCAACGGGCGCGAAACGAACGGGAAATACGCGAGCAAGGAAGCCACAAACACGCCCGTCCCGGCTAGCGGCGGAACAGCTCGCGGGCTCGGTCGCGGAGGTCGGTAGCTCGGATGACGCCCTCGTAGCGATTGATGCGCAGACGCGGGAAGGCGTTAAAGAAGCGCAGGTCACGACGGCTGAGCGACACACTCGGCACCGGACGGCTCATGCGCTTGCCGGTACGGAGACGGGTGAGCGACGGACGGGGCACGCTCGGCGCGGCATCGGCCACGCGGCGGGCGGCAAGTGCCAGGCCGCGAGCACCATCCGAGATAAACGTCGGCATCGAAGCCTTCTCGCGCAGGGCATCGAGCGCCGCGTCGCCCAGCTCGGCCAGCCAAGCGTTAACGGCGCGACCGCGGATATGCGTCTGCGCCACCGAGTCAATCGCCGAATCGGGAATACGTTCGAGCATAGAGTCGGAGGCGTCGGCAAGCGACTCATTGATGCGGTCGGCAAGGTCGGCACGC
The DNA here is from genome assembly GCA_902497075.1 of uncultured Collinsella sp. Classification (GTDB taxonomy): domain Bacteria; phylum Actinomycetota; class Coriobacteriia; order Coriobacteriales; family Coriobacteriaceae; genus Collinsella. The sequence continues at coordinate 46,162 of CABVDG010000002.1, forward strand.
ACACGCTCAAGCTGATCGGACAGGCGGCGCCAGCTGGCCAACGAGCACACCGCATCGACCATCATCGCGACCGCGACGATAAAGGCGGACAGCCGCACAATCAGCACCGGCAGATGGCCAAGCAGCCCCAGCAATGCCGGCTCCACTAAACGGCAAATACACAACGCACCCAAGCCAAACGCGCAGGCCCAGTACAGGCAGATGCGTCCGTGCAGGTTAAACGGCAGATGCGAGTAATCCCAAAACCGGGCACCCGTCGTTTTTTCCAACAGCACGCCTACGCTGTACTCAATCACGCTGCATACGAGCGCTGCAGCGACAAACTGGCTCGAGGCGTCTGGGATTCCACGCAGCAGCAACCAGCACGCGATGCCGCCCGCACCGTAGATGGGACAACACGGCCCTAGCAAAAAGCCGCTGTTGGCAAAGCGTCCGTGGTTGAGCATGGCGCAGGCTGTCGACTCCCATACCCAGCCGCAAAAACCGTAGAAGGCAAACGAGAGTACCAGCGCCGAGAGCGGACAAGCGGCAAGCGTCGCGCCGTCAAATGCCATGCCGATCGCGGTTCCCACCGTCTACCCACTCCTCTTTTCGTTCGATTCTTTGCTCGAGCCGTCGCTCGAGCCCTCGTTCAAATCGTTCGCGCCGCCTTTGCGCGGCAGACGGCCGGCAATCGTCTCGCGCAGCGCGCACCATTTATCCGCCAGGCACACAATCCATGCCTCGCGACACGTCGGCGGCACCGGTACCAGCGGAAACATATGGCGCGCGATGATATTCCGCTCGCGCGACGTCAGCTCAAAATCCTCTTCGGCACGCGCCAGGGCAAAAAACGGATGCCGAAAGCCATGCAGTCGATGGCTTGGGTCGGGATCGTGCCAGTCATAGAGAAAGTAATCGTGCAGCAGGGCCCCGCGCAGCAGCGACAAGCGGTCGACGGAGATACCGACGCGGCCCAGGCGCTCGGCAAAGGACAGACTTGCCCGCGCCACCGAGGTCACATGCGTATACACCGTCACATCGCCATGCTGGATAAACTCGCGCGTCAGGTCCAGACGGCCCGCCTGTGCCAGTTGACGGGCAGCATGGTCTACTTCGCACGCGATTTTCTCGGCACGAACGGTATCGGACATGCGGCCTCCTTCCGGCGGCGCTCGGCGGCAAGCCACAGCCTGCACGCAATGAATAAAATCATCATGGAACTTATCAGTATGGCATCGGACAAAACGTTTTGCCCCACCAGTTGGCGAATTACCGCGCCGCCGTCACATATCAAACGCCAAAATGTGCGAGACTGTCTTGTGCAATTGTGCCGGCCGAGGGAGTGCCGGCGCACGATTCGCATGGAGTAACCCACAACGATGCTGCTTACGCAAACGACAACGCCCGAGGACGTCAAGGCTCTCGATCGCGCCGAGCTTCCGCTGCTCTGCGGCGAGATCCGCCACGCCATCCTCGAAAGCTCCGCCGCCGTCGGCGGGCACGTTGCCCCCAACCTGGGCGTCGTTGAGCTTACGGTTGCGCTTCATCGCGTGTTTAACTCCCCCACCGACAAAATTGTCTTTGACGTGTCGCACCAGACCTATGCCCACAAGGCGCTGACTGGGCGCGCGTACACTTATATCGACCCGGCACGCTACGGCGAGGCCTCTGGCTTTGCCAATCCCGACGAGTCCGAACACGACCTGTTCGCCATGGGCCACACCTCCACATCGGTGAGCCTGGGCTGCGGCTTGGCGCACGCTCGTGACCTGGCGGGCGATGCGTACAACGTCATCACCATCATTGGCGACGGTTCGCTTTCGGGCGGTCTGGCGTTTGAGGGCTTTAACAATGCCGCCGAGCTCGACAGCAACCTGATCATCATCGTCAACGATAACGACCAGTCCATTGCCGAGAACCATGGCGGCCTGTATCGCAATCTGGCCGAGCTGCGCGCCAGCAACGGCACCTGTGAGCGCAACGTTTTCCGCGCGATGGGGCTCGACTACCGCTATCTGGACGCCGGTAACGATGTGTTGGCCCTGGTCGACGCGCTGCAGGAACTGCGCGATATCGATCATCCCATCGTGCTGCACGTCTCCACCGCCAAGGGCAAGGGCTTTGAGCCGGCCCAGAGCGACCCCGAGCGCTGGCACCACGTGGGTCCGTTTGACATGGCGACTGGGCGCAAGCTCTGCCCGGGTCATCCGAGCGAGCCTGCGCCGCGCACCTATGCCGACATTACGGGCGAGGCGCTCAGCGCTGCCATCGAGCGCGATCCGCAGGTTGTGGGCATCACGGCTGCCACGCCCTACATCATGGGCTTTACACCCGAGCTTCGCGCCGCGGCAGGCAAGCAGTTTGTCGACGTGGGCATTGCCGAGGAACACGCCGTGACCTTTGCCACCGCGCTTGCGCGCTCGGGCGCCAAGCCAGTCTTTGGTGTGTACGGCACGTTTTTGCAGCGCGCCTACGACGAACTGTGGCACGACCTGTGCCTCAACGACGCCCCCGCAACCATCCTGGTATTTGGCGCGTCGATCTTTGGCACCACATCCGAGACGCATCTCTCGTTCTTTGATATTTCCATGCTGGGCGGTCTTCCCAACATGCGCTACCTGGCGCCGGCCTGCATGGAGGAATATCTATCCATGCTGAGCTGGTCGCTCGACCATCGCGAGCATCCTGTGGCGATTCGCGTGCCCGGCATTGGCCTGGTAAGCCGCCCCGACTTGGCGCCTGCCGAGGACGCCGATTACGGTGTCGCGCGCTACAACGTGGTGCGCCAGGGCCGCGACGTGGCCGTGCTCGCGCTCGGCGATTTCTTTGAGCTGGGCGAGCGCGTGGCAAACCGCTTGGCAGCCGAATACGGTATCGAGGCCACGCTCGTCAACCCTCGCTTTGCAACCGAGCTTGACCGCGAGTTCCTCGACAGCCTTGCCGCCGAGCATCGCGTTGTCGTCACCCTCGAGGACGGCATCTTGGACGGCGGTTGGGGCGAACGCGTCGCGTGCTACTTGGCCTGCACGCCCGTGCGCACGCGCACCTTCGGCATCGCCAAGGGCTTCCCCGACCGCTACGACCCCAACGAGCTGCTCGCTCAGAACGGCATGACGGTCGAGAACATGGCCGCCGAGGCCGTAAGGCTACTCAACGAGTAAAAAACCTCCGCAAGGGAAGCACCCCTGCGGAGGTTTTTATTTTCGCGGCGCGAAAAACGAATAACCGTTCATACGCGGTCTCTTTACTTATATATGTGTCGCGCTGCCGCCATTATAGCGACCGCTGCAAGCGATCATGCCGTCTGCAGAGCGCTATCTCAGCTGCAATAATCGACGTTTGCCCAGATAAAACCTGCCAAAATTAACCTGTCTCTTTTTGGTAGGTACAATAACCCATAAGGCAAGTATGTTTCTGAGTTATTTCGTGTTGACCCATTTGAGCGCGATGGGGTATAACTCTACTCAACCGCTAGGGATTTTATTGAGAAAGGTGTTCTACCATGAGCAAGAACCTCTCCCAGCAGGTCGTTCTCGACCGCCGCGGCTTCGTTGCCGCCACCTTCGCAACCGTCGCCGGCCTTGGTCTTGCCGGCTGCTCCGACACCAGTGCCGAGGCTGACAAGGGTTCCGCCGCCGGCTCCTCCAAGAGCTCCGAGGATACCGAGGCTTCCACCACGCTCGACGCCAAGGCATTCGACAAGCTCGTCGACAACGGCCCCAAGGCCGATGACGACGCCATCGCCGCCAGCACCTGGGCGACGGCCGTCAAGGACGCCGGCGTCTTTACGATCGGTGGCGTTCAGACCTCCACGCTCTTCTCCCTCCTCAACGAGAAAGACGGTCAGACCCGCGGCTTCGACGCCGGTATCGCACAGCTCCTGTCCAACTACATTCTGGGCGAGAACAAGGTCGAGATCACCCAGGTGACCTCGGACACGCGTGAGTCCGTCCTGCAGAACGGCCAGGTCGACGCCGTCTTTGCCACCTACACCATCACTGACGAGCGCAAGAAGCTCGTCTCCTTTGCCGGTCCCTACTACTACACCCAGCAGGCTATCCTGGTGCTCGCCGACAACGACGACATCAAGAGCGTCGACGACCTGGCCGACAAGAACGTCGCCGTCCAGTCCGGCTCCAACGGCCCCGCCATCCTGGAGGAGTTCGCTCCCAAGGCCAGCCAGCAGGAGTTCAAGACCGACGAGGAGGCCCGCCAGGCACTTCAGCAGGGACGCGTTGACGCCTACGTCATCGATAACAACATGCAGCAGAGCGCCCTGGTCCGCGAGCCCGGTAAGTACAAGATCGCCGGCAAGCCCTTCGGCAGCAAGGAGCCCTACGGCATCGGCCTGCCGCTCGATTCCGACGGTGTCGCCTTTGTCAACGACTTCCTCAAGAAGATCGAGGATGACGGCACCTGGACCGAGCTGTGGCAGATCTGCATCGGTGACCGTACGGGCGACACCAATGTTCCCGAGCTGCCCGAGATCGGCGCCTAGGCAGCGAGCCTAGTAACGGCCGCTACGAAACCATACGGAAACGCACGATGCGCTTTATTGCGCTAAACTGTTTCCTCACTGAGTTGTCGGGGCTTCCGTACACACGGGAGCCCCTTTCCTTACCGGCGGGAGGTCCGCATGAGTCTCTCCGAGCTCTGGTCGCTCTATGGTCAGAACTATATCGACGCGCTGCTAGCAACCTGGGGCATGACGCTTGAGTCGTTTGCCATCGCCATGGTGCTGGCCGTCGCCGTCACCGTGATGCGCGTGTCGCCGCTCAAGCCGCTGCGCGTCTTTGGCGACCTGTATGTCCAGGTCTTCCGTAACATCCCCGGCATCGCGCTGCTCATTATCGTCGTCTACGCGCTGCCGCCGCTCAAGGTCGTCCTGCCCTACCGCACCTGCGTTATCGTCGCCACGGTCCTTTTGGGCTCAGCCTTTGGCTCCGAGAACTTTATGAGCGGCATCAACACCGTCGGCGTCGGTCAGGTAGAAGCCGCCCGTTCGCTCGGCATGAGCTTCAACCGTATCCTCGCCAAGATCGTGATTCCGCAGGCGCTGCGCTCGAGCGTGCTGCCCATGACCAACCTCTTTATCGCCGTCATGCTCACCACCGCGCTCGGCAGTCAGGTACCGCTTAAACCGCAGGAGCTCACCGGCGTGGTGAGCTACATCAACACGCGCTCGCTCGGCGGCGTCGCCGCGTTCTTTATCTCGGCGCTTGGCTACCTGGGCACGGCCTTTGTGGTGAGCCACATTGGCAACTACATCGATAAGAAGGTGAGGATCCTCCGATGAGTAAACATTCCTCCCCTGCACTTACCATGCGCGATGCGCTCTACGAGGCTCCCGGCCCCAAGATGCGCGCCAAGATTCGCGTCGGCACCGCCATCTCACTTGTTGCCGTGGCCGCGCTCATCGCTCTGGTACTGCAGCGCTTTTACGTGACCGGCCAGCTTTCGGTCCATTACTGGTACTTCTTTACGCACCTCACCACCTGGAAGTTCCTGCTTGCCGGTTTTGAGGGCACCGTTAAAGTCGCACTCACCGCCGGCGTCATTGCGCTGGTACTGGGCTTAGCCCTTATGCTCGGCCGCACCAGCGACATTAAGCCGCTGCAGCTGGTCTGCCGCGTGCTCACCGATTTCTTCCGTGGCGTGCCGAGCCTTCTGTTCATCTACTTCTTCTTTTTGGTGCTGCCCCAGTACAAGATCGCACTGCCGTCGTTTTGGATGCTCACGCTTCCCGTCGCGCTCGCTGCGGCCGGCGTACTGGCCGAGATCTTCCGTGCCGGCGTCAACGCCGTGCCGCGCGGTCAGGTCGAGGCCGCCCAGGCACTCGGTCTCTCCAAGGCTAAAATCACCTTTAAAATCGTGTTGCCGCAGGCTATTCGATTTATCATTCCGTCGTTGATTTCGCAGCTCGTGGTCGTAGTCAAAGACACCACCGTCGCCTACGTGGTGAGCTACCCCGACCTCATGCAAAATGCCCGCGTGCTCATTACCAACTACGACGCTCTCGTGTCGGTCTATCTGGTGATCGCGGTTATCTACATCCTCATCAACGTCGCGATCAACAAGGCCGCTGTCTACGTTTCGCACAAAACCGGCGCGACCATCATCCGCTAACGCTTTACCATTTCGAGTCATAAGGAGCCGAGCACCATGGCACAGAGCACCTCTTCCACCGGCAATCAGCCGCTGATCGAGCTCAGACACGTCGATAAGCACTACGGCGATCTGCACGTCCTCAACGACATCAATCTCTCGGTCGACCGTGGCGAGGTCGTCGTCGTGATCGGTCCCTCGGGCTCGGGCAAGTCGACCATGTGCCGCACCATCAACCGCTTGGAGACCGTCGACTCGGGCGAGATTCTCATCGAGGGCGAGCCCCTGCCACAGGAAGGCAAGGATCTTGCCCGCATGCGCGCCGAGCTGGGCATGGTGTTTCAGCAGTTCAACCTATTCGCACATATGACGGTGCTGCAGAACGTCATGCTGGGACCGGTCGACGTGCTGGGCGTCTCCAAGGACGAGGCCCGCGAGCGCGCCATGGACCTGCTGAGCCGCGTAGGCGTTGCCGAGCAGGCCGATAAGGTGCCCGCACAGCTTTCGGGCGGCCAGCAGCAGCGCGTGGCCATCGCCCGTTCTCTTGCCATGCAGCCCAAGGCTATGCTCTTCGATGAGCCCACGAGTGCCCTTGACCCCGAGATGATCAATGAGGTGCTCGAGGTCATGGTGCGCTTGGCGCAGCAGGGCATGACGATGATCGTCATTACGCACGAGATGAACTTTGCCCGCCGCGTGGCCGACCGTGTCGTGTTTATGGCCGATGGCCAGATCGTGGAAACCGGCACGCCCGACGGGTTCTTCGACCACCCCCAGACCAAGCGCGCCCAGGACTTCCTCAACTCCATCAAGGGCCACTAGCCCAATTGCCATATCTGCTCGCCATGACCATCCAAACTCGAAAGCAACACCTATGATCGGAACTCGCACTTCATCGTCATACACCCCGCACGTCGACGTCGATCCCGCCGACCGCCCGCTCATCATCGTCGCGCCGCGTTGGGAAGAGGCAAAGCCGTTTTTAAGCGAGACGCTCTCCCCCAACGAGGAAATCGCAAGTGTCTTTGTCGATGCCATCCTTGCCGCCGGCGGCCTGCCGCTGCAGATGTCCATCACCGAGGACATTGAGGTCATCCGTCATTACGTCGATATCGCCGACGGCATCGCCATTCCCGGCGGCCCCGATGTCAATCCCAAACGTTGGGGCGATGATCGACCCTACGACCCCACCCTCTGCTGTGAGATCCGCGATAGCTTTGAGTTTAAGCTGGTCGGCGAGGTGCTCCGCGCCAAAAAGCCGCTCTTTACCACCTGCCGCGGCACGCAGTTGCTCAATGTCGCCACTGGCGGCACTCTGTGCATGGACGTGCCGAGCCTGGGCGCTCGCGAGGGCCGCACACAGTGGCGCCATACCCACGTGCTCAACGACCCCGTGCATCCCGTCGAGGTCGTGCCGGGCTCGCTGCTCGACCGCGCGGTTGGCGGACACAGGCTGATCCAAACCAACTCCGCACACCACTGCTGCGTCGATCGTCTGGGTAAGAGCACGCGTTTGGTCGCCAAGGCAACCGACGGCGTTCCCGAGTGCATCGAGGTCGAAGGCCAGCCATTCTGCTTGGGCGTGCAATGGCATCCCGAGTACACGTGGAAGACGCTCGAAACCGACTTTAACCTGTGGAAGTCGTTTGTCGAAGCAGCGGCCAAGGTAAAGCAGGCCCGCTAGCTCGCGAACCAATCAGGTTAAAGCCTCCTAAGCCGGGGGGGGCGGACACCAGCTACGGTGCCCGCCCCCCTGTATTTGATATGCTCGGTATGATTATCCCTCACAAACAATCAGAGAAATCTCGACCGCAATCGGTCGACAGTAAAGCAAATGGTAAAAACGCTTGCTACGTTTATGAGGCAGTCAATTAAAATCGAGATGCATTGACCATTCCCCAACGGGGTCACGCCGCAAATCCACATGAGCATCGAGGCTGGAAGCGGAAGCATGGAATTGGCCCCGATCTGTATGTAGATCGCTACGACGTTGACAAGCAACAGCATGCCAATCGGACCGAAGCCGGACCCAAAATAGGAAACAACGATTACGCAAGAAACCACGTATGCAAGGCAGGCAGCGGCAGCAAGAACAAGTCGATAGCAAAATACATGCAGGTTGAAATACTGCTGAGCATCCAAAACGATCGCGCAGTTAAGACAGTACAAAACGACACTCGTCAGGATAAACGCGCCCAAAAGGGCGAAAGAAGACAGCATCGCTCGCGCAACGATAGCGCACACACGCTTCCCTCCCCGAGCCTCCGACAACCCCCACGGTTCCTCGACAAAGCCCGAACTGGCAAAGCGCGGCGCAATGCAAGCCGCGATGAACGGAAAGAACAATGCATGAGCCAACGGGGCTACGTTGAACAGCAGACCGCGAAAAACCTCTGCATTACCAAATAGAACGACATCCTCCGCCGATAGCCGAAGCGTCGGGTCTGGGAAAAAACCCAAGAAACTGTTCTCACGGAGGCTACAGAACCACATCGGGAAAGAATTAAGCTGCAATATCACCATGTACGCATAAATTACCAGGATTAAGGCGTACGCCCATTTGCTCACATGCTTCAATTCTGACTGGAGAAGTCTTTTAATCTGACAAGCCATTGAGCACACCCCCAGCGCGAAAGCTCAAGAGAGCGTAAATCAATACCGATAGACAACTGGCTGCCACGCCATATCCCAGAAGCGTCAGCTGCCCCATATCGCTATACCCAAGGGCACATCCGACTCCAAGGTACGGCCCCGGAAGGAAGAAGATCCATCGCAAGGATGGTATAGGTGCCTGAAGGAAGGCTCCGTAGAGCGTCAAGCTCATGACAAATCCAACTATCACCACGGCCCCGCTCAATACAGCGCTGCCCGTTATCCGATAGATGGTCACCGTCTCCAGCGCAACCGATATCACCAATACGGCGTTGACTATCATTGCAGGCAAAAATACAGTTAGTATGTTGTGCGAGTAGTTATGCCCTCCACGTATTATGGCTATTGCAAAAAGAAGAAGGCAAAGCGCGCTATACGCTGCGCCAATTATTAAAGCAGACGAAAATGCATGGGCTAGAGCCCCATAAAAGCGGTTGAGACCTCTTGCCGAAGAAATTCGGTGCCCCTCTTTATAGCCATGCTCCTGTAAAAGCACCAAACAAACGATGAGTGGAACGAACAGGGATGTACCGGCAAAAGCGCTGCGCGCAAGGGACTCATCAGGCGCAGAAGGATCGATTGCATTCCAGAGGAAACCAATATCCTCCCCACAAACGCCATAGCCAAAGGCGAGCAACGTTGTTCCGTTTTTTAGAAAGATGCCGAAGAGAAGGCCGAACGCCAGCATAAGCGCAAGACCAAACTTCGCCGGAAATATCCTGTGCAAACGCATCATATCTGCCTTTATGGGATGGATCGCCCGCTTCATAGCGAGACCGCCTTCATCAAGCGCCTGTAATACTCTTTTAGGGACGACGCCTCATCCCTTATGACATCCATCGATTCCTTTTTCAGCAGTTCACCGTCATGAAGAAACAGGCAGCTTGTTGCAACCGATGCCAGCTCATCCAAGTCGTGGCTAGAGATAAGCATGGTTTTGCCCTGCTCCCGATTCAATCGGCCGATAAGGGTCCATATGCTCTCAATGCCCAGCGGGTCCAACCCGTTTGCTGGCTCATCAAAAATAAGCAGATCAGTGTCACCCAACAAAGCTGTAGCTATATCCAGCCGCCGTTTCATTCCCAGAGAAAAACTGCCTACGCTCTTTTTCTCATCGATGTCCAGCCCGACTAGGCCCAAGACGCGAGGAACCTCACGTTTCTCATCGAGCCCCCATTCCGCACATCGGATCCGAAGATTCTCAGCCGCACTGAGGGATTGGTATGCTCCGCAGGAATCTGGCACATAGCCGACACGCGTCCGCATCAGGCTCAGCTCTTTTTTCGACTTGCCTCCAAAGAGCTCCACGCTCCCCGACGATGGCTCACAGAGGCCCAATACGATTTTAATAAGCGTGCTTTTGCCCGCCCCGTTTGCACCAACAAGGGCGCAGAGCTCAGACTGATGTACCTCGAAGGAAACGTCATGCAAAACGCGGCGCCTCCCATAGCGCTTTGACACCCTTGATAGCCTTATCGTTGATACGTTCATTGGCCTCCCGTTCCGCTTGATAGCAAAACCGCTCATATCGTTCCTTCTTTACTTTATCGTTTCCCATAGTTGTTATTGTTTTTCGATAACTTATATTTGTCAAGATAATCTAAAAGAAAGAACCCGTGTTAGACACGGGTCCCTTCACGCTGATATTTCGTTTTAGTTGTTCGCCTTAAGCTACTCGTCGCTCAAATCGACAGCAAAGACTGATGTCGGAAGCGACGCCTCGTTGCCTCCGCCGTCCCGCATCTGCCTCACAACGTTTTTTGCACGCTCAACAATAAGCTCCTCAAGCTCTTTCTCGCTCACGCGCTGAATAATATCTCCCGGTTGACAATCAAGCTCATCACAGATATCGAGGAGCGTCTTTAGGCGAATAGCTTTTATCTTTCCGTTTCTAAGCTTTGAAATATTAGCCGGAGTATGCCCCGTCGCTCGAATCAGATCAGCACTGGTCTTTCCGGTCTTAAGCAGCTGCGTCTCAAGCTCGATGATGAGATAGCTCATGTTTCCTCCTACACAAGCTCGTCAGACTGCTCTTGGAGCAGCGAGGCATAACTCCAGATCGCCGAGATAAACAGACAGACAACTGCGCCGATAAACGACCCCGCATCAAAGGTAGCGCCTTGGCAAATCTCAATAACGAAGGAATGAGGCACGATGTAAAGCTCCAGTCCGCCAATGGTGAGATTGACCGATCCATAGGCACCAACAAGCGAAACCGCGGCGTTAACAGCAAAGGCAAGCGCGAGAACACGGATAAGCCGCACATGCGTCTTGGTAAAGGGCGAGACGCCTCGCGAGATGTTACGGCTGATCCCGCACAAAACGACAAGCGAAATACCCACGACGAGTGCCAGGCACAGTCCGCTTGGGATAACGATGCACCCGCCATCGAGAAGCGTCACGACACCGAAAGAATCGACAGAAGCAACGTTTGCAACCGCATACCAGATCACGTAAACAACCAACGCGGCAAAAGCAACGAGCATCCCTGCAAAAACGGCTGCCATGCAAAAACCAAGCTTCCTGATATTTTCGCCCGCCTTGGCCATACGCTGAACGCTGTTGGACATACACTCACCCTCATCGGCTCTATCGTTATTCGAACAGTTTATCGAACAACGATATGGATTGCATGCGGAAAGCCCCGCCAGTGCGCATAGGCCATTCACTAATCAGAAGAGGTGAGCGTGGATTTTTGGACACGTATCGAACGAGCGTGGATAATCTCCCACTTTGAGGCCGCCACCGGGCCTAAAACGGGAGATTATCCACGCTCATAGTCATCAAAGCTCGCGAGCTCTTACTCGGCCGCCTCGCGCAAGGCCGACATCGTTGCCGCATATTGCTGCTGCAGCGCATGCATTCCCTCGCGAGCGCCGTCAACGGCATCGGCGCCGCGCAGCGCTTCGGTCACCACAACCGCCGGCTCGTACAGATTATCGAATCCCAGGTTCTGGCTCACGCCCTTGAGCGTGTGCGCTGCCATAAACGCACCTTCGGCGTCTCCCGCCGCCATGGCGGCCTCCAGCTTGTCCATGCTCTCGTCATCCAAAAACTTGAGGGCAAAGCGGGCAAGCATTTCCCCGCCCATCAGCCGAGCGCACGCGTCGTCATAATTAGCGCCGATCTTCTCATATGCCTCACGCATGGAAATCATGGATTAAAAACTCCTTTGGTCAAACTAAATCGTGGAAAACGCGACGACGTCGGCGGGGCGTGCCAACGTCTCGGCAATTTGGTCTTGCACCTCGAGCAGGCAATCGAGCAGCAGCGGGTTAAAGGTACCGCACTTACCGTCCAGGATCATCTGGATCGCCTCCTCGTGCGGGATAGCGTCCTTGTATACGCGCACGCTCGTCAGCGCATCGTACACGTCAGCCACCGAAACCACCTGCGCGGAGATGGGGATATCGTCGCCCTTAAGACCGTCGGGATAACCCCTGCCGTCCCAGCGCTCGTGGTGCCAACGCGCAATCTGGTACGCATATTCCAAAAGCGCATTGCCGGCGTGATGGCTGCCCAGCTCGAGCAGCATGTTGGCGCCAATCGTGGTATGCGTCTTCATAATCTCGAATTCCTCGGGCGTGAGGCGCCCGGGCTTGTTGAGGATCGCATCGTCAATCGACATCTTGCCGATATCGTGCAGCGCCGAAGCCAGGGCGATCGTGGAGCGTTCCTCATTGTCGAGGGAGATCGTGCCGCTACGCTGGACCAGATAGCCAAGCAGCAGCTCGGTCAGCTTTTCGATGTTCGTAACGTGCCTACCGCTCTCGCCGTTGCGAAGCTCCATGACGCCGGCCATGATGTCGATGAGCATGCGACTGTTCTTGACGCGCTCGTTGTACTGTTGGGACAGCAGGTTCGTCAGGCGGCGCTGTTTGGCGTACAGGCGGATGGTGTTGCTTACGCGGCGGCGCACGACACGGGAGTCAAACGGGCGGTTGATATAGTCCGAGGCGCCCAGCTCGTACGCGCGCAGAACCGCATCATCGGAATCTTCGCTCGAAATCATGATGACAGGCAGATTATCGATACCCGATCGGCGCGACAGATCGGCCAGCACCTCAAAGCCGCTTATGCCCGGCATCACAATGTCCAGCAGCACGAGCGACAACTCATCGCCATAGCGGTCGACCATGTCGAGCGCCGCACGACCGTTATCGGCCTCGAGGATGCAATGCTCGTCCTTGAGCATCTCGCTGAGAATGGCTCGGTTCATCTCGGAGTCATCGGCGATAAGCACCAAAGGCTTTTCGCTTTGGAAGGCCTCGATGGAATCGGCATCGGTCACGACCGTACCGGCTTTTGCCTTAGCGCGGCTCAGTAACTGAGCAGCGCGGCCAACGCCCTCATCGACCGTCTCGCCATGAATGCGAACGCCACCAACACATGCCGTCAAGCTCACGTACTCATGGCCCGGAATAATCGTGGAATGAACGGCATCGGACACCTGATGCAGGCGACGGGTGAAGTCATCGGAGGGAATATTGGGCATGACAACCACAAACTTGTCGCAGCCATAGCGCACAAGCTCGTCAGTCGAACGAATTCCGCTGCGTATGGCTGTCGCCACAGCACCGAGCGCAAGGTCGCCGGCATGACGGCCACACGTATCGTTGAAGGCCCTAAAATCATCAACGTCGATCATCGCAACGCCGGCATTCATGCGGGCGCTGCGAAGCTTTTCCTCGTAATATCGGCGATTGCGCACGCTCGTCAGCACGTCGGTGTAGACAAGGTCCTCTTCCGCGGCCTCTTGCTCATCAATCGGACGCACCATCAGCAAGACGTGAGGCTCGCCCTCGACCTTCAGAGGGCGTAGACGGGCGCGGTACTCAGTGCCATCATTGAGCAGCTGCTCCGACACCTCATCGGAGTCTGCCAAAGCCTCAAGACTCGACTGACGCAGACAAGGGCAGCGATCGCCGGCGAGCAAGCAGTTAGGCTCGCTCTTAATCTGATCGGCCGACAGCAAACGCACCACGGGGTAGGTCTTCGCGACGCGGGCGACCTCAGCGGCGGCCTCCTCGTCGGTTAGATTGACCTCGTGATTATTGAGCATATGGGGCCCTTTCGATAGTTTCGCATGGTAGCGGTGGGTTCCAAATGCTACAAGGTTAACACCTTGTCGATGCAGGTAAGTACGTGAATGCTGTTACATTTTTATGAGTTGACAGGCGGCGCGATTGAAGTCGCAGACGTGAGGTTTTGAGCACATTTGTTAACACAGCCGAAACGTTTGCGGATGGAGCCTGCTTTGGCCATTGCGGGTGTTAGAGCCCCAGGATGCCACAGACAGCCCGGGCAGCCGCTGCCGGGCGATCGCGCAGGCCGTTGTGCGCGCCCGGGATCGTCACGAGAGGGCAATCGAGATATTCGGCAGCCGCTCGCGTGCCAGCCTCGCGGGGCGTGCCAATCGAGAGCTCGCCCAGGAGCACGGCGGCCACCGTTTTTGACGCGCGAACGCTATCCCAATCGGGAACGCAGGTCATAGTAATCCCGTATTCGTTTGCCATGAAACTGCGGCCGTTGCGCAGGGCATGCTTGGCTTCCGCTTCGGTCGTTCCAGGAGCCTCGGGGTCCAAGTCGCCGAGGGCTCCCAAGAAAAGCCGGAGCGCCCTTGAAACCTTTCCAGCCGCAATCATATCGAGCAAAACCGGAGCTGCGCCCATGCCGACGCCTTCGGCCGACACAGCCGGCTCATGCAGAATCGCACGGACGACGAGATGGGGTTCGGTACGAAGAAGCTCCAGCGCCACCAACGTACCGGCGCTGTGCGCAAGCACATTTGTCGGAGCGCCAACTTGTTCGATCACGGCTTGCAGATCGGCGGCCTGAGCGGCAAGATCATAGCTGCCGTCTGCCGCATCGCTGCTGCCACCACAGCCGCGGCGGTCGTAGGCAATTACGCGGTAGTTGCGACTGAGCTCACAAGCGATACCGTCAAAAAAGACGCCGTCAACACAAGCGCCGTGCACGCACACCAAGGCAGGAGTATCAGGCGACACATCCGGGCCGGCATATTCGCGACAGGCAATCGTGGTGCCCGCATTCTCGACCGTAAAATCCATGTTGTGCCCCCATCATCAATGCTCATCCAGTTGCACGTCAGCACGGTTGGATGGACCCGCATTGCTTTACGCCTTGTTAACAGATTAACTGTACCCGACCCGAGGCTTTTCATGGCACGGCATCATGAGCGACGTGAAAAAACGAAACTTGTAAAGCAAGAGCCCACACCTTGCTTTGGAGCCGATGCTATGCTTAGGCACAATTGTCTTGAGGAGCATATGCCTATGTCTACGTTTTTGAATGCCAGCCCCATCTTTGGGCCCGTTCGCAGCCGTCGCCTTGGTCTCTCGCTCGGCGTCAACATGATGCCGGCCAGCGGCAAAATCTGCACGTTCGACTGCATCTACTGCGAGAACGGCCTCAACGCCGAGCGCCCCTGCCATGAGCCGTATAACACGGCTGCCGTGGTACTCGAAGCGCTCGAGGCAAAGCTGCGCGAGATGGCAGCCGAGGGCGAGCTCCCCGATGTGATCACCTTCGCAGGCAACGGCGAGCCCACCGCCGCACCGGAGTTTCCACAGGCCATCGCCGGCGCCGTCGCGCTGCGCGATCAGCTAGCCCCCAACACCAAGATTGCCGTGCTTTCCAACGGCACGCGCGCCGACCAGCCCGCTGTGCACGATGCGCTCATGATGGTCGACGACAACATTCTTAAGCTCGATACCGTCGACCCGGCGTTTATCCAGCTGCTCGACCAGCCCGTTGGCCCCTATGACGTCGAGCACCAGATCGAGACGTTCGCAGGCTTTAACGGTCATGTCATTATCCAGACGATGTTTTTGAGCGGTGAGTACCGGGGCAAGTCTCTCGATAACACCGGCGAGGAGTACGTCGGCCCTTGGCTCGCGGCGCTCGAGCGCATTCGTCCGCAGGAGGCGACCATCTACACGGTGGCACGCGAGACGCCGGTCGCCGGCCTTGCCAAAGCAGCGCCCGAGGTGCTCGACGCCATTGCCGCGCGCGTCCAAGCCCTCGGCATTCCCTGCCAGGTGAGCTACTAGCAAAACCACGCAGCGGCTAGTGTCAGCCATCCCGCCCCATCAGTTGCGGTGATATAGTTCCTATTTGTGCTGTTAAACCGCTTAAATCGGAACTATATCACCGCAACTTTTATGGACGCGTGGGTGGGCTATACTAGCTGCGAATGAAAGGAAGTTAGCCATGTATGACAAAGGACCCGTGCCTGGCCGCAACGACGCTTGCTGGTGCGGCAGCGGCAAAAAATATAAGAAATGCCATAGCGCCTTTGATGAGCGCCTCGAACGCTTGTGGGAAGAGGGCTGGGAGGTTCTGCCCCGCACGCTCTACAAGACGCCCGCCGATATCGAGGGCATCAAGCGATCGGCCGCCATCAACGTGGGCGTGCTCGATTACGTAGGCGAGCACATCGCCGCGGGCATGACCACCAACCAGATCGACCAGATGATCTACGACTACACCGTCGAGCACGGTGGCACGCCGGCTGACCTCAACTACGAGGGCTACCCCAAGAGCGTGTGCACCTCGATCAATGACGTGGTCTGCCACGGCATTCCCTGCGATACGGACGTGCTGCACGAGGGCGACATCATCAACGTGGACTGTTCCACGATCCTAGACGGCTATTTTAGCGACTCGAGCCGCATGTTCTGCATCGGCGAGGTCTCGGCCGAGCGCCAGCGCCTGGTCGATGTCACCCGCGCCAGCGTGGAGGCGGGTCTGGCGGCCGTCAAGCCATGGCTACCGCTCTCCGTTATGGCCGAGGCAGTGCAAAAGACCGTCGAGGACGCCGGCTTTAGCGTGGTGCGCGAGTACGGCGGGCACGGCATCGGTAAGGAGTTCCACGAGGACCCGTTTGTGGGCTTTACCACCGAGGCGCCCGATGTGGACACCATCATGGCCCCGGGCATGGTCTTTACCATCGAGCCCATGGTCAACGCCGGAGCGCCCGACATCAAGATCAGCAAGGGTGACGGCTGGTGCGTGCGCACCAAGGACGGCAGCGATTCGGCCCAGTGCGAGGTACAGCTCGTGGTGACCGAGGACGGCTACGAGCTGCTGAGCTGGTAGCCGCGGATGCGCCGGATGCTGACGGGCACGCTCGTCTTGCATCCGGCGTTTTATTTGAACGTTTTGCCTGATAAAACCTGCCAAAACAAACCTGTCCCTTTTTGGCAGGTTGAGCGGAGAGGACTGCTTGTGAACATCCTGGTTTTGTTGCCCGTCAATGACCGCCATCGTGCGATCCTCGAGTCGAGCGCTCCAGGCGAGGACTTTATTTACACAAGCGCCGACGCCATCACGCGTGAGCAGGTCGCCAACGCCGACGTGATCTTGGGCAACATAGACCCTGCCTTGCTTACCGCATGCGAGCATCTCCAGCTGTTGCAATTGCAGACCGCCGGCTATGACGACTACCTTGCCGCCGGCACCGTGCCGGCTGAAGCCAAGCTGTCTTGCTCAATCGGCGCCTACGGTCAGGCCGTGAGCGAGCACATGTTTGCCATGGTCCTTTCCATGATGAAGCGCCTGCCTGGCTATCACGACTTGCAGCGCGAGCATCGCTGGGAGGATTTGGGGCCGGTCACCTCGCTCAAAAACGCCAATGTGCTGGTGCTGGGCGCGGGAGATATCGGTGGCCACTTCGCCACGCTCTGCCGCAGCATGGGCGCACACGTCCGCGGCATCAAGCGCCATCCACTCGTCTACCCCATTGTGTTTGAGGACATGGACGGCATGGACGCCCTGCCCGAGCGCCTGGCCGAGGCTGACATCGTCGCATCCTTTATGCCCAGCACGCCCGAGACCCGCGGTCTGGCGAACGCCGAGTTCTTCGCCGCGATGAAACCGGGCGCCTTCTTTGCCAACGGCGGCCGCGGCGATCTTGTGGTTGCCGACGACCTAGTTGCCGCCCTGGAATCAGGACATCTCGCCGGCGCCGCGGTCGACGTCACCGATTCCGAGCCGCTGCCTGAGACAAGCCCGCTATGGGATGCGCCCAACATGCTCATCACGCCGCACGTCTCGGGCTGGTTCCACTTGGAGGCTACGCTCAACAATGTGGTCGACATTGCCGCGGAGAACCTACGCCACTTGCAAGCTGGCGAGACCCTGCGCTGCTGGATCGAACATTAGGGTTCCGCCGTTCTAACGAACGGCGGACCGGTCGACGCTGCGCGCCGCCCAGAGCGACAATTTGTCGTTCAAAAGGCGAGGCATGACCAGAAGGTCAATGCCTCGCCTTTTTCATGCCAACTTGTTCGTTCTGGACGTCGCTCGCTGACGTTTGCTCAACCCGCGGTGTCTTAACAATTCCGTCCAGCTGTTGGCATTGCGGCATTTGCCCAGATAAAGCCTGCCAAAATGAACCTGTCCCTTTTTGGTAGGTTTGGTGCAATGGGGTCAGGTTGGCTTGCGCCATACCGGTAGTTCTGTCTGCGACACTCTCGCCAAAGTGATATCAAACATACATCTAGCGTTTTCGACACTTCGCTTATTAGAGCCAGTCCGTCTCCTCGTCATAGCGGTCCGAATAGGCGTTACGCTTGAGTTCTTCAGCACTCGTTGGTCGCGCCTTGGAAACGTCGACCCCTGACTCATGGCAAGCGGCGACGAACAGCTGTAAACCCCGATCAATAAGCTGAGCCCCACGCTCGGCCTTCATTTCTTCGGCTCGCATTTAGAGTTCCACGCTTTCGGCGCCGTTGATGGTTAGGTTGCGCTCGTAGAAGGCCGTGAGGGCGCGGATAGCGTATACCACGTCGCGCACGCCACCGGTCTCGTAGCTAGAATGCATGGCCAGCTGAGGCAGGCCCACGTCCACGGCATGCATGCTCGCCTGCATATTGGACAGATTGCCGAGCGTGGATCCGCCAGCCATATCGCTCTTGTTGGCGAAGGCCTGCGTGGGTACGTCGGCGTCATCGCAGATGGCCTGGAACACCGCGCGGCTAAAGGCATCGGTACAGTAGTGCTGGTTGGCGGCTTCCTTGATGACGATGCCGCCGTTGAGCACCACCTGATTGCGGGCATCGCACTTCTCGGCGTGGTTGGGGTGCACGGCATGTGCATTGTCGCAGCTTACAAGCATCGAGGCGGCAAGTGCGCGATGGTACGACTCGTCGTCAAAGCCCAGCGATCCGTTAATGCGGCGCAGCGCGTCGGCCAAGAACGTCGACATGGCGCCCTGCTTGGTCTCGGAGCCAACCTCCTCGTTATCAAAGCAGCAGAAGACCGAGACGTCGTGCGCATTCTCAGCACCCAAAAATGCCTGCAGCGAGGTGTAGGCGCATGCCAGGTCGTCGAGCTTGGGCGTCGAGATAAACTCGTCGGCCCAGCCCCAAATGCGCGCATCCTGACGATTGACCAGGAACAGATCGCGGCCCAGGATCTGCTCGGGCTCAACGTCCAGTTCATCAGCGATCAGGGCGTCGAAATCTCCCTGCTTAAGGTCACCGGCGCTGATGAGCGGGCACAGGTCGACGGCGCGGTTGGGCGCAAAGCCCTCGTTGACGCCGCGGTTCATATGGATGGCAAGGCTCGGAATAATAGCGACCTCGCGCTCGGTGGAAAGCAGGCGGCTCTCAATACGGTCGCCCTCGCGCACCAGCACGCGGCCCGCGAGCGCCAGCGGGCGATCGAACCAGGTGTAGTCGATCATGCCGCCGTAGGCCTCGGTGTTCAGGCGCAGCGTCTCGCCTGCGCCGTCGAGCTCGGGCACGGCCTTGACCTTAAACGTCGGCGAGTCGCTGTGCGACGCCGTCAGCTGAAAATGGTAGTCGCCGGCAACGCCGTCCTCGCCCCACGTCACGGCCAGGTCCTCGCCCACCTTAAAGGCAACAACGCTCGAGGTGTTGCGCTGCGTGTAATAGCGACCGCCCGGCTCGATATCCCACGCCGCATTCTCGGGCAGGTAGGTAAAGCCCGCCTCGTCGAGTTCGGCCATAATGGTCGCCGCCGTATGGAACATGCTGGGGCATGCCTCGATAAAGTCGATAAGGTCGTTGGCGGCCTCGATATCGTCGGCCGTCACATGCACGCGCTCGGGCGTTTCCTGATCCGTCATGCTCTCCCCTTTCGCTGGGTTGATGGTCCCCTCCAGCATACCCCGCCACGCCAGTGCCGCACTCTTCATTCCGTGCTTAATTCCGCACCGCTCACCAAGTTGAGCCATCATGCCCGCGCTCCTTTTGCGACAATTGCGCTAACAGGACGAGAGGAGCCGTCATGAAGCCACGTAACATTGCCATCGCCTGCGGTGTCGCGGGAGCCGCCGTCGGCCTTGCCGCTGCCACCGGCATCGTTTACCGCAAGCAAATCAAGTCCGTCGCGTCGCTCAAACGCTTGACCGACTATGCGGATGGCTATGACCTGTACGCAATCGACATCGCCTACGACTACGATCTTGACCGCATCATCGCCGCTGGCGTGCGCGACGACCAGGCCTACATCGATGCCGTGGTGGCGCAGGTGCTCCCCGGCGTGCCGGCACATGTCCAGGCGCCCCAGTTTGCCTGCAGCGCTTTTGTCGCCGTAGATGCCGAAGGCCGCGTGCGCACCGGTCGCAATTACGACTTTAAGGACGACACCTCGGCGCTGCTGGTGCGCAATCACCCGCGCGACGGCTATGCCTCCATCGGCTTTGCGGCCCTCAATAACCTGGGCGCCAACACTCCGCTTGACTCCGTCACCGGACGCGCCGCCGCACTCATGGGCCCGTTTGCCCAGCTCGACGGTGTTAACGAATGCGGCGTGTCCATTGCCGTACTCACCCTGGATTCCAAGCCCTGCGACCAGGACACGCAACGCCCCGTCATCAATACCTCGCTCGCCATCCGCCTGGTGCTCGACCGCGCGGCTACCACGCAGGAGGCCGTCGACCTGCTTTCTGCCTACGACATGCACGCCATGGCCGGACGCGACTACCACTTCTTTATCAACGACGCCGCCGGTGACGCGCGGGTGGTGGAGTGGGATCCGCGCGATCCCGACCGTGCATGCAAGGCGACGCCCGTACGCCAGGTCACGAACTTCTACGCCTGCTATGGCGACGAAGTGCTCCCCAACCAAAAGAACGGCGAGCTGGGCCATGGCAAGGAACGCGCCATCGCCATCGCCGATGTCCTCGACGCCCATGTCGGTGCCCAAGACGAGGCAGTCGCTTGGAAGGCCCTACGCGCTGCAGCGCAAGAGCCCAATCCGGAAGACATCACCAGCAACACGCAGTGGTCGGTCGTCTTTGACAATACCGAGCCCGCTGCCGCCATCACGCTGCGCCGCCACTGGGGCGACGTCGACGCCTTCGCGCTGTAAGGAGCCAGACTCGTCGTCCTTACGCTCGCCTGACTTGCTTACATTTCTATACATTTGAGCTAACACGTTTTACCTCCGCATCAACAGTGTGCGGGGGTAAACTTATGCGCATGTTATAACTTGCCCGGAAGGATTCATCATGCTCAGGATCGGTCTTCTTACCAGTGGCGGCGACTGCCAGGCGCTCAACGCCACCATGCGCGGCATCGTCAAAACGCTCATGACCAATAGCGAAGAGCCTATCGAGATCTATGGTTTTGAGGACGGCTACCAGGGCCTTATCTACAGCAGGTTCCGCGTCATGTCGCCCGCCGATTTTAGCGGCATCCTCACCCGCGGCGGCACCATCCTGGGCACGAGCCGCACACCGTTCAAGCGTCTGGACATTCCCGAGGCCGATGGCGTCGAGAAGGTGCCCGCGATGGTCCACACCTATCACAAGCTGCAGCTCGACTGCCTGTTTATGCTGGGCGGCAACGGCTCCACCAAGACCGCCAACCGCCTGCGCGAAGAGGGCCTCAACGTTATCGCCCTGCCCAAGACCATCGATAACGACACCTGGGGCACCGAGCTGACGTTTGGCTTTACGAGCGCCATCGACGTCGCTACCAAGTGCATCGACGACATCCACACCACCGCCTCGAGTCACGGCCGCGTGTTCGTTATCGAGATCATGGGCCACAAGGTTGGCTGGATCCCGCTGTACGCCGGCGTCGCGGGCGGCGCGGATGTCATCTTGATTCCCGAGATCCCTTACGACATGGATAACGTCATCAAGACCATCGAGCATCGCATGGAAACCGGCAGCCGCTTTACGATCGTAGCCGTCGCCGAGGGCGCCATCTCCAAGGATGACGCGGCACTGTCCAAGAAGGAGTACAAGAAGAAGCTCGCCGAACGCACGAGCCCGTCAATCGTGTACGACATCGCCAAGGAGATCGAGGCCAAGACCGGCCGCGAGACCCGCGTCGCCATCCCCGGTCACACGCAGCGCGGCGGTCAGCCCGATGCCCAGGACCGCATCTTTGCGACCCAGTGCGGCGTCGAGGCAGCGCTCGGCTGCCTACGCGGCGAGTTTGGCTACATGATTGCCCTGCGTGACGGCAAGATGTGCCACATGCCACTCGAGGAGGTCGCCGGCAAGCTCAAATATGTCGACCCCCAGAGCGATCTGGTGCGCGAGGCCAAAGCGTTGGGCATCAGCTTCGGCGACGAATAGCCTCGGCTGGAACCACCCCCCATCGGAGGCCCCAGGGCTTACCTCCCAAATCGTCCTCGGACATGTCAAGACCCCGCCGTGCGCTTCGCGCGGCGGGGTCCTTCCGTCCTGCGGAAAGATTTGGGAGGTAAGCCCTGGGGCCTCCTGCGGTAACTAGGGAGGCCGAGGCTATTTGTCTTCTTGCTGCAAGTGCGTGGGCTGAGATTTTGGGATGTTGCAGGCTCTTAGCTGAGAGTAGCACTGACATTTGTCCTGAAATGGCTGGTCGTTAGGGGTTGCTACCGGTAGTTGCGGTAGGGTTGGGGCAGATTCTAACTAGAAATGGTGGTCGCTACCGGTTGTTCTCGGCATACTCGGCTCATTCGATTCGACCATCAAACGAAAGGAACCACCATGGATCTTGCGATGGCACAGCGCCTCGTCGATCGCCGCAAGGCTGCCGGGCTTTCTCAGGAGGCGCTTGCCGCCCAGCTGGGTGTGAGTCGTCAGGCTGTCAGTAAATGGGAGCGCAGCGAATCCTCGCCCGATACCGATAACCTTATTGCGCTCGCCGCGCTGTATGGCGTGTCGCTGGATGAGCTGCTGTATGGGGAGGCGGTGGCTAGCGCTGATGACTCACAGGCTGATGATGAGGCACAGAACAGCAACGCCGGCACCAAAGCTTCAGATAAGGCTGAAGAGGCTGAGGCTTCTACTGAGCACGCTGATTGCAGCGATAAGCCACTTGTCGATATTTCCCTCGCGCGCGGTATCCACGTCATTGATCCCAATAAGGGCGAGGAAGTTCATGTTGGTTGGAGCGGCATCCATGTGACCAACGAGCGCAAGGGCGAAGAGGTGCATGTGGGGCCGGGCGGCGTGCATATCGATACGCTTGAGGACGATGGCCATAGCGTGCGTACCAATGACGACGGCACCGTCACCATCGACGGCGAGACGTTTTCCAGCTGGAAGGAAGCACACGACAAGCTCGACCATCATGGCAAGCATTTCCACACCAAGGTCGGACGCGCATGGAACAAATTCCCCTTCCCCGCACTTGTCACTCTCGCCTATCTGGTGCTCGGCATTGTCTACGGCACATGGGGCATGGGGCTTTTCCTCGTCTTCTTGATTCCCGTTTACTACGCGATTGGTGACTTTATCGATCGGCGCCACCTGTCTAAGCTGATCGAGGTCATCTACCCGGTAGCCGCCATCGCTTGGTTCCTCTACATGTGGCTCTGTTTGGGACAGCCCCATCCTGCATGGATCATCCTCATCACGATTCCCATCGTAAAGGCGCTCATGCGCTGGTGCCGCAAACAATGGAAGCACCGCAAACAGGCTTAACACGCTCCGACCCACCAGCACCCAACCACCCCCGCCCTTCTCCTAAGTTGCGGTGATATACGGACTGTTTTGAGGCTCCAAAGCGCCAAACAGTCCGTATATCACCGCAACTTACAAACAACTGGGTCAGTTCCGGCACGGAGATTAGCATTGAGCTGACCGCGTGCCAAGAAAAGGGCCTATTTACTACGTTTAACTCGAGAGGGCCGACCATACCCGCCTTTTCCGAAAAATGGCAAGCCCTCTACCTGCGGTTTTAATTTCATTATCTTTGTCATGGTCGAGGGTGTGGTAGCAAACGTAGTAGATAGGCCCATTTTGTGGCATACGACCCATACAAGCCCAATCTCGAAGGCTAAAGAGAGCCTCTCATCCACGCCTGCGAGCGAAAACCAAATAGAATGAAAGGCAAATGGAAAGCCCGTTTGACGGGGCAAACGCCGGGCCACATAATGGTTGTCCGGCGTTTGCCCAGATAAAACCTGCCAAAATAAACCTGTCCCTTTTTGGCAGGTTACTCGGCGCTCTTGAGGGCGCCGACCATGTCGATCTTGTTGAGGGTACGGTTGGTGGCAAGGTTGACGATAAACGTAAAGCCAAAGGAAAGCACCACGGCGAGCACGTAGCTTAGCGGCTCGACCTCGACGTCAAAGTACAGCGACGGCATCTGCATAATATACGTAAAACTCTCGGCCAGCAAGCCGCCCAGCGGCACGCCCAGCGCAGCGCCGATCGCCGTGAGGATCAACGTCTCCTTGTTGACGTAGTGGTGCACCTCGCCACGGCGGAAGCCCAGCACCTTGATGGTCGCCAGCTCGCGTTCGCGCTCGGAGATATTCGTGTTGGACAGCGTAAACACCACCACAAACGACAGGCACGCCGCCATAAAGGTCACGAGCACCACGACCGAATTGATAATTGTAAAGTTCGCCTCATAGTTTTCCCAATGCTCGGCCGTACTCGAAATCGTAAGCCAACCGTCACTCTTAAGATTCTTGCTAAACGCAATCTGGTCGGCCGACGAACCCTTAAGCAGCACAAAGACGCCGTTAAGGCGTGCACTTCGACCGAACGCACGCTCATAGGTGCTCTGCGTCATATAAAGCGTGTTGCCCAGATAGTTGAGCGAGATGTCGCTGACTTTGACCTTGGCAACATTGAGCGACGAATCCTGGACGTGAGCCGTGTCACCCGGCTTGATCCCCAGCACCAGCTGAGAGCTCTTGCTCAAATACACGTCTCCGTCACGCAGGGCGAGCGGTTCTTTGGACTCATCCTCCAGGCGCACGTAATCGCCCAAGTCACCCGTGCGGTCGTCGGGAATCACGATGAGCTGCACGGTCTCGCTCTTGCCGCCAAACGTAAAGGTGACGTTGTCGGTCATAATCGGCAGGGTCGAGGTCACCGTCACGTTGGAATCATTGGCCGTGCTGCGCTCATCCAATGCCGCGCACGTCTGCGAAAAATCGTCGGGATTGGCGACCGCCAGCAAGTCATAGCGCGTGATATGCCCGTACTGTTTGGGCGAAAGCGCCACCGACGTGTCGCGAATTCCCATACCGCAAATCACGAGCGCCGTGCAGCCGGCGATACCGAAGATGGTCATAAAGGCGCGCTTTTTGTAGCGGAACAGGTTACGTGCTGCCACCTTGTTCAAGAAGCCCATGCGGCGCCAAATAAAGCCGATGCGCTCGAGCAGAATGCGTGAGCCGGCGCGCGGCGCCTTGGGACGCATGAGCGAAGCCGGCGTCTCGGCCATCTCGTGGCGGCAGGCGATAATCGTAGCGCCCACCACGCCCACGGCAAACAGCGCCACCGAGACAATCGAGGACACGATATCGTACGAAAGCAACATCTGGGGCAGCGAGTACATGTCGTCGAACACCGTAAACAGGAACAGCGGCAGGCCCACAAATCCGATGATATTGCCGAGCACGCCACCGATCAGACACGCCC
This sequence comes from uncultured Collinsella sp., assembly GCA_902497075.1. Classification (GTDB taxonomy): domain Bacteria; phylum Actinomycetota; class Coriobacteriia; order Coriobacteriales; family Coriobacteriaceae; genus Collinsella. The sequence continues at coordinate 71,771 of CABVDG010000002.1, forward strand.
ACAGCGAGTAGTCCACATATTTGGACAGGATACGCCCGCGCGAATAGCCGAGCGCCTTGTACAGGCCAATGAGCGTGCGCTCCTCCTCGACCATGCGCGTGGCGGTGGTGAGGCTGATGAGCACGGCGACGATAAAGAAGATGAACGGGAACACCGTGGCGATGGCCTCGATCGAAGAACTATCGCTCTCGACGCTCGAGTAGCTTGCGATATTGCCGCGGTCCTGGATGTACCAGGTGCATTCGCCCAGGTCAGAGAGCTCGGCGCGGGCATCGGCAAACTGCTGGTCGGCGGCGGCGCGGCGCTGGTCCAGGTCGGCTTGCGCCTGCGCACGCTCGTCGCTGCCCTCGGCCATGCGATTGATGTTGTCCTGCTCGATCCCAAAGACCATATTCGCCTGACGCTCAGCCGCGTCCAAGCTCGCCGGTGTGTCGACCGTCAGCTCCTGAGCGCGCGCCTTCTCACGTCCCTCGCGGATCTTCTCGATATTGCCCTTGACCTCATTGATCTTTGCCGAGTAGGCATCCGAATAGGAGTTGAGGCTCTTGGCTCCCTCGACGACCACGTGGACAGCGGAGTAGGAAGAAGATGTCGCGGCATCCTCGCTCACGTAGAACTTGTAGTCCGCAGTCGAAGCAGCGCGAAAGGCGTTGACTGTCGAGTCGGAGCTCACATCAGTGGGATCGAGGACCTCAGCCGTAATGGTGTAGTCCCCATCGGCAAACTGGTCCTTGGCGCTTTGGTTCGACGAGCTCGCATCGTTGGCGGCAAAGCTCACCGTATCGCCGATTTTCTTGCCCGAAGCCTTCAAAAAACGTGAGGTCACTGCCACTTCGCCCGAAGTCTCGGGCAGCTCGCCGCGTACTAGCACCGGTTGGTCAATATTCTCTTTGGAGAGGCTCTGTACGACGACACGCTCGCGCGTCGTACCCACGGCGGTATAGGCGGTCTCGGTATAGATGCCCTCGGCCGTCTCGACGCCATCGACCTCTTGGATCGCGGCAAGATCGTCATCGGTCAGACCATAGGTCGACTGCACGTTGATGTCATAGACATTCTGCTGGTCAAAATAGGCGTCGACCGAATCACACAGGTCCTCGCAGCCCGCCTTAAGGCCGCACATCACGCTCACGCCAAGCGCGGTGATCACGACGATAGACAAGAAGCGTTTGAGGCTGCCGCGAATCGTGCGGTAGATGCCACGGCGAAAAACCGTCGGCACCATATCGTTTGAGCTTTGGGCGGTGCGGTAGGTCGTAAAATCCTGCTCGCGCTCCGTGCTCTGCGCGTCGCGGCGCTGGCTGTTTTGGCGGTCCTGGTCCATGGGCGCTACCACTCGATCGTCTCGATAGGCACGGGATTTTGCTGGACCGTCTCGCTCTCCACGCGGCCGCTCTTAAAGCGGATCAGGCGATCGGCCATGGGCGCCAGCGCAGAGTTATGGGTGATGATAATGACCGTAATGCCCTGCTTGCGGCAAGTGTCCTGTAGCAGCTGCAAGATCTGCTTGCCGGTTTTGTAGTCGAGTGCACCCGTAGGCTCGTCGCACAAAAGCAGCTTGGGGTTCTTGGCCAGCGCGCGGGCGATGGACACGCGCTGCTGCTCGCCGCCCGAAAGCTGTGCCGGAAAGTTGCCCAGGCGCTCGCCCAGGCCAACCTGGCGAAGCGTTTGCTCGGCATCGAGCGAATCGGGGCAGATCTGCGCCGCGAGTTCGACGTTCTCAAGCGCCGTCAGGTTAGGGACCAGATTGTAGAACTGGAAGACAAAGCCGACGTCGGCGCGTCGGTATTCCACAAGCTGAGCCTCGTTGGCAGAGCTCACGTCACGCCCGTCCACCGTCACGGTGCCAGAAGTTGCCGTGTCCATGCCGCCCAGAATGTTGAGGGCCGTGGTCTTGCCGGCACCCGAAGCACCCAAAATGATGGCGAGCTCGCCGCGCTCGACCGTAAAGCTCGCGCCGTCGAGCGCGTGGATGCGGGCATCGCCCTCGCCGTATGCCTTGATGACGTCTTTGAATTCGATATAGGCCATCGATTAATTCCCATCTGGTCGGATAACTCTTTAGTATTACCCATTTCCCACCTACCAAAAAGGGACAGGTTTATTTTGGCAGGTTTTATATGGGGAAACGAGGGCGCGGGCGGGCGCCAAGACTGTCCCAAGGCAACCATTTGACCCAAACCGCGCCCGCCGCTATGATGCCGCTGCGGAATGATTGTCTCCGTTGGGTGCGTCAGTAAAACTGTCGCGTCGCCCTAAACCGCCTTGTTGCTGATGACTTCTGCTGTTGCGTGATATCCCTTGGGCATCACGCCGCGGCAGGAGTCTTTTTTGTTTTGGAGGAGAAGTGTCGGAAAGCAGCGCATCGAGCAGAATTAAACGCCTGGTTAACACCTATAGCGGTCTCGTGCTCATGGGCGCCGTCGGAATCCCTATCGGCGTTATCGTTGGCGCCATCTGTGCCCTTTTTGGTCGTGCGCTCCTGGCAATCGGCGCCTTCCGTGACGAGCACATCGTACTGCTCCTTCCCTTCCTCGCCCTCATGGGCTTGGCCATCGTATTTGCCTACCTCACCTGGGGCAAAGGCACCGATCGGGGCATGAGCTTAGTATTCGACGTAGGTCACGGACGCGAGGACGCCATCTCCCCGCGTCTGGTGCCGCTCATTATGCTGAGCACGTGGGCCACGCATCTCTTTGGCGGCAGCGCGGGACGCGAAGGCGTAGCCGTGCAGATCGGCGCAACCGTCTCGCATTGGATCGGCCGACGTCTACCTTTCCGAGAACCCGGCAACACGTTTTTGCTTATCGGCATGGCCGCCGGCTTTGCCGGACTCTTCCGAACGCCCCTCGCCGCCACGGTCTTTGCGATCGAAGTACTGGTCGCAGGACGCATGGAATACCGCGCGCTGTTTCCCGCGCTTACAGCCTCGCTCGCCGCAAGCATGACCTCCGGCGCTCTGGGGCTCGAGAAGTTTGAGGTCGCCGTTACCGCCTCGTATGCGCTCGACCTCCCCGGTCTTGGACGGCTGGCGTTGTTGGGTATCGCGTTTGGTATGGTAGGTGGAGCTTTTGCCTGGTGCCTTGCCCATGCCAAGACCCTTGCAGCGCGGCTGCTCCCCAGCCCTTACATACGCGTTGCCGTTATGGGCCTTGCGCTGTCGGCGATTCTGTTCGCGCTGTGGCAGGGGCGATACTGCGGCCTTGGCACCAACCTGATATCCGCGGCACTGGGTGACAACGGCGAGGCGTCGATCATGCCTTGGGACTGGGCGCTCAAATTCGTACTCACCATCGCCACGCTTGCCGCAGGATATCAGGGTGGCGAGGTGACGCCGCTGTTCTCCATCGGAGCCAGCCTGGGTGTCGTACTCGCCGGGATTCTCGGCATGCCCGTCGAGCTCTGCGCCGCGCTGGGATACGCCGCCGTCTTTGGCAGCGCCACCAACACGCTACTCGCGCCGATCCTCATTGGCTGCGAGGTCTTCGGTTTCGGTAATCTGCCGATGTTCTTCATCGTCTGCGTTGTGGCATATCTGTTCAACATGGACAAATCGATCTACGCCCTGCAGGAGCGGGCGTAGGAAGCCGCCCGGCAGATACACCGGGGCGCAGTTTCCGCTAGGCCCTCCAAGGGGAAAGCTCATCCCATTCCGAGGCGTCAAACCGGGACACAGTTTCCGCCCACAGCCTCCTCCGTCAACGTTTCCCCAGATAAAACCTGCCAAAATAAACCTGTCCCTATTTGGCAGGTTTTAGAAGCGGACGGTGAAGGCGATCTGATGATCGTGGCCGGATACGGTAGCGGAGCCGCCATGGGCCTCGGCGATGGCGCGCACCACGGATAGGCCCACGCCCGAGCCACCTGTCTTGGAGCTGCGCGACACGTCCGCACGATAGAAGCGGTCGAACAATCGGTCCAGGTCGCCTTCGGGCAGCTCGTCCACGGCGTTCGATACAACAAGCTCGGCGGCGCCTTTACCCTGACCGCGCGAAACGGCACGCAGGCTCAGCTCGATCACGCTGTCCTCGCTTGCGTAGCGTGTGGCGTTATCCAGCAGCAACTCAACCACCTGCGCCACCGCTGCAGCGTCGGCATGGGCCCGCACACCGCTCGCGATCGACGTCGACAGCCGCTTCCCGCGCGAGACCGCCACCGATTCAAACGGCGCCGCAGCCTTGTCCACGGCCTCCGAAAGATCGATCGCCGCCATAGTAAAGTCGGCCGAGCCCTCGTCCATGCGCGCCAAAAATACCAAACGCTCCGTCAGCGCCGTCAGCCGCGCGACCTGCTCGTGAATGCTCTGCGTCCACTCGCTCTCGCCGCTTTCAATCTCCTGCACCTCGTTCGCGGCATCAATCACAGCGAGCGGCGTCTTGATCTCGTGGCTTGCATCGGTAATGAACCGCTTTTGTTTGCTGTAGCTCTCGACCATCGGTCGAATCACGGCGCCCGAGGCGACCGTTACAATTGCCAGCACCGCCAGCCAGCCAATGCAGCTGATTGCCACACTCGCGCTCAAAAAAGAATGGAAACTTGCAAGCTCGCGCGAACAGTCCACGAACACATAGGTGGTCTTTTCGCCTTGAGCTGTGGTCGTATAGCGGTAGTTACCAGAAAACCCAGAGGTCAGGCCCTTGGAATCCAGCCCCATGGCAATACGGGCGGCACGCTTGGCGCCCACCGCGGCAATGCGGGCAGTATTGACATCGACCACCCGCCCTTCGACAAGCGTCACCGTAAAGTAGCGCGTGTCGAAGGGGGACTCCGCCGTCATGCCTTCAAAATGTCCCACGCGAGTGCCCGCTCGATCGCCGTCCGTAACCATGCCGGTGGTCGCGTCCCCGCCATTGCCGGGATCGGTCCTGGACTCGTCTTCCCAATCGAGGCCGCCCTTGCCTGCCAGGATATAGTCCAGGCGAGCATCGGCCATCTTGCAGATATGCGAGTAGTTGACGATATTGATGCCGGCAATGATGAGCGTGAGCACCACGGTCACAGCGCCCATGGCAACGAGGATGAACTTGCGACGCAGGCGGCGGCCCAATGCGTCAGCAGCATTTGCCCGCCCCGCGCCACTCGAGGCGGCACGAGACGGCTCCGTCATGTGCTTACACCACGTGCGCACGCTCACGCCTGCTCGCTTTCCTCGACAACCTCAAGCGAATAACCCTGATTGCGCGATGCGCGGATGGCCACGTTGGCACCCAGCGCCGTCAGCTTTTTGCGCAGGTACGAGATATAGACCCACACCACATTGGCACCTTCGGGCGCGTCCTCGCCCCAAACCTCGAGCATCAGGCGCTCGGTGGGCATGCGCGTGCCGGCGTTGCGCATAAAGAGTTCCATAAGCTGAAACTCGCGATTGGCCAGGTGCTCCTCGCCCAAAGGTCCCACAAGCGTGCAAGCCGCCGTGTCGAGGCGCACGTTACCCACGCTGAGCGTCGTGGCGTCAATTGCCGTCGCGGCACGCGTCATGGCACGAATACGCGCAAGCAGTTCCTTGGCGGCAAACGGCTTGGTCAGGTAATCGTTGGCACCGGCATCCAGGCCCTCGACCTTATCGGACACCTCGCTTTTTGCCGTGAGCATGATGATGGGCAGTCGCTTTCCGGCGGCGCGTGTACGCTTGAGCACCTCGATGCCGTCCATGCCGGGCATCATGATGTCCAGGATTGCGGCGTCGTAATCGTTGGTGAGTAGATTCTCGAGCGCCGTCAAGCCGTCGAGGGCGGTGTCGACCTCGTAGTCGCTATGTTGAAGAATCGCGGTGAGGGCGCGGGAGAGACCAGGTTCGTCCTCGGCAAGCATCAGCTTCATAGTTGCTCCTTTGGCGCATGGCTCTACAGGTTTCGATACTGCCGATGATAGCGTACCGTCAACCGCCTTAGCGCAGCCTTAGCGGCTCAACCTGCGCGTTTTCAAATACGCAGGATGTGACTTAGCCAAACTTAAGCCGCCGATGCCGAGCGCCCGGACGCATACCGGCCGCGGAAGGACGGAGGCTCGTCCTTTTGCGGCGTCCTAGTTATGCAAAGCGTTCGAGCGTTATTCCTCGTACGCGCCCTCAAGCCGAAGCAGCCACTCCTTGCGATCAAGCCCGCCGGCATATCCGTTGAGCGATCCGTCGGCCGCGACCACGCGATGGCACGGCACGATTATCGAAATGGGATTACGCGCAACCGCAGCCCCCACCGCACGAGGAGACACAGCGGGCGCCTCGTTTCCCGGCACACGATGTCGAGCCGCTACACGCTGGGCGATCTCGCCATACGTAGCGACCTCGCCACGCGGAATAGAAAGCAGCTCAAACCAAACCTCGCGCTGAAACGCCGTACCAATCAAATGCAACGGCGGCGTAAACCGAGGCTCCTGCCCCGCAAAATAAGCATTCAGCCAAGCCCATGAACGCTCAAGCACCGAAGAGGCCACACCATTTGCCGGACTCACCGACGACATGCCACCGGTACCGGAAACCGCGTCGGCGCCTTCAACATGTTCGGAGTCTTCCCGGAGAAGCGTGGAACCAAAGTGCTCCTGCCCCTCAAACCAAAGCCCCGTCAGACCGCGGCCATCAGCGGCAAGCAAGATTTCGCCCAAAGGCGAGGCAAATGTCGTCGTGACCACCAGCGGCTCCTTTCAAAACTCCGCAACATAATACCGCGAATTGTGCAGACAACCCCAATCGACCCCAAAGTCACCCAAGGCAGCAGGCGCGACAGCGCCGCAGCTGCCGCACGACCCCAAAGTCCCCGCAGGTAGCAGGCGCAACGCGCCGCAGCTGCCGGCCGCGCTCCGCAGTCCCCCAAGACGGCAGGCGCGAAGCGCCGGGGCCGCCGCCGGGACCAGGGCCTGCAACGGCCACGTGCCCCCACATCAGCCCAGCGGCCCCAACCAGCAGCGGCCCCATCGCAGGCCGCTCGCAGCCGAGTCACCGCAGGCAGGGGCCGGGCTTAGTTTTCAGAACACTCCGCAGACCAGTGTGGCGCCTTGTCCGCGGCTCCGAAGGAGCAGGACAAGGCGCCACACATGGTCGAGGACGTTCTGAAAACTAAGCCCGGCCCCCGCCGGACAGGTCGCACTACTCGCAGAGCAGCTTAGCAATCTGGACGGCGTTGGTTGCCGCGCCCTTACGGATTTGGTCACCGCAGCACCAGAAGGTGATGCCACGCGCGGCCTCGGGGTTCGAGATGTCGCGACGCACGCGACCGACCCAGATCAGGTCCTGGTCGGAGGTATCCATCGGCATGGGGAAGCGATCGTGCGCATCCTCGGCGCTCATATCGTCAACCAGCTTCACGCCCGGAGCGGCAGCCAGCGCGGCACGAGCCTCCTCGACCGTAATGTCACGCTCAAACTCGAGCGTAATGCTCTCGGAATGCGAACGCAGCACCGGCACGCGCACGCAGGTGCAGTTCACGCGCAGCTCGGGCAGGTGCATAATCTTGCGGCCCTCGTTTTGCAGCTTCATTTCCTCGGAAGTAAAGCCTTCCTCCTTGACGCCGCCGATCTGCGGAATCAGGTTGCTCGCCAGCTGGGCGGCAAATGCACGCGGCTCGGGAATCTCCTCGCCGCGGCCCAGGGCGGCCAACTGAGCCTCGAGCTCGGCCATACCGGGAGCGCCGGCACCCGAAGCCGCCTGATACGTCGAGACGATCATGCGCTTTACGCCGGCGAGCTGATGCAGCGGCCACGTGGGAACCAGGCCGATGATGGTCGCGCAGTTGGGGTTGGCGATAAGGCCGTGATGCCACTTGATGTCGTCGGCGTTGATCTCGGGCACGACCAGCGGCACCTCGGGGTCCATGCGGAAGGCATGGCTGTTGTCGACCACGACGGCGCCGCGCTTGACGGCTTCGGGCAGCAGCTCCTTGGCGATATCGTCGCCGGCAGCGCCGAGTACGATGTCGCAGCCCTCAAAGGCCTCGGGGCAAGCCTCTTCGATCACAACCTGCTCGCCGCGGAACTCGACGGTCTTGCCCGCAGAGCGCACGCTCGCTAGCAGCTTGAGCTTGCCGACCGGAAACTCCTGCTCGTTGAGGCACTCGAGCATCTGGGTGCCCACGGCTCCCGTCGCGCCCAAAATAGCAACCGTGTACTGTTTCATGCTTCCCCCTTTAAAGGCTGTGGCTTTTGCCCGCACGCCGAGCAGGCCGATTATTGTTGCCAGTGTATACAAGAACAGGGCGGGCACGAAACCCGCCCCGTCGAAACGAAACCGAAACGAAACGCCCCGCCGTAGTTTTTGAGGCAAGTCCCAAAAATCTACTGGGATAGCAGCTACTTGTGGAGCGCGGCCGGGGCGGGATCGACCGGCACGGGAGCCTCCAGGTCGGAGACCTTCACAATGCCGTTCTCGTCGGAGAAGGCGCGGTAAATGGTCCGAATCGCCAGATCGAAGTCCTTCTCCTCTACGCCGATAATGATGTTGATCTCGTCGCAGCTCTGCGAAATCATACGTACGCTCACGCCGGCCTGACCAAGCATGCCAAACAGATGGCCCGAGATACCTGCGCGGCCGCGAAGGTTACGGCCGACGGTCGCGATGAGCGCCAAACCCTCGACAACCTCGATCTCGAGCGGCTCGACCTCCTGCTGGATGTCACCCACGAGTGAGTACAGCGAATCGTGCACATCCTGCTCCTGCACCACGGCGCCAAAGCGGTCGACGCCGGTGGGCATATGCTCGACGGAAACGTCATAGCGTTCGAACACCGAAAGTGCACGGCGCATAAAGCCGACACGGGGCTTGGTGCGGTCGCGGGCAACGTTGATGGCGACAAAGCCGCGCTTGCCGGTCACGCCGGTAATGATAGGCTCCGCCTCACCCTCGTCAGCCGTCTCGCTAATGATGGTGCCGGGGTCCTGCGGCGCATTGGTGTTCTTGATGACCAGCGGAATGCCTGCCTCGCGCACGGGGAACACGGCCTCCTCGTGCAGGACGCTTGCACCCATGTACGAAAGCTCGCGCAGCTCCTCGTAGGTAACGCGCGCAATGGGCTGAGCCTCGGGAACAATACGCGGATCGGCAGAATAGAAGCCCGAAACGTCGGTCCAGTTCTCGTACAGGTCGGCACCAAGGCACTTGGCCAGAATCGAGCCGGAAATATCGCCGCCGCCACGGTCGAGCAGCTTGATCTGCCCCTCACGCGTCGCGCCGTAGAAACCGGGCATAACAAAGCCGCCCTGCTGGCCGTACTCCTGCACCAGCTCGGCGGTGCGGTTCATGCTGAGCGTACCGTCATGATGGAACGCCACGACCGTCGCGGCATCCAGGAACGGCAGGCCCAGGTACTCGGCCATCAGACGGGCGGTAAAGTACTCGCCGCGGCTCACGAGTTCCTCGGTGGAGTAGCCACCGGAACGGGCGCGCTCGGCAAAGGCCGCGAACTCCTCGCGGATGGGATAGGTGAGCTCCAGCTCGTCAGCGATATCAAAATAGCGCTGGCCAATGTCCTCGAGCAGCTCCTCGCACGACACGTGGTACTTAACGTGTGCGTTAACCAAGTAGAGCAGGTCGGTCACCTTGGTATCGCCCTTAAAGCGGCGACCGCAGGCAGAAACCACCACAAAACGGCGGGCCGGGTCGGCATCGACAATGGCCTTGATCTTCTTAAAGTGTTCGGCGTCGGCGACCGACGAGCCGCCAAACTTGGCAATCTTAATCATGGGCTTGAGGTTACCTTTCTAAAAGCCTCTGCAAACCTGTTTTGCGCGCTCTGATACCATGGTTTCACCGATTGGGACCAAGGCATCCGAGGAGCAGTGTTATATGGGAACTTATCATAGTACACGAGGACGCACTTTATCGTGCTCAAGTAAGGTGGCAATCCGTACCGGCATCGCTCCCGACGGGGGTTTGTTTGTCTCGGACGAGCTGGGCACCCAGCAACTCGATATCAGCTCGCTTGCAGATAAATCGTACTTTGAAATCGCTCAAGATGTGTTGGGAATGTTACTGAATGATTACACGGCCGAAGAAATTTCGGCGTGTGTCGACGAGGCTTACCGCAGCACGTTTGCGAGCGAAGAGGTCACGCCGCTCGTCAAACTCGACGCCGCACCGGGCGCCGATGCCCCTCAGACCTATGTGATGGAACTCTTTGGCGGCCCCACAAGCGCCTTTAAGGACGTCGCCCTGCAGATGCTCCCCCGCCTGATGGCCCGCACCTCTGCCAAGGACGGCGGCGCCGAGCGCATCATGATCGTCACCGCCACGTCGGGCGACACGGGCAAGGCAGCACTTGCCGGCTTTGCCGACGCCCCGGGCACGGGCATTACCGTCTTTTATCCCGAGGGCAAGGTCAGCCGCGTCCAGAACCTGCAGATGTCCACGCAGGAGGGCGACAACGTCGCTGTCTGCGGCATCCGCGGCAACTTTGACGACGCCCAGAGCGCCGTCAAGCGCATATTTGCCGATAAGGAGCTTGCCGAGCGCCTGGAAGCCGCCGGCACTGTGCTTTCGAGTGCCAACTCCATCAACGTCGGCCGCCTGGTCCCGCAGGTTGTCTACTACTTTGCCGCCTATGCGCAACTGCTGCGCGCCGGTGCTATCGAGGCTGGCGACGCCGTAGAGTTCTGTGTGCCCACCGGTAACTTTGGCGATATCTTGGCCGGCTACTACGCCAAGTGCATGGGTCTGCCCGTCGCCAAGCTCGTCGTGGCGAGCGACAAGAACAACGTGCTTGCCGACTTCCTGACCACCGGCGTTTACGACCGTAACCGCCCGTTCTTCACGACCATCTCGCCGTCGATGGACATCCTCATCAGCTCCAACCTGGAGCGCATGCTCTACTTCTTGTCCGACGGCGACTGCGAGCTCGTTGCCGGCCTTATGGAGCAGCTGGCACAGACTGGTCGCTACGAAGTTCCCGCCGACCTGCTGGCAAAGATTCAGAGCGTCTTTGGTTGCGGTTGGGCCAGCGAGGACGAGGTCCGCACTGCCATCAAGAGCTGCTGGGACGCGAACGGCTACGTGATCGACCCGCACACCGCTTGCGGCTATCACGTCTTCGAAAAGGTCGCTCCCGCCGAGGGCGCCAAGGCCCGCGTGTTGCTTTCGACCGCCAGCCCCTACAAGTTCCCGCGAGCCTGCTGCGACGCCCTGGGCCTCGACGTTCCCGAGGATGATTTTGAGGCTATGCGTGTGCTCGAGCAGGCCACCAACACGGTCGCCCCGACCCAGCTCGCCGAACTCGAGTCCAAGCCCGTCCGCTTCGAAGACGTCTGCGACGTCGATGAGATGGCAAGCTACGTCGAGTCTGCAGCAAAAAAGATTGCTACCAACTAAAACCCCTTATAAGGCGTCGGCGAAAGCCGGCGCACCTTCTTTTATCAGAAACCCACCGGGATGATGACGAGCTGACATGCGGGTCTGCCTGTTTAGTTCGTCGCGAGTTCCGCACGAGCCGGAAAGCACTTAATGTGCTTTCCGAGCGAGCCAGGACTGCCCGAGCAGCGAACTAAACGGCCAGACCCGCCCAGGAGATTCCCATGATCAAGATCACCGTCCCCGCCACCAGCGCAAACCTAGGCATCGGCTACGACACCCTCGGCATGGCCGTCAGCCTCTACTCGCACTTCACCTTTGAGCGCGCCGACAAGCTCACCATCACGGGCTGCCCCGAGGAGTTCCAAAACGAGAACAACCTGGTCTACGTGAGCTTTGTCGATGCACTGGCTGCATGGGACGAGCCGGCTTTTCCCGTTGCCATCGACATTCAAACCGATGTGCCCGTCGCTCGCGGCCTGGGCTCCAGCTCCACCTGCGTCGTCGCCGGCATCATGGCGGCCGCCGCGCTGACGGGCCACACCGTCGACCGTGCCGAGCTCGTCCGCATTGCCACCGAGGTCGAGGGCCATCCCGATAACGTCGCCCCTGCCATCCTAGGCGGTGCCGTTTGCTCCTTTACGCCGACTGATTCGCTCCCCCAGTGCCTGCGCTACGAGGTGAGCGATCGCTTGCGTTTTATTACCGTGATTCCGCCCTACGAGGTGCATACGAGTGAGGCGCGCAAGGTCGTGCCGCAGGAGATTCCACTCTCCACCGCCGTATGGCAAATGGGCCGCATCGCCGGCATGACGCGCGGCCTGGAGACCGGCGACCTTGACCTGATTGCCGCCGCCAACGACGACCGCATCCAAGAGCCCTATCGCCGCCGCCTGATTCCCGATTACAACGCCGTGCGCGACACCTGCCTTAACGGCGGCGCCAAGACCATCTGGATCAGTGGCTCCGGCTCGACCCTCATGGCCGTGACTGACGACACCATCGTGGCAAAGTTCCTACAGGTCAAGCTGCGCGAGCAGTTCCCCAAGTGCGATACGCATATTCTGACGTGCGACACCGAGGGCGCTCAAATCGAGTACCTGTAAACATCGCTAGTTAATCCCTTCGGGCCGCCCAAGGGTATCCCCTTAAAAACGTCCTCGCACTTGAGGCCCGCTTATCCTGCTCCTTCGGAGCTACGGATAAGCGGGCCTCGTGCTGCGGAATGTTTTTAAGGGGATACCCTTGGGCGGCCCTACAGCAACGTGGTCGACGATGTCTATAGGAACCCACGCTTTGAAGGGGCGCCGGGCTGATGGTTTGGCTTTTTATTGGTGGGGGCCCTTACTGGGATGGGACCCTTACTAGAGGCAGGCCTCGGCGATGCGGCGCTTGAGTTCATCGATACCGGTGCCAGTCTGGGAGCTTGTGATGATTACGTTTTCGGCCGGGACGTTGAGCTGCTTTTTGATGGCTGCCGCCTGGCGGGCCTGCTGGGTGCGGCTGAGCTTGTCGGCTTTGGTGAGGCAGACGATAAAGTTGAACTCGTTGCCCTGCAGGTAGTCGATCATGTCATGATCGAGCTTGCTGGGGTCGTGACGAATGTCAACCAGCGATACGACCAGGTTAAAGCTGCGCTCGGAGTCAAAGAAGTCGCCAATAAGCTCGGCCCAGCGGTCGCGCTCGGCCTTGGAGCGACGGGCGAAACCGTAACCCGGCAGGTCCACGAAATGCACGTCGTCGGCCTCAAAGAAGTTGATGTTGCTCGTCTTGCCCGGCGTACTGGAAACCTTGACCAGGTTCTTGCGGCCAAAGAGCTTGTTCATAATCGACGACTTGCCCACGTTGGAGCGGCCGACAAAGCTCACCTCGGGGCAGGTGGACTCGGGAATCTGCGAAACCTTGCCGTAGCTGGCGACGAACTTGGCAAGCTGGTAGTTAATGGAATCGGCCATGGACACTCCTTGGTCGTAGGTTCTTACAAAAGAGCGCGCTATTGCGCAGCGGCAATGCGGCGGACGATATCGAGCGTGATGTTACTTGCGACACGCGCGTACTCGAACAGATCGAACTCTCGGTCGCAAATTGCATCGTACGCCTCGTCACAATTATCGCTGATAGCGCGCAACACCAGGCAATCGACACCATTTTTGGTTGCGACATGAGCAATCGCCGCGCCCTCCATGCCGACACAATCGGCATGCGTCGCTTCGATAGCGTCGTTACGCATGGCGGCGCCCGTCACAAAGCGGTTACCCGTGGCAATCGTGCCGACCAGGAACTGTTTGGTGCCCTCGTTCGAAGCGACTGCATTTGTCGAAGCGTCAACGAACCCACGCTCAGTAAGCACGTCGACAGCAATATCGACCAGCGCGGGCGTCGAACCAAACTCCTCAAGCCCCGGTGCGGACTCGGCGATAAGCGCGGTATCGGTATCCAGATAGCGTAGGCGTTTGCCAATGACCACGTCGTCGATATGGAGCTTGGGGTTCAAACCGCCCGCAATGCCCGAAAACACAACAGCCTGCGGAGCATACTTGCTAATGAGGTGCTGTGTTGCAGCGGCGGCGTTCACCGTGCCCATGCCCGCCGTTGTGGCGACAACTGTCAGACCGTCGAGCTCACCGCTCACAACGGTCAAGCCTGCCTCCCGCGCCTCGCAAACGTCGCTCAGCTCTTCCTTAATCTGCATGATCTCTTTTTCGAGCGCACCGATAATCGCGATGGTAGCCATACCATTCCCCAAACCTATACGAAATTCTCAACCACGGTATGGTACCAGCATTTTGTTTGACCTCGCCAAACGAACACGCTAAGCCAGTGCAGCTCGCGTATCAAACAGCGCCTTTGCAATCGCGGCCGTAACCTTGCTCGAACGGTCGCTCCACGGCATCGATGTCATGACGCTCATGACATAGGTACGGCCTTCGATGTCGATAAGGCCCGCATCGCATGTCGAATAGTAACCGTCCTCGCTGATCCAACCCACCTTGTTGCACATCTTAAAGGGTAGTCAATTTGGGACGGGCTTGTTAGCCAATGGCCGACCTGAGCTCCGCACGGCGCTTTTTCATGCCGGCCATGACGGCGTTGCGCAGCTCGGGCATGCGCGCGGTATCCATCTGGGGCACGCCCTCGAGCTTATAGGGAATACCCAGCTGCTCGTACTTGACGACACCCATCGTGTGATACGGCAGCATTTCCAGGCCCACCACGTTGTGCCATGGAGCGATCAGGCGACCGAGCTTCTCGCATTCCTCCGCCGTGTCGGTAATGCCCGGCACCACCACGTGGCGGATAACGACCTTGATCTTACGACGTGCAAGCTCATCGCCGAACGCCAAGATGCGTGCGGGATCGCAACCGGTCAGCTTTTTATGCTCGACCGGGTCGGCATGCTTAATATCGAGCAGTACCATGTCGGTCTCGTTGAGCACGGCATCGAACTTCTCGGGATGCTGAGGGTCGAAGGCGTAGCCACAGCTATCCAGGCAGGTATGCACACGGCCATCGGGGTTGTTGTGCATCACGCGGAACAGGTCGGCCAAAAACTCGGGCTGCAGGAGCGGTTCGCCGCCCGAAACGGTAATGCCGCCGCTGCGGTAAAACTCGTGGTTACTCTGGAACTCGTCCATAAGGTGCTCGACGGTCACCATCGTGCCGCCGTTAACAGACCAGGTATCGGGATTGTGGCAATACGCGCAGCGCATGGGACAGCCCTGAACAAACACCACAAAGCGGATGCCGGGTCCGTCGACCGTTCCCATCGTCTCGATCGAATGCACGCGACCCAGGGCATACGCAGAGTCCTCGGGATGAGCATCCACACCCTCAAGCGTCATCTCAGCCATTCCCGCAACCTTGCCTCTCTTTGGTTTTTGTCAATTAAAATGCCAGAGCCATTCTAGCCCATACGCCTGATGGCGAAACGGTTTAGCGGTCAATTAGATCGTCCTATTTGACTCCACCCAAAAGCGGCGGGAAGGTTGTCGCAACCCGCCCGCCGCCGTGGCAATAGAAATCGATAGTCGCCAGGCCTTACGCCTTAAGCGTAAGCACCGCGCCAAAGGCGGTCGGGCCGCAGTGGCTCGAGATGACGCCGCCGACCTGAGTCCAGGTAACGTCCTTAAAGCCCAGGTCGTGCGCATAGACTTCCATATCGTTGCGCAGCTCCTCGGAAAGGCCCACTGAATACGCCAAACCAATGTGCGAGTAATCAATATCGCCCTTCGCAACCATGTGGTCAATAAAGGCACGGGCGCATTTGAGCATAGAGCCGCGGAGCTTCTTGGTCGCCACGAACTTGCCGCCCGTTACCTCAATGCAGGGCTTAATCTTGAGCAGATGGGCACCGAGAAATGCCACGTTGGACAAACGACCGCCGGCCTTAAGGAAGGCGAGATCGGTGGGGACAAAGCCCAACAGCACGCGGTCCATAACGGAATTGGTAAAGGCGAAAATCTCGTCGACGGTGGCATCCGGATGAGCTTCGATATACTTGGCGGTCTCAACGGCGACAAGCGACTGGCCCACCGACACAAAGCGCGTATCCATGGAGAAGACGTAATCGCGGCCCTTTGCCGCAATCTTCGACGACTGATGCGAGCAGGTCGTAACCTCGGAATACGCAAGATGCAGAATGGTCGCATCGGGCTGCTCGGCGTGGATGCGATCGTACACATGTGCAAAATCCGCCGGCGCGCAGCCGCTCGTCTTGGGCATCACGCCAAACTCGTTGCAGCGCGAGTAAATCTCAAGCGGGTCGATCGAGCCGTCCTCGACGGTCTCGTCACCAATCGTGACATGCATGGGCACACGCACGATACCATAGCGCTCGCAGAGCTCCGGCGTCACATCCGACCCAGACTCAACCACGATTACGTACTTGCCCATTATCATCACGACCCATCTCGACGTTAGCTTTTCAATATGTGACGCACGTCCGCCGTCCTGCTGCAGAACGGCCTCCAAGCGCCAAAGAGACGCCGCCCCTTGCACACAACAAAGGACAGCGTCTCCCTGGAAAACTCCGTGCTTATCTGAGATTCTACACGGTTTATTAAGGAGTGTTACTTATTCCGCAAACGGTAGCTATACGCGATAAACGGTAGCAAGCAAGTATCCAGAACGCTCAACCCATTAGGAGAGTTCCGCCTAAAGGGTGACTACACAGGCCCCCAGCCGGGGCTGTTTGGGTTACCTCCCAAGACATTCCGCAAGACGGAGGAAGCCCCCGCCGCGCGTAGCGCGCAGCGGGGGCTTCCGACATGTCCGAGGACGTTTTGGGAGGTAACCCAAACAGCCCCGGCGATCCTGCGGGAGTTGAGTCCCTTTAGAACTTGTCGTGGAAGGTACGCGAAATGACCTCGTCCTGCTGCTCCTTGGTGAGCGTGTGGAAGTTCACGGCATAGCCGGAAACGCGGATGGTCAGCTGCGGGTACTTCTCGGGGTGAGCCTGAGCGTCGAGCAGCGTCTCACGGTTGAAGACGTTGATGTTCAGGTGGTGACCACCCTTCTCGGCGTAAGCGTCGAGCATGTGGACCAGGTTATCGGCCTGAGTCTCGGAAACTTCAGAAACCTTCATAATGTGTCTCCTTCGATTGATAGGCGCCGGCCGAAACCGGCGCGCTAATCAGTAATCGTTATTGTTAGTATAGCACTAACAATAGTTACTCGCCCAGCTGATCAAGGTCGATATCGCCAAAGAACACCTGGTCCTCCTTGCCGAGCGCACTCGGGATGATGGAGAAGGTGTTGGAGATGCCGTCCTGAGCATCGCGGAACGGGAGCTTGGAAACCGAAGACAGCGAAGCGATGGCGCCGTGGCTATCGCGCTTGTGCATGGGGTTAGCACCCGGGGCGAACGGCTGGCCAGCCTTACGGCCGTCGGGCGTGGAGCCGGTCTTCTTACCGTACACGACGTTGGAGGTAATGGTCAGAACCGAGGTCGTGGGCACGGAGTTGCGGTAGGTGTCGTTCATGCGGATGTACTCCATGAACTGGTGCACAACGTCGTGAGCGATCTGGTCGACGCGGTCGTCGTCGTTACCGTACTTGGGGAACTCGCCCTCGGTCTCGAAGTCGACAATGATGCCGTTCTCGTCGCGGACGGGGTGGACCTTGGCGTACTTGATGGCGGACAGGGAGTCAGCCACGACGGAAAGGCCAGCAATGCCCGTAGCGAACCAGCGGTGCACGTGCTTGTCGTGCAGAGCCATCTGGATGCGCTCGTAGCAATACTTGTCGTGCATGTAGTGGATGATGTTCAGCGAGTTGACGTACACGCCAGCGAGCCACTTCATCATGTCGTTGTACTTGGCCACAACGTCGTCGTAATCGAGCGTATCGCCCTCGACGGCGCGATACTTGGGGCCGACCTGCTTCTTGGAGACCTCGTCAACACCGCCGTTGAGTGCGTACAGCAGGCACTTGGCCAGGTTGGCACGGGCGCCGAAGAACTGCATCTCCTTGCCGATGCGCATGGAGGACACACAGCAGGCAATGCCGTAGTCGTCGCCGTGGTAGACGCGCATGAGGTCGTCGTTCTCGTACTGGATCGAGGAGCTGGCAACAGAAGTCTTGGCGCAGAACTTCTTGAAGTTCTCAGGCAGACGGGTCGACCACAGAACGGTCATGTTGGGCTCGGGGCTGGTGCCCATGTTCTCGAGCGTGTGCAGATAGCGGTAGCTCATCTTGGTAACGAGCGTACGGCCGTCGACACCCATGCCGCCGATGGACTCGGTGACCCACTGCGGATCGCCGGTAAACAGGGCCTGGTACTCGGGGGTACGGGCAAACTTGACCATGCGGAGCTTCATGATGAAGTGATCCACGAACTCCTGGATCTGCTCCTCGGTGAAGGTACCGTTGGCAAGGTCGCGCTCAGCGTAGATGTCGATGAACGTAGAGGTGCGGCCGATGGACATAGCGGCGCCGTTCTGCTCCTTAACGGAGGCGAGGTAGGCGAAGTACATCCACTGGATGGCCTCCTGCGTGTTGGTAGCAGGGTTGGAAATGTCGAAACCATAGGTCTCGGCCATCATCTTGAGCTCGCCGAGGGCGCGGATCTGCTCCTGCAGCTCCTCACGATCGCGGATGTTGTCGGCGGTCATGACCGTCGGGGTGGAAGCCTTCTGGGCCTCCTTGTCCTTGATCAGGTAGTCGACGCCGTACAGGGCAACACGACGGTAGTCGCCGATGATGCGGCCGCGGCCATAGCCATCGGGCAGACCGGTGATGATGTGAGCCGAGCGGCAAGCACGCATCTCGGGGGTGTAAACATCGAAGACGCCAGCGTTGTGGGTCTTGCGCTCGAAGGTGTAGCGCTCGACAACGTTCTCGTCGACCTTATAGCCGTGCTGGCTGGCAGCCTGGCAAGCGATGCGGATGCCACCGTTGACGTGCAGCGCGCGCTTGAGCGGCTTGTCAGTCTGGAGACCGACGATGGTCTCCTTCTCGCGGTGGGCGTTATCGATGTAGCCAGCGGGGTGGCTCACGATACCCGTAACGGTCTTGGTGTCCATATCGAGGACACCGCCCTGCTCGCGCTCCTTAAGCAGCAGGTCGAGAACCTCGCCCCACAGCTCCTTGGTACGCTCGGTCGGGCCGGCGAGGAACGACTCGTCGCCCTCGTAGGGGGTGTAGTTCTTCTGGATGAAGTCTCGGACGTCAACTTCTCCCGTCCAGATGCCTTCCTTGAAGCCTTCCCATGCCTCCTGCATTGTGTAACCACGCTCCTAGTTACGTGTAATGCGGCGCTCTCTCACACCGCTGCTTATTGAATTCTTGAATGTTCGGCTTGCACTACCGGCTTCTTCCGTTCTTCACCACACGTTGGTACAGGGAAAAACGTTTGTCCACCTTGGAACTGCAACCCAAAACCCAAGATTTCACCCGTTTGATAAGGATAACATAGCCACCCCCTTCATCAGGGCTGTTATATGTTTCTTTTTTTATACCATTAGGGCGTTTTTAACAAATCCGCAGGAAATGCGAGCGCGAACAACTACCGTTCACCGATTTGTTTGGTATTTTTCCTTGCCTTTGTACGACGTTCACTCTAGGTGTTATGCCAGTTTTAGCAGGGTAAAGTGCCCCAGAGACCCCGCAGAAACTGCAGGGCGGCCACGGGATTTCCCCCGGGGCCGCCCTGTGGCATGGCTAGTTATTTAGCTTTGGTTGCCGTTTGGCATTAGGCGGCTGCGGCGGCCTTGTCGGTCGCTGCCTTGCTGTGGCCCTGGCCCTCAAAATGCTTGTAGCACCAGCTGGTGACCAGCGGGGTCAAAATGGCCGTCACGATAGCACATGCTGCAACCTGCGCCGTAGCCGTCGCGAGCACCGCGCCGCCGTACATGGCCTCGTTGACGCTTGCCATGGCAGCAGGCGTGGCCACATTGGCTCCGGCGCAGCTCGAAATGGCCGCACCTGCGACACCCGTACCACCCGTGAGCTTATCGACCGCGATGACGGGAATTGCAAAGACCACCGAGCAGATCACGCCGAGCAGAATACCGGGAAGACCGCCATTAATGAGCTGGCCAAAGGTCATGGTCGAGCCCATGGCAAAGAAGACGAGCACGATGATGGCGGAAAGTGCCGGTGCCATCATCTTCTTAAAGCTCGGGAAGAGGTTACCCAGAATAATGCCGACGACGATCGGCAGGATGGCGCCCACGAGCGACCAGCCGATCGGAGCCTGACCGGCAGCGCCGAGCACGATCATCGTGACCGGAGGGCCGACAACCAGCGTGGTGATGGCGACGGCGCCACGCTCGGCCTCATTGCCCATGGTGCCCATCAGACCAGCGTACATAGCGTTGTTGGCGCCGGTGCAAGCGGCCAGCATCACCATGGCAGAGATGCCAAACAGGTTGTCGTTGAATACATAAAGGATGAGCAGCGACACGGCAACGACCACGATCTGCTTGACGGCGATGATGATGGCGCCGCGGGCAGCGGCGGCAGGAGCGCTCTTAAACGAAATCGTCGTACCGACGATGAGCAAAAAAGCGCCAACAAGCGGGCCTGCGCCCTGCTGGGTCATGCCGAGCGTAAAGCTGCCGAGCGTTTTGAACAGATCGGGGAACAGCGTGTTGAGCAGGCAGCCCAACAAAAGCGGCACCAAAATATTGGCACCCGGGATGGAGGACATCTTAAAGAACGGCTCCTTTGCCGCCGGCGCCTCCACCGCAGTCGATTCACTCATTTTAATATCTCCTTTTGATGCGTGTGACACGCGGCCGCACGCGCCTTTGTCAGAAAGAAGGCGACGGTCCCGAGTCGCAGGAGCCGTCGCCGAATTAACGTCGCGGGGTATTACCCGTCCAGAACGATGCCACCGTCGCAGTCACCGATCTCGCCGTTCACGAAGCTAGCGAGGTCGGAAGCGAAGAAGAGCACCATCTGCGCAGGCTCGCTGGCCTGGGCGGCGCGGCCCAGAGGAATACCGTTGATGATGCGCTGAGAGTTCTCGTCAGAGAGAATCGAAGTCATATCGGTAAGGGTGAGCGACGGGCACACGGCGTTGCAGCGGACGCCAAACTTGCCGCCTTCCTTGGCGACTGCCTTGGTTAGACCGTTAACACCGGCCTTGGAGCTGGCGTAGGCAGCGGTGCCGAGCAGGCCGCCGCCGATCTTGCCAGCAACAGAGCTCACGTTGACGATAGTGCCGGCATGGGCCGCCTTAAAGTGCGGGTACACGGCGTTCATCATGGTAAAGGTGCCGTTGAGGTTGATGTCGATGGTGCGACGCCACTCGGTGTCATCGATCTCGTCGAACTTCTTGGTGCTGATGACGCCAGCGCAGTTGATCAGGATGTTGGTTTGCGGCAGGTCTGTAAAAATCTGCTCGACGGTCTCACGCGCCTTAGGCGCATCGGCAACATCGAGCTGATAGAACTTGTTGCCCTCGCCAAGCTCGGCCACAGCGGCCTCGCCCTTGGCAGCGTTCCTTGCGATGAGCGCGACGTGTCCGCCGCCCGCGACGATGCCCTTGGCGATCTCGAGGCCAATGCCCTGAGTGCCACCCGTGACAATCGCGGTCTTGCCCGTGAAGTCAAATGCCATGACTCCATCCCCCTTTATATAAGGTGTCTCCTTGCGGGAAGTTGGAGCATCGCACGTGGCGATAAATGAGTCCCAGTCGTCATGGTGGTGACAACCCCTCGCCTAACCGCGGGCATAATAGTTCTTTGAAACGCTTCAGCAATTGAATTTTTTAACTCTTTATGCGCTCTTTATATTGCCCACTGCATGAGGCCCGAATATGCGGGTATCATCTTTCACCGAAAATAGTTTCTAGTGTTAGGGGTTTTCGGTGGAAGATACCGATTTCCATGAGCTTGGGCGTCAGCTCTTAACTGAGTTTGGCAGCATGCATCATCGCATTTCACGCTCTGCGGACAAAGCTCTCGGCGGCGAGATGGCTGTCATGCGCGCCCTCATGCTCGCTGGCGGTTCGCTCACGCCGAGCGAACTCGCAAATCGCGCCTGGGTCTCGAGTGCCCGCATCGCCAATATCTTACGCACTCTCGAAGCCAAGGGCTGGGTCGAGCGCGAGCACTCAAAGACCGACCGTCGTCGTGTACACGTCACGATGACCGATAAGGGATTCCAGAATCTCGAAATCAAACGTCGGGAATTCGAGGAGCGCACCGCGGCCTTCCTCGAGCAGCTCGGCGAAACAGATACCCAAGAGATAGTGCGCCTTCTAAGGCGTTTCAACGAAATTATCGACCGCAATCAAGAAAGGAGAGATGCCGAGTGAGGATTCTCAAGCTCTTTAAAAAGCATGTCCTGGCACTGTTCACAGCTATCGTACTTATCGTAATCAGCTGCAACGCCGATCTGGCACTGCCTACCTACATGAGCGACATCGTCGACGTGGGCGTACAGCAAGGCGGCATCGCCTCGCCCGTGCCCGACACCATTCGTGCCGAATCACTCGATGACCTTGAGCTCTTTATGAGCACCAAGGACGCCAAAGCTGTGGAGGCCGTGTTCAGCAAGGCTGACAAAAAAGGCATTCGAACGTACAAGGGCACCGAGGAAGAGCGTGCCGATGGCGGCAAGATTGCCGACATTATGAGCCTGCCCGAGACCGTCGTCCTTTCTCTCGACCAGGGCATCGACGCCAGCTCCATGGGCGACATGACCGGCGCATCCACCGAGGCAAGCAATGGCGGCGGCGCCCAGGCCATGCCCACCCCCGAGCAGATGGCGGCAATGACGCCCGAGCAGCTCGCCGAGATGCAGCAGAAGGCCACAGCGGCGCAAAACATGCAAAAGCAGATTGATGCCGACGGCGGCAAGATCACCATGAAGAGTCTGCGCCTAGGTGTCGAGGGCGGTCTGGTAGACCAAAGCAAGCTCGTCGAGGGCGCCAATGAAATGGCGGACAAAATGGGCTCCATGTCGGGCTCCATCGTGACCCAACGCGCCGTGAGCTATGTGCAAGACGAGTACAAGGCGCAGGGTATCGACCCCGCCGACGTGCAGAACGCCTACCTGGGCCGCATGGCGACCACGATGTTTGGTCTGTGCCTGATCTCACTGGTCGCCACCATCCTAACCGGCGCCGTGGCCTCGCGCACCGCCTGTTCCATCGCACGCGACCTGCGCCGCGAGACCTTCAACAAGGTCATGCACTTCTCGCCAGCCGAGGTGGGCAAGTTTAGCCAGGCCTCGCTCATCACTCGCTGCACCAACGACATTCAGCAGATTCAGATGGCCGCAACCCTGTTTATCCGCATGTGCCTCATGGCGCCCGTCATGGGCATCGTCGCCGTCATGCGCGTCCTGGCCAACCACACCGGCCTGGAGTGGACCATCGCCGTGGCCATCATCGCGGTCTCGGCCGTCGTCGGCGTGCTTATGGGCCTCACCATGCCCAAGTTCAAAAAGATGCAGAGCTTTGTGGACCGCGTGAACCTTACCGCCCGCGAGCTGCTCGACGGCCTTATGCCCATCCGCTCGTTTAACCGCGAGGAGCATGAGCTCGAGCGCTTTGACCAGGCGTCCCTCGACCTGATGACCACGCAGCTCTACACCAACCGCGCCATGAGCTTTATGATGCCGCTCATGATGCTCGTCATGAACTGCATCACCGTGCTTATCGTCTGGTTTGGCGCGCAGGGCGTGTCCGACGGCGTGATGCAGGTCGGCAACATGATGGCGTTCATCTCCTACACCATGCAGATCGTCATGGCGTTTATGATCCTCACCATGGTGTCGGTCATCCTACCCCGTGCCGAGGTCGCAGCCGAGCGCGTGGAAGAGGTCATCACTTGCCCCACGAGCATCAACGACCCCGTCTCGCCCAAACTGCCCGCGGCCAGCGCGCCGCGCGGTGAGCTCACCTTCCGCGACGTGAGCTTCCAGTATCCCGATGCCCGCGCCGATGTCATCAGCGGCGTGAACTTCACCACGCATGCCGGTCAGATGCTCGGCATCATTGGCTCCACAGGCTCGGGCAAGTCCACGCTTGTGCAGCTGATTCCGCGCCTGTACGACGTCACGGGCGGCAGCATTTCGCTCGACGGCATCGACGTGCGCGACATGACCCTTTCCGAGCTTCGCCGCCGCATTGGTTATATTCCGCAGCAGGGTCGTCTGTTCTCGGGTACCGTCGAGAGCAACCTCAAGTTTGCCGGCGACATGGTGAGCGATGACGACATGCGCCAGGCGGCACACATCGCCCAGGCCGAGGACTTTATCGCCGAGCGCGAGGGCGGCTACGACTCCCCCATCAGCCAGGGCGGCTCCAATGTCTCGGGCGGTCAGCGCCAGCGTCTGGCCATCGCACGCGCGTTGGCCAAAAGGCCCGAGGTCGTGGTGTTCGACGATTCATTTAGCGCCCTCGACTACAAGACCGACGCGCGCCTGCGCGAGGAGCTGGCCAAAAACGTTACCGACGCCGCACTCGTGGTCGTGGCCCAGCGCATCGCGACCATCATGCACGCCGACCAGATCATCGTGCTCGACGACGGTCACGTAGTGGGCACCGGCACGCACGAGGAGCTGCTGCACGGCTGCCCGGCGTACCTGGAGATTGCACAGTCGCAGCTTTCCGCCGAGGAGCTGGGGCTTACCCAAGAAGAAATTGCAGCCGTCATGGAAGGAGGCGAGCGCTAATGGCAGACGAGACCAAGACTCAGATTCCCAAGCCCACCCGCCAGCGTGGTCCCATGGGCCGCATGGGTGGCATGCGCCGTGGCGAAAAGGCCAAGGACTTTAAGGGCACCATGAGGCAGCTACTCGGCTATATCGGTCAGCACAAGATTGCCGTGTTTGCCGCCGTCGCCTTTGCCGTGTGCTCGGTCATCTTTAACATTGTGGGACCCAAGGTGCTCGGCCAGGTTACGACTAAGCTGTTCGAGGGCCTGGTTGCCAAGGTCAACGGCACCGGCGATGTTGACTTTGATTGGATCGCCAAGACGCTCGGCTTTTTGCTCTGCCTGTACCTGGCGAGCTCTGCCTGTAGCCTGATCCAAGGCTGGCTCATGACCGGCGTCACACAAAAGATCTGCTATCGCATGCGCAAGGAGATTGCCGCCAAGATTGCCGTCGTGCCGATGAGCTACTTTAACGGACACAGCAAGGGCGACGTGCTCAGCCGCATCACCAACGACGTCGATACGCTCGGCCAGTCACTCAACCAGAGCGTGACGCAGCTCATCACGTCGGTGACGCAGATTATCGGCGTGCTCGTCATGATGCTTTCGATCAGTCTGCCGCTCACCGGCGTCACCGTGCTCACACTGCCGGCCGCCGCGATTATCCTGACCGTGATGATTCACTTCTCGCAGCCGTACTTCCGCGAGCAGCAGCAAGTCCTGGGCACCGTCAACGGCATCATCGAGGAGGACTTTGCCGGTCAGAACGTTATTCAGGTGTTCGACCGCGCCGAGGCCTCGATCGAGGAGTTCGACCGTCAAAACGACCGACTGTTTGTGAGCGGTTGGCGCTCGCAGTTCCTGTCGGGCCTGATGATGCCGCTTATGAGCTTGGTGGGCAACATGGGCTACGTGGGCGTTGTCGTGGTGGGCGCACAGCTCGCGCTGACCGGCAATGCCACGCCCGGCGACATCCAGAGCTTTATCCAGTACGTGCGCAACTTTACGCAGCCGGTGCAGCAGCTGGGCAACGTGAGCAACACGATGCAGTCGATGGCCGCTGCCACCGAGCGCGTCTTTGAGTTCCTCGCCGCGCCCGAGGAGGAGCAGAAGGCCGACGCCCAGATTCCCGAGAAGCGCCCCGGCCACGTTGAGTTCGACCACGTCAAGTTTGGCTACACGCCCGACAAGACCATCATCCACGACTTTAGCTGCGAGGCGCAGCCCGGTCAGACCATCGCCATCGTCGGCCCCACCGGCGCCGGCAAGACCACGCTCATTAAGCTGCTGCAGCGTTTCTACGACGTGGACGGCGGTTCGCTGCGCGTCGAAGGCGTCGACGTGCGCGACTGGGACCGCGCGGCACTGCGCGGCGAGTTTGCCATGGTGCTGCAGGATACCTGGCTGTTTAACGGCACCATCCGCGAGAACATCCGCTACGGACGTCCCGATGCGACCGACGCCGAGGTCGAGGCCGCCGCACGCGCCGCACGCTGCGACCACTTTATCCATACGCTCGCCGGCGGGTACGATTTTATGATCAACGAGGAGGGCACTAACCTGTCGCAGGGTCAGCGCCAGCTCGTGACCATCGCCCGCGCCATTTTGGCCGACCGTCCGGCGCTGATTTTGGACGAGGCGACTTCCAACGTCGATACCCGTACCGAAGAGCTTATTCAGCGCGCCATGGATGCGCTGATGCAGGGCCGCACGAGCTTTGTCATCGCGCATCGCCTGTCCACGATCCGCAACGCCGACGTGATCTTGGTGATTCGCGACGGCGACATCGTCGAGAAGGGCACGCACGACGAGCTGCTCGCCCAAGGCGGCTTCTACGCCGACCTGTACAATTCGCAGTTCGACGAAGCGGCGTAAATTCTGCCGCAGGGAACGAATAACGCCCGAGAACGGGGACGCAGGACAATCTGCGTCCCCGTTTTTGTTTTGCAGCCCTCGAACCGCCTCCCCTGGGACCTGATTGACGCCCTCCCTCAAGGCCCCGTGGACAAAAAATGGCAAATATGAGTACTGTCACCTTTTTAGTAACAGCCAAAACTGCCCCAAACGACCTCATTGCGGCCTAGATATGCCTTCAAATTGATCAAAATGCCCGGTAGCATGCTTCTGTGTGCCAACGTTAATGAACATATTTACTGTTGTGTCTATTATCTTGTAAGATCGATATGATACTACGCTAGCAACAGTACTCATATTTGCCATTTTTTGTCCACAGGGTATGCCGCAGAAGATCCAACTTGCTCCAGCGTGCCGTACGTTGGCCCTCCCCTTCCGGCGAGCGCCGACATTTCCCCAGATAAAACCGACCAAAATAAACCTGTCCCTTTTCGGCAGGTTTCACTTGCACTTTAGCGTGCGACAGCGGATAATGCCGAGCATTCGAGAATTCGCCAATTGTTGCCGTTAATTGATAAAGGAGGCCCCATATGGCCATGGAATTCAAGCGCAGGCTGCCGATCCCCATGGAGATCCGCGAGGAAATGCCGCTTTCCGCCGAGCTTACCGCCAAAAAGCAGGCATTCGACGCCGAGGTCGCCAAGGTCTTTACCGGCGAGGACGCACGCAAAGTGCTCATCATCGGCCCGTGCTCTGCCGACCGCGAGGATTCGGTGCTTGAGTACATGAACCGACTGGCCAAGGTCGCCGAGGAGGTCAAGGACAAGCTCATCGTCATTCCGCGCGTCTACACCAACAAGCCGCGCACCAAGGGCACTGGCTACAAGGGTCTGCTGCACAACCCCGACCCCGAGGCGCCCGATGACCTGCTCGAAGGCGTCAAGGCAATCCGCCACATGCACCTGCGCGTCATCGAGGAGACCGGCTTCTTTACCGCCGATGAGATGCTCTACCCGTCCAACTACCAGTACCTCGTCGACCTGCTGAGCTACGTTGCCGTGGGTGCACGCTCGGTCGAAAACCAGGAGCACCGCCTGGTGTCGAGCGGCATTTCGGTGCCTGTGGGCATGAAGAACCCCACCGCCGGTTCCACCACCGTCATGCTCAACTCCATCTACGCCGCCCAGGCACATCAGAGCTTTATCTTCCGCAACTGGGAGGTTGAGTGCGACGGCAACCCGCTCGCGCACGCCGTCATGCGTGGCTACATCGGTCTCGACGGTCGCACCTACCCCAATTACCACTACGAGCACCTGGAGCGTCTGGCCGAGCGCTATACCGAGCATGCCGGTTACGCCAACCCGGCGGCGGTCATCGACTGCAACCACGACAACTCGGGCAAGCGCCCGCTGGAGCAGTACCGCATTTGCAAGGAGGTGCTCGACAGCTGCCGCCGCAACGAGTCCATCTCCAAGCTGGTCAAGGGCTTTATGATCGAGTCTTACCTTGAGGACGGCAACCAGCCGGTCGATGGCGGTGTCTTTGGTAAGTCGATCACCGACCCGTGCCTGGGCTGGGAAAAGACCGACTACCTCATCCACGAGATCGCGGAGCGGGTTTAGTTACGCGGGCCGCATTTGGACAATCTGACGTTCAACTTCAAGGGCGCGACCAGAAGGTCAGCGCCCTTTCGTTTCACGTCACCTTGTCTCAAATGCGGCCCGCTCGCTGTCCGTCCTCTACCTGCGGCGTTGTCTTACTCCGGATGCGGCAGTTAGGGACGTTCCTTTTCTGCCGGCAGTCTGGGATGTTCCTTGGGGTAGTCATTGGGGACGCTCTTGTTTGACTGGTCGTTTAAGAACATCCCCAATGACTACATAGGATGAGAGTGGATAATCTCCCGTTTTTGGCCTATACCAGCGCTAAAAGTGGGAGATTATCCACTCTCATAGAGCAAGTGTCCGAAAATCCGCCCTCATTCCTTCTTAGGGCCCTCCGTCCCCGAGGTATCGTGGCTCGTCTGTCGAATGATTGATGCGGGCGCTCTGCGGCCATGTCACACTCAGAGGTGGCCTGACCCAACTTGGAAGGAGCCTCCATGAGCCTTGACAACGTAACCCTGCGCGCCGCCACGCTCGATGACCTGGCCGGCATCGCCGCCATCTACAACCAGCTGTGGTGCAACACACTGCGCAACCGCGGCGACGTCGAAGCCGCCGATTTCTGCGCGCGCTTTAACATCGCCATGCAGCTGCAGCGCTCCCCCATCGCGCTCGTCGCCGAGGCCGAGGGCCGCATTATCGCCGCCTGCTGCATCGGCATCTTCGAGGACGGAAAGCCGCGCACCAATCCCACGTGGGAGCCCTGCTACAACGAGATGTTCGTCCAGGCAACCGAGATGGCAAAGACCGCCGATGCCAAACTCGAAGGCTCGCTCTTTGGCGATAGCCGCGAGAAGGCAACGGCCGACCGCTTTGCCGCCACGGGCAACGAATATGCCCAGGGCCAGATCAACCTGATCATCATCGTGCCCGAATGGCAGGGCAAGGGACTCGGCCGCGAGCTCATCGACCTTGCGCGCGCCGAGCTCGCCAAGGCAGGCTGCACCAAATTCTTCCTGATGAGCGACTGCAACTCCGATTGGCAGTTCTACGAGCACCTCAACATGAAGCGCATCCTAGAGGACCACAGCCAAGACACCGGTGACGGCTTTATCGTCTACATGTACGGCGGCACGCTCTAAGTACCCCTTCAATCAAGGCGAGCCGGGCACCCGGCCCTTGGTCTCTGCCCAGGAATAACCAAGGGGGCCGGACCGCCCGTCCCTAAACCTGCCCGACAGCGCGATATCTCGTCGCCCGAGCGCGCCCCTCTTTAACGAGTGCGCCTTCCTCAAGCAAACCGTTGATAACCCGCAGCGTCACGTCGCGCCCAGTTCCCAGAGCGTCCGAAGCATCCTGGCGCGTAAAACCGCGGGGCCGCTCAAGGGCAAAGCGAATCAAGGCGCGAGCGTATCCACCACGTCGCTCGTCCGAGACATCCTGTAGCATCGCGGACGCCTTGCACGCAACATCAAAGCCAAGCTCCTCCACGAGCTTGGCGCGCACCTCGTGGCCGCAGTCGCCATTCATCGACACGTGCCCCTCTCGCTGCGCTCGCACGGATGCAAACGCCTGCGAAACATCGGGCGGCAGCGCCCCTTCCCGCTCGAGCTGCTCATAATCGCTGTAATCCCCACGCAAGTTGGGACCGCTATTGCCACGAGGCGTCAGATAGGAATTGCGCACGGCGTTGACGTTGGGCAGCGACAACCTAAACATTGCAGGGTAGGCGCAGACTTCGGGTTCCAACCCTTCCGCCTCATAGAGCGCACGGATCCCCTTGAGGCCCGTTCCAAACGCCTCAACCATCCCCAGACGCAAAAAGAGCAGTTGCAGCTTTGGATTCCGAGCGTCCGAGCCGCCCGCAAGCGCCTCCTCGACGCTGATGTGCTGCGGCCCTCCCGCATTGGTAAATTCAAGCGCCGTACGGCTCATCTTGATAAGAGACGCCACCGAAGATTCGTAGTCGCGATGGATAAACAGGTTCAGAATTCCCTCTCGAACAGCCTCGCGGGGATAGTCGTCCTTATCTATGCGATCGAGCCTTCCCGGCACAAAGTACATACGCGTTGCGTTCGATATATTGAGGAACCGTTCGATATCCTCTATCTGCCTGAAGATCGAGCCCTCGCCATCCTGACGGTCGATAAACTCGGTATACGCATCGTCGTTGAAGAGGCCAGCGCGGACTGCAAAGGGGTTTTGATCAGAGACCAGCAGTGCCAAATTGGTGTAAAAGCCCAGCTCATCGATAAGGCCGAGATTCTTTTGCGAGGTTTGGTCAAACGTAATCTCCGCGCGCCTAAAGGCCCGCTCGGCTTCAAAAAACGTCAAGCTCTGTTCATGAGAGCGCGCGGTCTCAAAATAATCGCCGTCGGTGCGCTTGATCATCGAGCGGATCTGGGCCATCTCGATGGGCACGTTGGCAGGACCCAGGCGCCGATATACCCCGGCGGGAACAAATCCCTTCGAGCACAGGCAGTACGGCTTGTGAGGACCCGCTTCCACCTCGATTTTCACCAACGCTGCGCCATCGATGTCCAATGCGGAGACCGTCGTGATTTCAGAAACGTCGGGATACACGCCATCGGTTATTGCATTAGAGCATTGAAGCATGGTGGCATCGATATCGTCCACGCCGACGATGCTGCCAAAATCGTCGATTCCGATATACAAGGTACCACCATTCGAATTGGCAAACGCCACCACAGCTTTGAGCAGCTTAGGGGTAAATGTGCACTTGAACTCCACGGTCTCACTTTCAACAAGCTGCATGCAACCCCCTATCATCGACTATCGACGATTCTAGACCAACTATCGACGATAAGCAAGGTCCCTGGTACCCTCGCTTAGACCCGAGTGCCCGCGTGCAACGCTGCCCGCCGCACGCAAAAGAGCCCGCCAGCGTGTGCGCCAGCGGGCCCCAGGTCATATCGACACTACCCCGTGTGCCTGCAACCGCCTCTACTTGCAGCGCGCCTTGGGCTGCTGCTGGGTGATGCAGTGGATGTTGCCGCCACCATAGATGACCTCGCGCGTCATGATGCCGATGACCTCGCGATTCGGATAGGCAGCCTGGATATCCTTGAGTGCCTGGGCATCGTTGGGGTCGCCAAACTGTGGCACCAGCACCGCCCCGTTGATGGGCAGGAAGTTGAGGTAGCTCGGCTCGAAAGCGTCCTCGGGAGTACGCGGCAGCACGCCCTCGACGGGGTCAATCGTGCTGGCCTCCTCTTCGGTCATATATACCGAGGTCGCAGGCATAATCACCTTGTGGATCTTGAGCTTGCGGCCACGGGCATCCGTCGTCTCGGAAAGCGTCTTATACGCCTCTTGGCACTCCTTGTAGAACTTATGGTTGGGATCATCGGTCCACATGCAGCAGACCTCGCCGGGCGCACTAAAGCATGCGACGTCGTCCACGTGCCCGTTGGTCTCAAACGGGTCGATGCCATCCTTGATCCAAATGACCTTCTCGATGCCCAGGTACTCGGCAAGCTTCTCCTCGATCTGCTCCTTGGTGTACTGGGGGTTGCGGTCCTCATTGAGCAGGCACATCTCGGTGGTCACCACGGTGCCCTGGCCGTCGCAGTTAAACGAGCCGCCCTCGAGGATGTAGTCCTCGGGACGATAGCGGTTGACCTGCTCGAGCTGTGCCACCTGCAAGCCGATGCTCGCATCCTTGTCCCACGGGAAATACAGACCGTCGATAAAGCCGCCATACGCGTTAAAGTGGAAGTGCGAGAGTGCCACGTCGCCCTTGTCGTTGACAAGGAACGCCGGGCCGGGATCGCGAATCCAGCTGTCGTTGTACTCCATGTGGATAACGCGCACGTTCTCAACGCCGTCGAAGATCTCACACACCGCGGGGAAGTCTTCGGTGTTGACGCCCACAGTGATGGGCTGAAAACGTGCAACGGTCTTGATGATCTCGGTGAAGACCTTCTGCGCCGGCTTGGCACCGCAGCGCCACACATCCGAGCGATGCGGCCACAAAATCCAGGTGCGCTCCTGCTCTTCGTACTCGCCGGGCATGTAGAATCCGTCCTTCTTTGGCGTAGACTCGCTCTCGTAAATGGTCTTCATGTTGGCTCCTAACGATATGGACGACCCTTTGTGATGACGGCCCCATTGTGCGGCTCCGGAAGCCCACTCTCAATGGGCCTAGGGGACCCTTTCGCCACCCAAAAGGACACCGTTCACTGACCTAAAGTTCTAGTGGCGCGCGAGACGTGTCATACTGACAAAGCCGCATGAAAGGACATCCATGACCAATACCACGCATACCCGCTTTAACCCCGATGAGATCCACGGGAGCCGCTGGTCCGCCCTCAACGAATGCGCCTTATGGATTCATGGCTGCGACGACTTCGCCACGCTTCAAGCCGGGCTTCTTGATAGAGTTAATCAGGTGATATCGCACCGGGCCTCGATGTTTGATATCGCACGCGCCGGCACACACGGACAGACAGAATTCGTAAGCCCCGTTGCCCGTGGCATGGCAGAAGACCAGCTCGAGAGCTACTACGAACGCTATGCCGCCTTTGACTACACCCTTTGGAGCTTTGACGTTCACAACGTGCATGTTTATCGCGACCTGGACCTTGTGGATGTCGAGCGCCGCAACGCAACGCCCATCTATCAGGAGTGGATGAAGCCGCTCGGCATCTACTATGGCTGCACTGCCACGCTCGCGCACGGGAGCACATCCCTGGGGTCGCTCACGCTGTTTCGCGCACGAGAAGCGGGGGATTTTTCGGACGAAGAGCTCGAAGCCCTACGCCAGCTCGCGCGGCACCTGAGCCTGCGCCTGTACGGGATCCTTGCGCAGAGCACCGCACAGCAAGCTTGCGAGAACCCCTTAGAGGCGCTCATCAGCGAGCTCGAAGTCCTCCCCCGCGAGGCAGAGGTGCTCAAGATGATGCTTGCCGGCAAGACCAACCGCGAAATGGCCGAGGAGCTCTATATCTCGGAGTCGACCGTAAAAAAGCATGTCAACGCCCTCTATCACAAGCTCGGCGTCAAAAACCGCCTGGGCCTCATGGCATTGGTTCGAGAACAATCATAAGCCGGCCTTTAATTTGAAAGTAGCGCTGGTAGATTGCCTATTTGAACCTCGTTGCAAAGAACCGCCGCAGACGCCTTGGGAGCATCTGCGGCGGCTTGCATTAAACAGTCGCTGTCATGTGTCGCAAGCGCGCGTTGGCTACGCGGGAAGCCCGCTCAGGCGCTTGGACTCGTGCGCGGCGAGCGCAATGGAGATGATGCCGGTAATGGCGTCGGCCACCACCAGGGCGATCCACACGCCCTCAACACCCATCATGTTGCCGAGGAGGTACATAAGCGGCACCGAGCAGATCACATAGCGAAGCAGGCCGGTAAACGTGGCGACACCAACCTTCTCGACCGCCTGGAAATATATCGACATGGTCATGGCAAGATAGCCCAGGGCAACAGCCAGGATGACGGTACGCGTGGCGTTGGCGGCAACCTCAACGAGCGCAGGATCGCTGCCGGCAAAGAAGGCGCACACCGGCGTGGCGGCAAGCCAGAGCGCGACGGTGACCAGCGCCAGCGTCACAACCTGGTACTTAAGCGTGCAGGAGAGCGTCTCCTTAAGGCGTGCCCAAGCCTTTGCACCGGCGTTGAAGGCAGCGATGGGCTGCAGGCCATAGGAGAAGCACTGGGCAACCATCATGGTGATGTAGAGGATGTAGCCGTTGATCACGCCAAAGGCTGCGATGTAGAGCGAGCCCATGTCGCCGCCGAGCGAGCCCAAAAGCGAGTTGGCAACTGTGTTAAAGATAAAGGTCGCGCCCTGGACCAGGAAGAACGGGAAGCCGATCTTGAGGATCTGGCCGCAGACGGCGAGGTCGAGCTTAAGGTCGGCCAGGCTAATCTGGAGCTGGGACTTTTTGCCCCCGATGAACCAGAAGATACCGATGGCCCAGATACCGATGGAAAGCCCGTAGTACACGCCGGCGCCCATAACGCCAAACTTGAGCACAAACGTGGAAAGCGCGAGCCAGCAGATGGCGACGATGGCCGAAACGGTCATGAGGTTGGCCTGAATCTGTACTTTCTCGTCCACACGCATCACAGCGGTGACCATCTGGCCAATGACCGTGAGCGGCAGCAGCACGGCGAAGGTGCGCACGCCGGCAACGGTATCGGCCATGATGTCGGGCGTGGCGCCAAAGAATGCGCAGATGGGCTCGGTAAACACGGCCATCACCACAGCAAGCAGCACACTCACAATCGTGGTGAGCCAAAAGCCCTGGCTAAAAGCCTTGCTTGCGCCCTTAATGTCGCCGGCACCCAAAAGGTTGCCCACCACGGCGGGCACGCCGGTGCCAAACAGGTTGCCAAAGGCCAGGTTGATGTACTCGACCGACATGATGATCGAGACGCAGGCCAGGCCGTGGGCACCCAGGCCCCAACCCATCACGAGGCCCTCGAGGACCACCATGATGATCTGGGCGAGCATGCCCTGGCCGGTGACGATGGTGTACTTACGCACCAGGCCGGGAATCGGTTGGGAGGCGAGCTCGCGCTCCTCCTCCACGGCAGCGGTTACTTCTTCTGCCATTGTTCTCCCCTTTCCTTGAGAGAGTAGTGCTGAATGGATGTCAGGCGGCTGACAACTGGCGCCAAGCCGCCCGGCCAAGCGATGGCGCTATGCCTCAAAGACCACCTTGCCGGCGATCATCGTGAGGGCTGCGGTAGCCTCGAGCACCTCTGCCGGCTCGCAGGTAAAGAGATTGCGGTCGAGTACGCAGATGTCGGCTTGCTTGCCGCAGGCGAGTGTGCCGATGCGGTCCTCAGCATGCATAGCGTAGGCAGCGCCGTAGGTGTATGCGCGCAGGGCCTCGGCCATGGTGATTCGCTCCTCGGGGAACCAACCCTCAGGATTAGATCCATCCTCGAGCATGCGGTAGACCGCTCCATAGACTTCCTCCATAGGCTCAAGCCCCACGACCGGAAAGTCGGAGCCCAGATGCACGCAGGCACCGCTCGCGAGCAGGCTATGAATTGGCCACGAGAGCGCCGCGCGCTCGGGACCAACGGCGTCGTCCTTTGCCAAGTCGGCCATATCAAGCAGCATATGCCACGGCTGCATGGCCGGACAGACGCCGAGCTCCGCATAGCGCGGCAAATCCTCAGGTTGAACAGTCTCGTTGTGCTCCATGGAGTGACGACAGCCCATAAGACCGTAACGCTTCTCACCCTCTTCGAAGCAGTCCAGGATAAAGCGTACGGAACGATCGCCTATGGCATGGATGCGCGTGTCGACACCCCACTCAAGCGCTTTAAGGATGGCTTTGCGCACACGCTCCGGTTCCTCAGCCGGCTCGCCACAGGTCTCGGGAGCATTAGCATAGGGCTCGAGCATCCAAGC
This sequence comes from uncultured Collinsella sp., assembly GCA_902497075.1. GTDB lineage: Bacteria > Actinomycetota > Coriobacteriia > Coriobacteriales > Coriobacteriaceae > Collinsella. The sequence goes on from CABVDG010000002.1 coordinate 107,006, forward strand.
AGTATGATCGGAACACACGCCGTCAATGAACTGCTTAAAGCCATGCCACTCAACTTGCGTGCCCGGGAAGTCGTATTTCGCCCGAATCTCCTCGAGCGTCATGGCCTCGTTCTCAAAAAGGTCTGTGTACATGAACACGCGCAACGGATGTTCGCCCTTGCGGTTGAGTTCCGCGAGGAATTTATAGGGGTTATCCATGCTCACAAAAGTGGGGTTAACCATGCCGACTGTCGTAATACCGAGAGCGTTGGCACGATGCGCGGTCTTGGCAAAGGAAGCACTAGCCACCTCGGGGGCAGGATTGTATACCTCATCCAAGAAAAGGGCTCCCGCGTTATTCGAGAAGACCCCAGTGGGGTTGCCAGCTTCATCCCTAAGAATCTTGCCGCCTGATGGGTCTGGCGTTTCAGCAGTAATGCCGATTTTCTCGATTGCGCAGGTGTTGGCACTAAACGTGTGCACGTCAACCTGCTGCAAAAAGACCGGACGGTCCGAAATGTACTCATCGATCATTGCTGCCGTAGGCATCTCGGGCACGTCCCACTGGAACTGAATAACCTGATAGCCCACGATCCACTCGTTGTTCGGGTGGTCTTCGGCAAACGCCTGCACGCGTTCCATACACTGCTCAAAGCTTGTGCAATCGATGAGATTGACGGCGAAATCGGGATCGGACACAAAGGCGCCCTGGGCATAGTGAGTGTGTGAGTCGATGATGCCAGGCATGACGAGCTTATCGCCATAGTCGCGCACCTCGGTATCGGGCCCGATAAAAGCGTCGAGGTACTTATCCTCGCCGCACGCAACAATCCTGTCACCTGCGACGGCAACGCCGCCCTTGAACGGGGCCAGCCCGTCACCAGTGAACACAGCATTACTTTTGATGACTAAATCCGCTTTGTCCATATGAGCCTCCTCAGACGTTACAGGACAATGGATGAGCGCCACGATACGACGCGCCCAATCGGTGAGGGAGCATTTGTCGCTCCCTACATGACACGTGCCTACGAGCGGTCGGGCGTCTGTCCAGCGCCCTACGCCCCGTGTCAACACCCATTGACGCACCTCCTGCACAAGCTGCCAAGATGGAAGCGAGCGAACGGACGGGTTAAGCAGGTTTACACGTCTGAGCAGGTATTTTATTGTCAAAGTTTATTGTCGCTTCATTACGCCAAGTGGTCTGCGATACGCTGTCAGCCGAACCACTCCAGCCTTACGAGCGCCAGAATGTCTCAATCAAGTCGTCACGCGCCTTGACTTCGCTCTTTACATAGATGCGATGCAGGTGAGCCTTGACGGTACCCGGACTAATCACAAGTTCGTTAGCAATATTTTGGACATCGAGTCCACGCAATACGAGTGTAAGCACTTCCTGTTCACGCTTTGAAAGCCCATGCTCGTCCGAGAAAATCACAACACGCGAGACAAGGTCCTCCCGTGCATCACGGCGCTCTGTCGCTACCTCTTCATCGGCACGAGGGTGACGCGAGAACACACGTAAGATATGGCTGAACTGTTTAAATAGCTGAACGGCTGCAGCCACAAACAATAAATTCTCTGAGATATTCCGCTCGCCCAGATACCATAAAAAGGCGCTCACCATCACGTTGTCAACGTCAGGCGTGCAGAATAGGATCATATAGGTATCTTCGATAACCACCATCACGGTAAGCACGCAGGCTATGCGAAAGAACGTCCGAGAGCGCTCAAGATCGAGCCGCTCAGCCCTATTCTCCGTCTTGCGATAGCAGGCGTAAGCATATACCAAGCAGAATGCCATTCCCAAATCGCGCGAAAGCCAAAAAAGATATTGCTGAACCTGGCCCGCAAAGCCAGTACGAGGCACCAGAGCAAGCTGAAGCACGGCGATCGGTACGACATATGCGGCAACGCGCTTAACGGTCACCTCATCGTGTAAGCGAAACGTTACCCAAAGCCATACGCACGCAAGAATCGCCACGCCCAGCGCGCAGCGCAGTAACGGATGTTGAAGCGGCTCATTAAACGTCACCACATAGTCATATTTGAGCCGGTTGTACTCATCAAAGAAGATCACCGACATATCGAAGATATAGAGAAGGAAGCCCGCGGCCGCCACCAAACAATCGCGTCGACGAGTCATGAGCCATATTACGAGCGCAGTAGATGCCGTCACCAATCCAACGCCCATGACAAGAATCGTGTAGATAAAGAATGCGAAGCTCATACTACCCTCATTCCGCGCACAACCAGCTTGATTCTGCATTACGGTTATGGTAGAAACATCGAACGAATACCAAGATCGAAAGGAGAGGCCATGGCACCGATTGCACCGCTCAAGATTATTGTCGCGCCTGCCGCCAAGGCCATCGCCAAGATCGGTTCGACCATGACCTACGATGATGTTCCTTGCATCGTTGATGAACGCAACGACAGCTGCCCCTACCTGGGCCATGTCCCCTACTTTGCGCCTAAACTCTCCTCTGATATCGAGCAGCACAACTGCTAGCATAACCTTCACGATTGCCGCAGTAATCCTCGCAGCAATTTGTTAACTCGGAAGCAACTCCGGTTTTGAGTCCCGCGCTGTCGAACCGAACCCCCTCACGATTTGCGTTTTCCACACACGCCAACGCCGGGATTGTCGACACTGCGGCCGCGGCGCGATATGAGGCGCGAAACCTCGCCCAGCAACACGCCGATCACCACACCCATGAGGATCGGCAACTTTGACATCTCGGCGGGCGAGCTGTTAAGCGGCACGATTGTCGCAACAATCGAAAGCACGAGTTCTATCACCGGCACCGCAAGCGCTACCGCAAGCACCTTGCCCTCGAAGGGCGCGCGGAACACGCGCGGGCGGTCGTCGTATTTGCGCAGGCGCCAAAACGCCGGGAACATCGGGATATAGCTCATGAGCAGAAAGACGACGTTCATCGAAAAGAAGACCCAAAAAACGTCGGAACCCTCACCCAGTGGAATCTGAAGTAGCAGCACCAAGCTGGCAAAACAACCGTTAATGAGTGCCGAGCCGTTGGGCATGCCGGTCTTCTTGGACACCAGCGCAAAGGGACGCGGCATGTTGCCATGGCGCGCGGCATAGCTCGCCACGTTGTTGACGCCAAAACTCCAGCAGATCATGTTGGCGAACAGCGTCACCAAAAAGGCCATGCCCACAATCATCGTCAGCGGGTGGCTGCGCCCCACCATGGCGGCAACCGCGTCCACAATGCCCGAATCGAGCGAAAGCTGCTCGGTGGGAACCGCAGCCCCAATGCCGATGCCGCAAATGATGTAAATTGCCGCAATGGCAACGCCACCGGCGATAACCGCCTTGGGAATATCGCGCGACGGGTTCTTCATCGTGCTGGCAAAGGTCGCGACCACCTCAAAGCCCATAAAGTTGAATAGGATGATTGAAAGATACGTCAGTGAGTTAGTGTCTCCCAGATCGGGGACAAAGGTCTTAAACGACATATCGTTGGCAAAGCCGTTATTGCAGGCAAACCAGATGCCGACGATTCCCACCACGGCGGTAATGAGCACCTTGATGACGGCGCCGCCATCCATGACCCAATCGGCCTCGGCCACCGGCTGCATTGCCATGACCGTGACGCCCCACACAAAGGCAAGCTCGATGGCAATTCGGACCCCAAGCGAAAATTCGATGCCCCATACCGCATTGATGACACTGGGGAACATGCAGGCGATACTTGCCACCCACAGTGGAAAGTTGACCCAATAGCACCAGGAGCAGCGGGCGCCCCAACGGTCGCCCAAGCCCAGGCGAACCCAATCGTACAGACCGCCCTCGGAATCGAACGCCGTACCGAGCTCGGCCACCACCAGGCCATAGGGAAGCAAAAACGTAATGATGAGGAAGATCCACCAGAAGAACTGCACGTTACCCATGGCAGATGCCGGAGCGGCCGCCTCGATGGTAAAGACAACGCAGATAACCGAGAGGATGACCTCGAACAGGGAGAACTTTTTACCTGCCACGACACGCTCCCCCTACAGCAAAAAGGATGGCATCTGTACCGAAGGCGCAGCCCAAGGTAGGGTTGCAGGCCGCGTCACCGGTGCAGGCGCCATCCCAAAGAGAAGAGAGGATGCAATTGTTGGACCAACGCTCGCGGAACAGGCGCATGTAGATAACGATACGCTGGTACATAGATACTCCGATCAAAACGGTCGCGCTCGCAACCGGAAACTATCAGCAATTGAATACGCGTCTGACCTGGGAAATTCAAGCGAACAATTGGCCTAACCCGCAATAAATCCCAGATCAGACGCGTACTCAATCAAAGAGGCGGGCACTCCGAAGTGGAGGCAACGGAGTGCCCAAAGAAAAACCCAGCCGACCAAGACATCGAATAAACCGACCATCAATGCCCCGAGATGGTCACGGTGCGATTCATCGACTGTCCGATTGATCGGCTGGGTTTCCGAGGTGCGGCAGATTGCCCTGAAAGAGGAGGGCATAGACCTTAAGGGTCATGCCCGACGATTGAAGGGCAAGGTGCCGTGCCTCGGAAAGACAGACAATTACGCGGACGGCTCCTGCTGCGTGATGCAGTGGATGTTGCCGCCGCCGAAGACGACCTGCTCGGACTGAACGCCGACGCACTTGTAGACGCCCTCGCCCCAGACCTCGTCGTAGATCTTCTGGAGCGTGTCAACGGCCAGCTGGTCGTTCTCGTCGCCGTACTGCGGGACGATAACGCCGTGGTTGGTGACCAGGTAGTTCATGTAAGAGGCGATCAGCGGCTCGTCGGGGACGCGCGGCTCGGCGTTCTCGTCGGCGTCGATGGTGTCGCAGGAGGCCTGGTCCATGAACAGCGGGTTCACGGGCATGCAGAGCTTGTAGACCTTCATCTTGCGGCCCTTGGCGTCAACGGCGTTGGAGAGGGTCTCGTAGGCGGCGTGGCACTGCTCGTAGAACGGATACTCGGGATCGTCGGTCCAGATGCAGGCCATGACGCCCGGGGCGATGAACGTGGCGACGTCGTCGATGTGGCCGTTGGTCTCCTCGGGGTCGATGCCCTCCTTGACCCAGATGACCTTCTCGACACCCAGGTAATCCTTGAGGTGCTCGTCCATGTAGGCGCGAAGCTCCTCGCTCCAGGGCTCGAACTTCTTGTGGTACTTGGGCCAGATGGACTCGGGATCCTCTTCCTCCTCGAGCACCGCAGAGCAGGTGCGGCCCGGGGAAAGCAGGCACTGGTCGGTCACGACAAGGGTGCCCTCGCCGTCGACGGTGATGGAGCCGCCCTCGAGGATCATGTCATCGGGACGATAGCGGCGGCAGCCGGAGAGCTCAGCCATCTTGAGGGCGATCTGCTCGTCCTTGTCCCACGGGAAGTACAGGCCGTCGACGAGGCCGCCGTAGGCGTTGAAGTGCCAGTGGTTGGCGCGCTTCTCGCCCTTGCCGTTGATGACGTAGGTGGCGGCGGTGTCGCGGAACCAAGCGTCGTCGGTGGTCATCTCGATGACGGTGACGTTCTCGTCGTTCTCGAAGACGGCCTTGCAGTTGGCGTAGTCGACCTGGTTGGCGCACATATAGACCGGGGTGAACTCGGAGATGGCGCGGGCGATGGCGGCATACTGCTTCTGGGCCGGCTTGGCGCCGTGGGCCCAGGTGTCGGTGCGGTGGGGCCAGCCCATCCACACGCGATCCTGCGGGGCGAACTCGGCGGGCATAAAGAAGCCGTCGGCCTTGGGGGTGGACTCGGACTCGGTGATCGTACGCATAAGATTTCCTCCAAATCGAACGATCGCTTGCTGCGGGCGGGTTACCCGCAGCCTAAAACCAAGAGATGGTAGGCGCCCGTTCCCCGGCAAAGGTCGGGGCGCCCGGTGCCGGTTTTCACGGAATCGCACCGGCAAGCGACGACGTAACCAAGTGCGCGGAGACAAAACGCACGAAGGATACGGAAGAGAGATTGGGGTGGGCGGTAGTTACCGGAGCTATCGCTCACACCCACCCCGGGGGAATGGTTATCAAAACTGTCGCTTGGGCACGCCTCCGAAGAGGCTAGAGTGCCCGGAGTCGGGAGCGACAAGCCCGACGAAGCGCGCGTTGGTACACGAGGAGGGTTGGAGCCCCAGAACCGGGTGCTCTAGTTCTCCTCGGCCTCGGCGGCCTCCTCAGCGAGACGCTGGGCTGCGAGCTCAGGGGTCAGACCCTTGTACTCGGTCTCGCGGCCCTTAGCGCTGACGACGCGGACGACCTCGCCGATGAGCACGAGCACGATGAAGATAACGATCATCGGGAGCTTGTCGCCAATCTCGGCGGCGGAGAACGGCACCAGCGTTGCGACGATGGCCAGGACCAGCTCGATGCAGGGGATAGCCAGCATGACCTTCATCATGGCGCCCTTAAACGGGAACGTGAAGATGCGCTCGCGGTTGGGGTCGTTCTTACGAAGGTTGAGGAACGCCGGGAACATCGGGATATAGGTGAGCAGCAGGAAGACGACGGAAGTGCCGAAGAGCATCCAGAAAACACCGTTGGAGATGGCGTCGATGGGAACCAGCTGCAGGCACAGCACCAGGGAGGCAACGATGGCGTTGACCAGGTTGGCGCCGTTGGGCATATCGTCATCCGAGATCATCGAGGCGAAGACCTTGGGCATGTTGCCGTGCTCGGCGGCGTAGCGAGCGACGGAGTTAACGCCGAAGGACCAGGCGGCCATGTTGGCGAACAGGGTGATCAGGAAGGCGATGCAGATGACCTTGAAGATCATGGAGTCGCCCACCATGGTCTGGACTGCGACAATCATGCCATAGTCGGGGTCGATGGAATCGGCCGGCACAGCAGCGCCGATGCCAAAGCCAGCGAACAGGTAGATCACGGCGATGGACAGGCCACCGACGATGATAGCCTTGGGGATATCGCGAGCGGGATCGGCCATGTCGTCGGTCATGGTGCAGATGACCTCGAAGCCCATGAAGTTAAAGATGATGATCGACAGGTAGCCGAGAGCGTTGGTGTTGGTGAGCTCGGGCAGGAAGGTGGCAGCGGACATGTCGTTCGCAAAACCGTTCTCCATGGCATACCAAATGCCCAAAGCGCCAACGATAACGGCGACGGCGACCTTGATGATGGCGCCACCGTTAAGGACCCACTCGGAGTCGGCCGCCTTGGAGCGACCCATGAGGTAGACGATCCACACAAAGGCAAGATCGATACCCATCTTGGCGATCAAGTTGAACTCGACGCCAAAGACCATGCCCAAAATGTCGGGGAACATGGTAGCCAGCGAGGCGATCCACAGCGGGTAGTTGACCCAGTAGTAGTACGAGATGCGGGCGCCCCATTTGTCGCCCAGGCCATCGCGTACCCAGTCGTAAATGCCGCCCTCGCCGTCATAGGTGGTACCGAGCTCGGCGACAACCATGCCGTAGGGAAGCAGGAAGGTCAGGATCAGGAAGATCCACCAGAAGAACTGCTGGTTGCCAATGGCAGCAGCAGGAGCGGCGGCCTCGCAAACGAAGACGACGCAGATGATGGTCGAAATGACCGTCAAGAAGGAAAGCTTTTTCTTTCCGTCGCTCATGATGAGCTCCTTCGCTCAGTCTTGGACAGATCCGAGGCCCTAAGGTATTAAGGCAATTGCTTGGGCCTCGGTGAGCGGGCGACAGGAGACGAGCATCCGCCGCCCGCAAACGTGCTTTTAGAAGCCTTGAGGCTTAGAGCTGCTCGAGAGCCTCGAGAGCGGCGTGGAGCTCAGCCTTGGCGGAGTACTCGACGCCCTCGTCGTTGAGCGGGGTGCGCTTGCCCAGGGCGGCAAGGAGAGCACGGATGGAGTGCTTGCGGTTCTCGGCCTCGACCCAGCACAGGGAGCGCTCGGGATCGTCCATGACCTCGTCGACGACCTCCTCGTTGCGGGTGGCCGGCAGGCAGTGCATGAACTTGGAGTTGGGACCGGCGAAGTTCATCATGTCCATGGTGACCTGATACTTGGGATAGAACACGTCCATGTAGTTCTCGCCCGAGACCTCCTCGTCGTACAGGCCATACCACACGTCGGTGTAGATGAAGTCGGCGCCCTTGATGCACTCGATATCGTCGGAGATGACGACCGAGCCGCCGGAGACCTTGCAGTTCTCCTCGGCAATGGCCATCATCTGCTTGCCGAACTCGGCGCGCTCCTCGACGGTGCCGACGTGCAGGCCGCCGTCGGGGATCTGGTGGCCCTTAGGTCCAAACTGGACGAACTTCATGCCGACCTTGGAGGCGATGAACATGAGGGAGACGCAGACCTGGGTGGCGTCGCCGATGAAGGCCAGGGTGCAGTCCTCGATCTTCTTGCCCTCGGGGAGGTTCTCGAGCATGGTCATGAGGTCGCCCATCTCCTGCGTGGGGTGGTTGAACTCGGACATGCCGTTGATGACGGGCACAGCAGAGCCCTCGGCGAGGCCGACGACGTCCTTGTGACGGTCAACGCGAGCCATCATGATGTCGAGCAGCGAGCCCATAACGCGAGCGGTGTCGCCCAGGGACTCGTGACCGCCGAGCTGGATGGTGCCAGGGCCATAGAACTGAGCATGGCCGCCGAGGTCGGTCATAGCGGTCTCGAAGGAAAGACGGGTGCGGGTGGAGACCTGCTGGAAGATCATGCCAAGGCTCTTGTTGCGGAGCAGGTGCGGATAATAACCGTCAACCTTAATGGCCTTCTTCATTGCCAGGCCAAGATCCTCGATAGCCAGGATCTGCTCTTTGGTGAAGTCGTTGGTGTCGATGAAATCCTTAGGCAGTGCCATGTCGATTTCCTTTCCGCCGGTCTTGCCGACTATTACTATGAGGCGCTCGAACATCACGCCTCGTGTTGACAAGACCATCATTCACCCGTATGCAATTTTTACCTAGTTTATTCGGGATTAAAGACCGTTCACGGAGTTACACCCCCTCTAAACCAATATAAACCCGCAGGTCAAGAGTTTACAGGGGGTTTACCATCTAGAACCGCGAACGGTATACGGCTATGCTGTATCTCGGCGCCTAATCCGCAATGAAACGAAGGGTTGAGACGTCTATATCCCACAAGGTATACAGAGCTCGGCCATAGAATAAATGAGATGGGACGGTGACAGATGAACACCCTGATGTTCTTCTATACCCTAGCGATACTCGTGATCTGTATTGTGACGGCGGTGCTCTCGCTTGCCGCCTATGCCTCATCTCGTCGACGCTTCTTTATCTATGGCAGCGGCGTATTTATCTGCTATGCCATCGAGATGACCGAGATTTTCTTTTTTGAATACACGCTGCAAAACCAGAGTTTTCCAGCCGGCGACTATTACTCAATTACCATGCCTGTGTTGCGGACCTTTGTGGCGACCGCTTCGCAGGCTTTTATTTGGCTCATTGCCATGGATTTGCTCGACAAGCATTCAAAAAAGCAGTTTGTCATTCCCGTCGCAACGTTCTTGCTGAGCGAGCTGCTGATTATCGTCGCTGTCCCCTACGGCCCCATTCATCAATGGCTCTACTACACGATGCGTCAGGTATTCCTTGTTTTCGTGGGGCTATATATCTTTTGGACGGCACGCAAGAGCACGCAAGTCGAGCTGAAGGCACGCGTTAACAACCAACGAAAGCACCTGATTATCGGCGCTATTCTGGTCGGTTGCATCGTTGCCGAGGATTTCTACAACATTCTGATTGTCCCCATGAGTCTGGCGCCCTCTTGGCTGCAACTATATCTGTCCGAGCGCAACTTTAGCGAAAACGTCTTTGCCTGCTACTTTGCGATTCTGCTGATCATCTACTCCTACCACGTGCTTTCAATCCGCATGCAGGAGGCGCCCGAGGAAAAGAACGTCAGTGATCTTGATCGACACATCGAAGAGCAGATGCCCTTCTATCGCAACGCCTACAAGCTCTCCAACCGTGAGACCGAAGTTATGCGTCTGGTCGTACTGGGCAAATCGAACCAAGAGATCGCTGACGAGCTATTCCTTGCCGTGGGCACCGTCAAGACCCACATCCATAACATCCTGGTCAAAACCGAACAGCAAAACCGCACGACGCTCATCCTCCACTTTTGGAAGCGACAACCTGCCAAAAAGGGACAGGTTTATTTTGGCAGGTTTTATCTGGGCAAACGCCAAAAACCGCCGCGAGGGAGCTACTTTCCCTCGCGGCGGTTTTCTAGCAGTAAAACCAAGTGAGTAGGCTTTTGGCGGGATGCCGGGCACACCTCAAAACGCCACAGCCCTGACCTGCGATTTTATTGAGCACTTGCCGCGATGTGCTCGGCAGATCCAAAAAAGCCTACTCACTTGCATCTGAGGTGCTCTAGATACGCAAAATACCGCCGCGAAGGGAGCTGAACTCCCTTCGCGGCGGTTATTCGCTCTGATTTTGCGACGGTTTTGCCCGCTTGTTACTCGCTGTAGCGGGTGGCGATGGCAGCTTGTACCATGCCGGCGCTCATGAGGTACGTTACCAAGAAGTAGCCACCATAGGCCGCCAGGAAAATCGCGCAGGTGAGGCCCACGGTGCCGGCGATGCTCATATCGCCGAATACGCTCACCAGCTCGATGATCACCTTGAGCTCCACAAAGGAGTGCGCCAAGCCCACTGCCAGCGGGAACAGGAAGAATACCGCTTGCTGCGCCATCACCGAATGGCGAATCTGGCGGTCGTCACAGCCGATCTGTGCCAGCACACGATAGCTGCGGCTGCCGTCGGCCACATTGGAGAGCTGCTGGATCGATAGGATTGCCGCGCACGCAACGACCAGTACAAAGCCAATGTAGATGGCCAGATAGCTAATCATGCCGTTCATCTGCGCTGCTTGCGTGTACATCTCGGAACGCGTGATGAAGACTCCCCACGACCCCGGCTCCTTGCCGTCAACGAGCAGATTATCGAGCAAGGTGTATTTAATGCTCTCGTCTGCCTCGGTCGTATCCATACCCTGTTTGTAATTAACGAGCAGATTACTGGAATACGGTTGCAGATTAAGCTGGGACAGCAGCTCATCGGCTACGACCACGGTACCGGGATTGCTGCCCATCGCCGAGTTGGCGATGGCCGCCGCATCTTCGTCCGACTTATCGGTTGCGGGCTTGAGCGTATGCCCGCCCAAGGTAAGGGCATGGCCGCCAGCCATATACTTGGTGTACAGGTCGACCAGCTCGCCGCCCATATCACACGTGAGCAGATACTGGTCGTGACCGATGTGCACCGGCTCCTCGCCCATCATCTGACGCAGTTTGTTGTACTGGCTCGCCGGCGTCACAAACAGACCCATCGTATCGGCATTGCTACCCCCGAACGCCTTGGGAAGCTTTTCGCCCATGGCCTTGCACATTTCACTTGGAGTCACCGAAGGATCCGAACCGCCAAGCGGGTAACTCAGATACGAATCGATCTGCACATGCTCACCGGCAACATCGGCGATATTGACCTTCTTGCCGGTCTCGTCGTTGTTGTCCGCCGACTTGCCCTTAATACCGTCTGCAACGTTATCGGGATCTTTACGATCGCCATGCCATGCAGCGTACAAATCGACCGTTGCATCGGCCAGCACCATGCGATCGGCCTCAGACGGATTGATGTACTCTTTGTAGTAGTCGAGCGTATCGGGCGTGTAATAGACATACGTCTGTGACACGTCAACAGGGTTATAGCGCTCCAGGTTTTCGTTCATCACATTGGCAATCGACATACCGCACGTCACCGAGGTGATGGCCAAAAACAGGAGCATCGCGATGACGCCCATCGAAAAGCACACCGTGTTGACCTTGGCCGCAAGCTGGCGCACGGTAAACATGTTGAGGCCGCGCCAATACACGCCGCGCAGGCTCTGCAGCAGCTTGATGAGCATGCCCGAGAGTCCCCAGAACAGGGCAAAGGTGCCCACGGTAACCATAGCGGTCGTAATGCCAAACTGGTTCATGGCCTCTTGCAGCTTGCTGTCCGTCGCGGTTAGCGGGAACCCATCACGTAGCAGACGGTAATAGGCCACGCCCACAAGCACCACGCCCACGGCAAAGATGGCAATCGCAATCCAGGGGTTGCGCGTCTTGATGCTCTCGTTGCGACGCTCGGCACCCATAAGCTCGATGAGTTTGGTACGACGCACGGCGCGAAGGTTCAGCAGTAGCGTGAGCACAAACATTACGAGCATGCAGGCAAGGGTCAGGTTGAACGTATGCACTGAGAAGAAGAAGTGAAAATTGGCGATCTGTGTCTTAAAGAGCGAGGCCGTAAAGAATGTCATGAGCTGGGAGAGTCCCACACCCAGCACAATGCCGGCGACAAAGGCCACGACCGAGACGATCACCGTCTCGAGCGCCATGATCGTGGCGACGCGCCCGCGGCCCATGCCGAGCACCTGGTACAGGCCAAACTCCTTTTTGCGGCGTTTCATGATGAAGTTATTGGCGTACACCATCAAAAAGGCCATGACACCGGCCAAAAAGTACGTCAGGTAGCCGAGCATGCTGCCCATAACCTGCGCCAAGCCCTCTTCATCGATGCCGGCGATGTCGACCTGCATCGAAATGGTGTTAAAGGCATAGAAGACCGTGACGCCCAGGGTGAGCGTCAAAAGGTAGACGAGGTAGTCGCGGCCGGCGCGGCGGACGTTGCCCCAAGCGAGTTTACAGAGCATCGGAGCCCTCACCGCCCATCATGGCAACGACCTCCATAATGCGGTCGAAGAACTCTCGGCGGTCGGTGTCGCCGCGGCGCAGCTCGGTGAAGATCTTGCCGTCGCGAATAAACAGCACACGACTCGTGTAGCTGGCGGCAAAACTGTCGTGCGTAACCATGAGCACCGTGGCGCGCAGGCGGCGATTCAGGGCCTCTAGGCTCTCGAGCAGCAGGCGGGCGCTTTTGGAGTCGAGGGCGCCGGTGGGCTCGTCGGCCATGATCATGGTGGGGTCGGTGACGAGCGCGCGAGCCGCGGCAACGCGCTGCTGCTGGCCGCCGGACATCTGATAGGGATACTTGTCGAGCACCTGACTGATGGACAGGCGCGCTGCCACATCCTGCACGCGGGTCGAGATCTCTGCCGAGTTTGTGCGGGCGATGGTGAGCGGCAGGGCGATGTTCTCGCGTGCCGTGAGCGTATCGAGCAGGTTGGAGTCCTGGAAGATAAAGCCGAGCTCCTCGCGGCGGAACTGCGAGAGCTTGGCCTGCTTCATGCGCGTCACGTCCTGGCCGTTGATGCGGATGGTGCCGCTCGTGGCGCTATCGATGGTCGAGACGCAGTTGAGCAACGTCGACTTGCCCGAGCCCGAGGCACCCATGATGCCAACGAATTCGCCGCGGTTGACGGTAAAGCTGACGTCGTTGAGCGCACGGGTCACGTTGCCCAGCGCTCCATATACCTTTTCGAGATGCGCGACCTCCAGTACCGGGGTCGCCATGTGCGTGGTTTGCATACCGAGTCCTTTCTTGCGATTAGTCTACGGCATCTATAGTCGCAAGAAGACGAGTCGGCTACCATCGATATGGCTTACGCTTGCCTTACCGTTGTGTAAGGTACGGGTAGCTAGCCTGTCGCTTGTTGATGTTGAGAGAGGACTCCTGTTGAAGACTGTTCATGTTGCCGCTGGGATCATTCGCAAGGAAGGATCCGACGAGCTACTGGCCGTGCAGCGCGGCTATGGCGACATGCAGGGACTTTGGGAGTTCCCGGGCGGCAAGCTCATGCGCGGCGAGACACCCGAAGACGCCGTGCGCCGCGAGCTCATGGAAGAGCTGCAGGTGAAGGTCACCAACCTGCGTGACTTCTACACCGTTGAGTACGACTACCCCGATTTCCATCTCTCCATGGAGTGCTACTACTGCTCGCTGGCAACCGATTCTGATGAGCCGCAAAAGCATGACCGTCAGCTCGATATTCGCTGGATTCCGCGCACCTCACTTGCCACCGTTGAGTGGATGCCCGCCGACAAGGGGCTTATCGATGCTCTGATTGAGTTGAAGCAAGACCGGCTTGAGGCAAGCTCCGCTGATGACGCCGCGCCCAACACAGCCGACAAACCCGCCACCAAACCCAAGCGCACGCCTAAGCGCCGGAGCAAAAAACGCCCCAAGCCCGGCCTGCTCGATGGCATCGATACCTCGGACCTTTCCGCCGACGAGCGCGAACTGGTCCGCCGTCGCGCCGCTATAAAAAAGTCCATGAAGGGCAACAAGCGCGCCAACACCAAGCCCGAGCTGCTCGTTCGCCAGCGCCTACGGGCCGCGGGCCTTACGGGCTATCGTTTGGAATGGAAGGTGCCCGGCAAGCCCGACATCGCCTTTCCCGGGCGCAAGATCGCCATCTTCGTCAACGGCTGCTTTTGGCACCGCTGCCCCAAGTGCAACCCGAGCCAGCCCAAGCGCAACGTTGAGTTTTGGGAGGCAAAGTTCCGTCGCAACGTCGAGCGCGACCGCGCTGCCGTGGCAGCACTCACTCAAATGGGCTGGACACCCATAACCATCTGGGAATGCGAGCTCAAAAAAGACCGCATCGACGCCACGATGGAAAAGGTCATCGAGCAGGTGCGCGCCGCAGAGCTGCAGCGCTAACAGCGTGCATTCACACGCTCCGTACGTCCGCGCCACATCCACGTCACAAACCTTAGAAAGCCCTTAAGCCCAAAACCTTTCAAGAGTGTTACTCAATACCTCTGACCTGCAGTTTCATCGTAACACCAAACCAGGTTAAGCCTTTCTTTAGCGCTTCTTTGCGGCAGCCGCGGCATAATACTGCCAACGCACGAGACCTAGCAGCACACCCCGTGCGCAACCTTTTGGTGGACATCGAGGAGGCCGCATAAGCATGCATTCTTCCAATGACGCAGCACAGCAGCCATCCCTAACACATGCAGACCTTTTCTCCTTCCCCCCGACACAGAGAAACAGCCTCCTCGACTCCCCCACCACAAAAGCCAAACGCTCAACCGACCAGATCCACAACTTGCGAGCATCCTTCGATAAGCTCCAAGCATCCCTAGACAAAACCTTCCCCAACCAAGCCCGGGCATACTAGCCCCTCATCAACAAAGCGCCCAGCGTGCCCCGCCCTTTCCGCCCCAACGCCACAAGGGCGATCGAGCAGGACGGCTTGGGCAGGTCCCCGTACTTAGTTTCCAAAATCATTCCGCAGCGCGAAGGCTTCTTATTATTTTCAGACCTAACGCCACAAGGGCGACGACCTCGAGTAGGTCAACCTGGGAGGGACGAGGGCTTAGTTCCCCAATCTTTCCGCAGGGGGCAAAAAGCCTCGCCGCACGAAGTGCGCAGCGAGGCTTTTTGCATGCCCGAGGACGATTGGGGAACTAAGCCCTCATCCCTCCCCGGGATCTATATAGAGTCGGAGTACCCTTGCTGTTACTCTGCCTTGCCCACAGAGTTGAGGTTGGTCATGCGGATCTTAACCAGCTCGGTGATCTCGCGCATGCCCTCCTTGGCCGGCTTCTTGGGGTCGAAGCAGGCAGGGTTCTCGGCCATGTAGGCCATGAAGCCCTTGGTGTAGGCCTGACGCAGCTCGGTGGCGTAGTTGACCTTGCAGATGCCGTTCTTCACAGCCTCGGCAACCTGCTCATCGGGCACACCGGAGGTGCCGTGCAGAACCAGCGGCACGTCGACGGCGTCGCGGATGGCCTTGACCACGGACTGCTCGATGTGCGGATCGCTCGTGTACACACCGTGGCTGGTGCCAACGCCAATTGCGAGGGAGGTGCAGCCGGTACGCTCGACGAACTCCTTGGCCTCGGCCGGATCGGTGTAGGGGCTCTCGCCCTCAACCGCGGGACCGTCGTCCTCCTTGCCGCCAACCTTACCGAGCTCGGCCTCGACGGGCACGCCCATGGCGCGGCCAGCGTCGGCGACGGACTTGGTCAGGGCGATGTTGTCCTCGAAGGACTCGTGCGAACCGTCGATCATGACGGAGGTGTAGCCCGTGCGGAAAGCCTGCATGCAGCGATCATAGCCATCGCCGTGATCGAGGTGCAGGGCAACGGGCACGGAAGCGCGCTCGGCGGCAGCCTTGACCATGCCATAGAAGTAATCCAGGCCAGCGGTCTTGATGGTGCCCGGGGTGGTCTGCATGATGACGGGGGACTTGGTCTCCTCGGCAGCGGCCAGAACGGCCATAACAAACTCGAGGTTCTCGACGTTGAACGCGCCGACGGCGTAGTGGCCGGCCTGAGCGTCCTTGAGCATCTTTTCGGTGGTAACAAGTGCCATGAGCGTTTGCTCCTCTCCCTCGCCCGTATCTGGACATCGGGCGTACGTGTCCGCAAGGCGTTTTACCTTGCGTTTTGCTGCGCTTATTGTATGAAATTCAGCGGGTATGCATGTGCGAGATATTGAGCCCATGCAGGTCAATACAGTCGTTTTTGAAAAGTAAACGGAAGGGGTCGAACCCGAGCGCGCGTGTTCGAAATTGAGTTTTGAGCCTTGATCATCTTTCTTTTATAGAAAAAGTAAGTAATCGAAAGGCGTTTTCTTACTTAAAAAGAAAATGAACGAAAATAGACTCAACACAATTCCTGCAAATTTCAGACGATGATGGAGCAGCTATGGCCCATGCAACAACCCGAGCTTTCGCCGATGAGCGTCGTTCCGCCATTATGGAAATGCTCGAACATAACGCCTCGGTGCAGGTAGCAGAAATCGCCCAGACCTTTGGCGTGTCCTCCGTTACCGCCCGCGCCGACCTAGACGCGCTCGCCGAGTCCGGCAAGCTGCGCCGCACGCATGGTGGCGCCGTGTCGCTCCAGAAGCGACTGACCGTATCCACCCAGGATCGCCGTATCAACGTCAATGTCGCCGCCAAGCAGGCCATCGCGCAAAGCGCCATCGAACTCGTCAGCGACGGCGACACCTTGCTTGTCGACTCGGGCACCACCGCGCTCGAATTTGTCCGCCTGCTCGACCAGCGCGACGGCATCACCGTCATCACGGCCGACATCACCATCGCCGATTATATCGACGAGAGCATGCCCTCGGTCGATGTCGTCATGCTGGGCGGGGCACTGCGCAAAGGTCATCGCTATCTGTACGGACCGCTCACCATGCAGGCGCTCCAAATGGTCCATGCCGACCTTGCCGTCATGTGCCCCGGCGCTTTTGTTCCCGGCTGCGGCTTTACGACCGACTTTCCGCAGATGGCCGAGACCAAAACAGCCATGATCTCCGCCGCCCGTCAAGGCGTTGCCCTCATGGACGCCAGTAAGGTCAACGGACGTGGCATGTACCGCTTTGCCGAGCTGGCCGACGTCGACTCCATCGTGATGGACAGCGACCCCGATCACGCCGTCGCCACCTCAATCGCCGAGATCGTCGACAACGCCCGCCCAAATCTCCTCATCGCCGGCGCTTAAACAAAAACCACCACAAAGGTGCCTGTCCCCTTTGTGGTGGTTTGAGCGTCAAACGTGAACGTGTCGCTACTTGGAAAGCTCGTCAGCGAGGGCCTCGATCTGGGCGCGCGATGCGTCGTTGAGCGAACCCAGGACGGTCACTTTGTTCTGCGTCAGCGTGATGTCTTTCATGCCCTCGAGCTCCTTGGTCATAACCTTAGCGGCGACAGGTGCCCAAGAACCGGCCTCGACGAGCGCCACGGTGCGGTTCTGATAGGCGTGCTCGGCAAGCGTGTGGATAAAGGTGCTCATGAACGGGAAGATCTCGCCCTGATAGGTGATGGAAGCGAGCACCAGACGGTCGTAGCGGAACGCATCCTCAACGGCCTCGGCCATGTCGTCGCGTGCCAGGTCAAAGACGGAAACCTTCTGGCCGCGAACCTCGAGCGCAGATGCAAGCTCCTCGACGGCAGCCTTCAGGTGGCCGTAGACGCTCGCGTAGGCAATGGTGATGCCCTCGTCCTCGGGCTGATAGCTCGACCAGGTGTTGTAGGTGTCGAGGTAGTAGCCCAGGTTCTCGGTCAGCACGGGGCCATGAAGCGGGCAGATAATCTGGATGTCCAGATCGGCGGCCTTCTTGAGCACAGCCTGCACGAACTTACCGAACTTGCCCACGATACCAAAGTAGTAACGACGCGCCTCGCAGGCCCAGCCTTCGGGATCTTCGATGTCGTTGGCGCCAAACTTGCCAAAACCGTCGGCGCTAAAGAGCACCTTATCGGTGGACTCGTAGGAGAACAGCACCTCGGGCCAGTGCACGTTGGGGGCGCCGACAAACGTTAGGCTGTGGCCACCCAGGTCGAGCACGTCGCCCTCTTTGACGACCATCTTGCGCTCGGGGTAGTCGGTACCAAAGTAGTTGGTCATCATGCGGAAGGCGCCCATGCTGGCCACGATCTGGGCCTGGGGATAGCGCTCCATAAAGGCGGCGATGCCAGCGGAGTGATCGGGCTCCATATGGTGAACGACCAGGTAATCGGGCGTGCGACCGTCGAGCACGGCTTCGATGTTACCGAGCCACTCGTCGACAAAACCGCCGTCGACCGAATCGGCGACAGCAATCTTTTCGCCCAAGATAACGTAGCTGTTGTATGCCATACCGTTCTCGGACACATCGTACTGGCCCTCGAACAGGTCAATGTCGTGATCGTCGACGCCAACGTAGCGGATATCCTTGGTGATCTCCATCAGGCAAAGCCTCCTAAATAGACAAAAGAGCCCGTCTATCATAGCACTCGGCTACATCCCAACAGCTATCTACCGACATCCTTACCGATTGTTATTGATGTTCAACATATCACCGTTGACCTGCGAAAACTATGCGCGCGGTGCCGCCGTACTATGTCGAACGATGAGCTGACCGGGAATACGAATGGCAACAGTTTTGCCCGCCGTACCCGCCTCGGGAACCGCATGCTCGAATACCTCGCGTCCGCGCTGATGTAGATCGAATCGCACGGTCGTGAGCTCGTTGTGTGCCACAAAATCATCGAGTGAATCGTCGACGCCCACCACGCTCACGTCCTCGGGCACGCGCAGACCGCTATCACGCAGCGCGGCAATCGCGCCATTTGCCATCTGGTCGTTTGCCGCATAGATCGCCGTCATGGTTCGGTCGTGCTCGGCCAGATATCTGCCGGCTTCGTAACCGCTGTTGGCAGACCAGTCGCCCTCGAGCGGCGCCTGCGGCTTAATGTGCCTACGCTCGAGCGCATCCTGCCAGCCGGCGCGACGAAACTGTTCGTCGACCGAAAAAGACGGGCCGCCGATAAAGCGAATCTGCTCGTGTCCCAGCTCAAACAGATGATCCATAAGCAATAGCGAGCAGCCGTAATGGTCGGAATCGACCGTGGTCACGCGCGGATGCGCGTACATGGTAACGATGACCGTGCCAATGCCCGGCAGTGGATCAAACGTCTCAAAATCGGGCGCCATGCGACTCATGCCGATGATGATGCCGTCCACCGGCAATGCGGCCATACGACGCGTGGCCTCGGCAAGCGAAAACTCCTCGGTCTTGGACATCTCGACCAGCGTGATAGCGCAATTATGCTCGCGAGCAGCGCTGGCGATGCCGTCAATCATTGAGAGGTTGCCAAATTTGGTGACATCGTTGACGCACAGGCCGACCGAATGGTAACGGCCGTCGCGCAGCGAACGACCGGCATAACTCGGACGAAAGCCCAGCTCTTGCATAGCGGCTTGCACGCGCTGGCGCGTCTGCTCGTTGACGTTAGGCAAGCCGTTGGCGACGCGCGAAACCGTCTGCTGCGAAACGCCAGCAGCGCGGGCGACGTCGGCCATGGAGACCGGACGCGTATCTGTATCGTTGGACGGGCGCCTTGCCACTGGATCACCTTCACCCTTGCGAGATCTGAATAGCGTGAATGCCGGCCCGGGCAGAAATACACCCCGCGCCGAGGCCCGCTATCGTCGGACGCATGTTAACGTACTCTACTTTTTCTATCTGCATCTCTTCTGCTTTATAAGTCCATACGGCAGTACCGTTCACGGCTGTATTTCTACCGATTACCAGATTCTCAAAAAGTGACAAGCGATGTGTTATGAGTACGTTAACATAGCCCATAACGTGCGGTATCGTGGATGCTGAGTTCACACCGCTTCAAATTGTTAACGTACTCATAACGACGCAAAACTCACCTGTTCGCGCCAAGGAAAGGACCCTCATGACCGCCCCGGACGAAAAGACGCTCGCCACGCTCACCAAGCTGTTTGAGGAGGAGTTTGGCCCCATCGGCGACCGCCAGGTGCTCTACGTGCACGCGCCCGGCCGCTCCGAGATCAGCGGCAATCACACCGATCACGAGGGCGGTCACGTTATCGCCGGCTCGCTCGATGTCGCCGTTGACGGCATCGCCGTGGCAACCGATTCCAACAAGATTCGCGTCGCCGACGAGGGCTATCCTACGTTTGAGATCACGCTAGACACGGTAGACATTCAGGAGTCCGAGAAGGGCACGTCCGCAAGCCTCGTGCGCGGTATGGCCCATGAGGTCGCAGCGCTTGGTGTTGAGCCCAAGGGCTTCGACTTCGCCTTCACCTGCTCCGTCCCCTCGGGCGGCGGCCTTTCCAGCTCTGCTGCCGTCGAGGCCGCGTACGGCCGTGCCATGGAGACGCTCTGGGGCGCGCCCGCCATTGAGCCCGTCGCGCTTGCGCAGATGAGCCAGCGCACCGAGAACAACTACTACGGCAAGCCCTGCGGTCTGATGGACCAAGCCGCCGTGTGCCTGGGCGGCCTTGCCTACATGAACTTTGAGGATCAGGCTCAGCCTAAGACCCAGAAGCTCGAGCTCAACTTTGAGGATCACGGCTATGCGCTCGTGCTCGTTAAGGTCGGTGCCGACCACGTAGCCGCCACTGACGACTACGCCGCCGTTCCGCGCGAGATGCAGGACGTCGCCGCCGAGTTTGGCAAGGCGCGCCTGTGCGAGGTCGACGTCGCCGACTTTGACGCCAAGCTCCCTGAGCTGCGCGCCAAGCTGGGCGACCGCGCCTGCCTGCGCGCCGTTCATTACTGGTACGAGAACGGCCTGGTCGATAAGCGCTGGGCGGCCCTGAACGCCGGCGACATTGACCAGTTCCTGGTCCTGACGCGTGAGTCCGGCGCCAGCTCCGCCATGTACCTGCAGAATGTTGTTGCCAAACTGGGTGCCGAGCAGCCTTCCATGTACGCGCTTGCTCTTGCCGAGCATGTGCTCGACGGCCGTGGCGCCGTTCGTATCCACGGCGGCGGCTTTGGCGGTACCATCCAGGCCTTCGTGCCGCTCGAGCTGGTCGACACCTTCATTGCCAAGATGAACGGCTGGCTTGGCGAGGGCTCTGCCCGCCACTACGCGATTTCTGACAAGGGGGCTTACGCGGCATGGCTGTAATGACTGATGTGCGCGAGGCCGCGCAGGGCCTCATCGAATATGCCATCCACCGATCGATGATCGGACAGGACGATCGCATCTGGGCATACAACACCATTTTGGAGTGCATCGGCGCTACGGGCCCGGCGCTCGATATGGCCTGGGCGCTCCAGGTTGAGAAACTCTCGCTCTTGCACCCCGATACCCTGCCCGACTTTGACCTTGAAGGCACGCTTGCCGCGCTTGCCGAGACTGCCGTTGCCAACGGTGCTGCCGAGGACACGGCGTCGGGCCGCGATCGCATCGCCATGCGCATCATGGGCGCGCTCATGCCGAGGCCTTCGGTTGTAAACGAGGAATTCAATGGGCGTATGGGCGTCAACGAGCCCCGTGCCGCGACCGACTGGTTCTACGGCCTGTGCTGCGACGCCGGCTACGTGCGCCGTGCCGCCATCGCGCGCAACATCAAATGGAGCACCCCCACCAACTGGGGCGATCTTGAGATCACCATCAACCTGTCCAAGCCCGAGAAGGACCCGCGCGATATCGCCGCGGCAGGTGCAGCTAAGAACACGGACGAGAAGTATCCCGCCTGCCAGCTCTGCATCGAAAACGAGGGCTATCCCGGACGCTCCGCCGCAGCCGACGGCGGAGCTCACCCCGCCCGCCAGAATCTGCGCGTTATCCCCATCCAGCTCGACGGCGAGCGCTGGGGCTTCCAGTACAGCCCGTACGCGTACTTTAACGAGCACTGCATTGCCATGAGCTCCGAGCATCGTCCGATGCACGTCGACCGCAAGGGCCTGACCTGCCTGCTCGACTTTGTGGACCTGTTCCCGCATTACTTCATCGGCTCCAACGCCGACCTGCCCATCGTGGGCGGCTCGATCTTGTCGCACGACCACTTCCAGGGCGGCGCACACGAGTTCCCCATGATGCACGCCGCCGAGGTCTCGCAGTTTAGCGTGCCCGGTTTTGGCCAGGTCAGCGGTAGCGTGCTGCAGTGGCCGCTCTCGGTGCTGCGCCTGCGCTCGCATGACCGCGCTCAGCTGCTCGATGCCGCCGAGAAGATTATCCTCGCCTGGCGCGAGTGGAGCGATGAGTCTGTTGGCGTCATCGCGCACACAGCCGATGGCGTGGCGCACAATACCGTGACGCCCGTCATTCGCCGCGTAGACTCCCGCGGCAACGCCGGCGGCGAAATCTACGAGGCCTACCTGGCGCTTCGCTGCAACATCACGACCGACGAGCATCCGCTGGGCGTTTTCCACCCGCATGCCGAGTATCACCACATTAAGAAGGAGAACATCGGCCTGATCGAGGTCATGGGCCTGGCGATTTTGCCGCCGCGCTTGGTTCCCGAGCTCGGCGCTGTCCGCGAGCACCTGCTGGCGGCCAAGGCCGATGCCAGCTACGATCTCGCCGGTGCGCTCGAGGGCGACGACCTTTGCCGCAGCCATGCCGCATGGGCCGAGGACGTTTTTGCCCGCCGCGCCGACGAGCTTACGGCCGACAACGCCATCGATATCCTGCACGAGGAGGTCGGCGTGGTGTTTGGCCACGTACTCGACAACGCCGGCGTCTTTAAGTGGGACGAAGCCGGCCGCGCCGCCCAACAGCGCTTCATCGACTCGCTGTAGCATACGAGTTCGAGCCTCATCAGCGGCCACAACATAACCGCCCACACGACAACGGCGCCCGCCGGCAACATCGCCGACGGGCGCCGTTTTTGAGTGTAGTCATTGGGGACGCTCTTAAACGACCAGTCATTAAAGAGCATCCCCAATGACTAATGACTCGAGCGTGGAAAATCTCCCTCTTTAAGCTCGTATGGGCACCAAAAACGGGAGATTATCCACGCTCATTCTATTAGGAGTCACAACCGCTACAACTCTACGACCTCAACGCTGTTGTAGATCTCGTCCCAGCGGTCCATGACCAGGTGGCCGGTCTTGGGATCCATGGCGTTGAGCTTGCCGCAGGTATTGGCGGTCTTGAGCACCGTGACATCGTCGGCACCAGCAGCAATGGCATGCGCAAAGCCAGCGATGGTCGAGTCGCCGGAACCCGTCGCGTTCACAGCCGCAATCGCGGGCGTCTTGGCACGGAACGCGCGACCCTCATGGAAGCCCACCGAACCGGCAGCACCCATCGAAACGACAACCCAGGGGATACCGGCAAAGCGGCCATCGGCGGCAAGCGCCTCGCGCAGGGCATCGACATCATCGGTCGTAAAGGACGTACCCAGCAGGCCGTTAATCTCGGTCAGGTTGGGCTTTACGAGCTCAGGCTTAGCGTCGGACTCCAGCGCGGCCTCCAGCGATGCACCCGAGGTGTCGAGCAGCACCTTGGCGCCCGCCTCCTCGGCGATCTTGACGAGCTCGGCATAGTAGCCGGCATCGACGCCACGCGGCAGCGAGCCCGAAAGCGTCACAACGTCCGCCTTCGCCGCAAGCTCGGCGAACTTGGCCGTAAAGGCCTCGAGCTCGGCCGGGGCGATCTGCGGGCCGCTCTCCAGCAGCTCGGTCTGATTACCCTCGTGCAGAATATTCAGGCAAATGCGCGTCTCACCGGCGATGGGCACAAAGTCGTTCTTGACGCCGTCGGCATCCATAAGCTCGGCCATATAGGCGCCCATGTGGCCGCCGAGCAGGCCGGTCGCGAGCACATCGTCGCCCAGCTGCAGCAGCACACGGCTCACGTTGAGACCCTTGCCGCCAGCGGTCTTTTCGGGCGTCACGCGGTTCACGTCGTCGATGATCAGCTTGTCGAGTTGATAGCGCGTATCGATCGACGGGTTCATGGTAACGGTCAGAATCATGTTGAACTCCTGTTTCCGGGGCACGACGTGTGCGACCCCAAACATACGATAGCTCTTTAAAGGATCTCGATCTCAAAACCGCGGGTGACGGTCTCCCCCGGCTTGGCAACCAGGCAGCCACGCTTGTGCTCGAGGATATCATCCTCGTCGGAGCAGGTGGACAGGCCGCCCCACGGTTCCACGGCCACAAAGTCGCCCTCGGGCTTGCTCCACACAATCAGGTACGGCATATCGGGGAACGTTAGGCGCACGCCCTTGTCCTCGGTTTTCTTGGTCAGCGTAACCACGCGGCTCTCGAGCACGTCGAAGATGGTCTCGGCAAAGTCAAAGAGTTCGTGGGTCAGCGGCAGGTTCTGGCCGATCATGGGGTTCTTGCTGCGATGCTCAACATCAATCAGGCCCGTCGAGGGAACGGCAGTACAGAGCTCGGAGGCCTCACGCTGCTCAAAACGAAGCTCATAGTCGTCATAGGACTCGCCCTCGTCGAGCGGGCACTTAAAGCCGGGGTGACCGCCCACAAAGAACGGCATGTCCTCGGTGCCCTCATTGGTCACCTCGTACGACACGGCCACCTTTTCCGAATCGATCGTGTAACGAGCAACGATCTTAAACGGATACGGGTACTGCTCGAGCAACTCGGCATGGTCGGCAGAGCTCAGGCTCAGCGCAACCATGTTGTCGCCCTGCTCCTCGAGCTTCCACTCCTGCTTGCGGGCAAAGCCGTGGCGGGCAAGCTTGACCTCGCGGCCGCCCATGGTCATCGCGCGGCCATCACGAAGGCCGCCGCAAATCGGAAAGCAAATGGGTGCCTGGCCCGACCAGACCGAAGGATCGCCCTGCCACAGGTACTCGCGACCATTGGCTTTAATCGAAGTGAACGATCCTCCAGCCGTGCTCAGTGCCACACGAATAGAACCGTTATCAAGAACAAACTCCATAGGAGCCTTCCCTTTCTTACGCCAGCCCGCCGAGTGAATAGGGCTGATAGAAAACCGGCCCGCGCCCCCTCACAGAAACGCGAGCCGTCAACGGACTAGTAAATTACGCCGGATACCCGCTAGTCATGGTATTCGCCACGATCCCACTTCTCGAGGAACTCGTCAAAGAAGTGCGGGTCGGCCTGAGCCTCGGCGTCGGCCTTGTTGCAGGCGTCGATCTTGGCGATCAGGGCATCGTGCTCGGGGGTCTTCTCGTAGGGCTCCTCCAGGAAGGCAAGCATGATGTCGGCCATCAGGAATTCGCCGGTGATCTTGCCGCCAAAGCCCACGATGTTGGCGTTGAGCTCGCGACGGGCATACAGGGCAGAGGTCATGTCGCGGACCAGCGCGCAGCGGGCGCCGGGAACCTTGTTGACGGCGTTGGTGATGCCAATGCCGGTGCCGCACAGGGCCACGCCAAAGTCGGCCTTGCCGCTGGCAACGGCCTCGCCCACGGCCTTGCCGTAGATGGGATAGTGCGTACGGGTGTGGCTGTAGGTGCCGCAGTCGAGCACCTTGTAGCCAGCCTGCTCCAGGCGGTCGGCCAGATAGATCTTCTCGTCCGTAACGATATGGTCGCAACCGATTGCGATGGTCTTCTTCATCAGAACGTCCTTTCGTCTGAATTCACAAGTTGAGGTAGAAGTTCGAGTTCTCGGTGGCTCTCGTTAGGCCATCTTGTTGAGCATGTCGACACGGATCTGGTGACGACCGCCGGCGTACTGGGCGCGCAGGAACTCGCGGGCGATCTTCTTGGCGACCTCGGTGCCCACAACGCCCGGGCCCATGGTGACCATGCGCGAGCCGTTGTGCTCGCGGGTCATGTAAGCGGAACGCTCGTCGGAAATGTTGGCGACGACCATGCCCTTGATCTTGACGGCGGCCATATAGGAGCCGACGCCGTACTTATCGAATGCGAAGCCCTGGGAATCCTTGTGCTCCAGCAGGTCCTTGGCAACGGCGGTCGCGGAATCGACAAAGTCCGCGGCAGGGGTCTCGGAATAGTCGACGACCTCGTGACCGTCGGCGATGAGCATCTCCTTGATGGACTCCTTCATCGACATACCGTCGGCATCGGAAGCGATTACAACCCTCATGACATCCTCCTTGAGAGATACGCAGGTGCGTAGTTTCTGTTTGGAAGTGTTGAATCGCATTCAGGTCCGGGCATCTGAATGTGCGGTTCTTCACTGTTCATGTTTATTTGAACACATTCGAACATTAACTGCAACAACTATTTGTTTATCTTTGTTCTTTTTTGAACAAATACCATTCACGGATGATTGCTGACCGTTTGGGTCTGGCGCGGACGTAGCGACCATGTGTTCAACAAACAAAAGGGCGGCCGAGAACGCGTCTCGGCCGCCCTTCTTACGGTTGATCTTCCAAGGATCGCTTTGCGCCTACTCAGACTGTCCGCTCTTCTTGGCATGTTTGGACGGAGCCCTCAGAAAACGGCCCGTCAGATAGTTCGCGGGACCGGAGATATCAATCCCCAGCAGGGTGTGGCCCAGCCACAGAAACGCCGCGAGCACCAACAGTGGAATCACGCACGAGGTCACGATCATCACGATGACACCTTCGATCAGATCGGTCACCTGCTGCACCACCTCATCGGTCATCGACTTGGCACTGTCGGTCACCGATGTGAGTAGACTCGATGCCCCATCGGTCAGCTGCTCAAGCACATTCTTGTTTTCCGTGGTCTCGGACTTCTTCTCGCTCTTTGTGGAGCTCGTCTTGCTCGCTTCAGTCGCCTTTTGCTCTGTCTGCTCGATACTCACCTGATACGTCTCATCGACCTTTTGCGATACCCATACGCTCGCGGGCACAAGCGCCATGCCGATCACGGCAACCACCAGCACGCGCGTCGCCACACGGCGCAGGACAGCGCTCGTGCTCCAGCGCCCATGAACGCCAAGCGACACCGCAAAGAGCACCAACGCAAACGGGATTAAGATGCCCAAGCCAACCGACCACAAAATCGTGAGCAAATATTTCTCGAGGTAGAGCACGGCGAGCACGATGCCCAGGTTACCCGAAAGCTGCGCGAGCTGCTCGGCGACCGGCGTTCCCGTATCACCAGGCAGCGCGGTAATGCCCGCAGACAGCGCCACGCACGAGGTCGTGAGCGCCAGTACGTTACCTTTCTTTTGATCGATGACCTCGATGGTGGAGTCCCAAGTCTTGGTATCGGCAAAATGCGGGCGCGCGACAAAGCCCGAAAGGAGCGCCAGCACCACGAGCGCGATAATCAAGCCGATCTGTAGCTTTTTGTTTGCGCACACGACATCGGACAAGCTGGGCTGCAGCTCGGTTACCGTCGTGTGCTCGGTTATCTGGACAGGACGCCCATGAGCCATCTCGTGCGCGTCTCTTTTTTGTATTGACCCGTTATCCGGCATTTGGATACCCCCTCAGTCCGGCGTTTAATGCGAAAGGAAGTATACCCACCCAGCGAAAAACCGAACGACAGGAGGCGCAACGGGCCGCCGCATGATCTGCCCGCCACGAAATGGGCCCATCTACTACGTTTAACTGCCCATCCCCGGCCATGCCACATGGAGCAAAAACAAAACCGCAGGTAGAACGCCTGCAGTTTTTCATGAAACGCGGGTGTGGTCGGGGGTATCGGGTTAAACGTAGTAGATGGGCCGTTTTCGTGGCGAGCGTTGCCAACCGCCCCTCGGAAGACGGAGGAAAGCGGGTCATCTTAGCCTGTCGAGCCCAATTTCACCGCAACCAAGACAGAAGGGATACAGAAAAGCCCTGCCGCGGGTAGCGGCAGAGCTTTTGGAAGGGGACTTGGTTGTGAGAGCTCGTTAGGCGAGCTTAGCCTCGAGTGCGGCGATGCGCTTATAGGCATCGATGGTAAAGCGGGTCTGCTTCTCCAGGATCATGGTGGTCATGAGAGTATCCTGAGCGTGAGCCATAATGAAGGTCATCTCCATCTCGCCGCCGCCGGCCTCCTGCGAAAGCAGCTTGGTCTGCGTATCGTGGGCGCCGATAAGTGCATCGCTGGCATCCTTGTGCAGCTGTTCGGCCTTCTCAAAATCACCCTCGCGAGCAGCATCGAGTGCTGCAAGCAGATCGGTCTGGGCGTCACCTGCGTATGCGACAATCTCGAATCCAACCATCGAGATTTCTTCTTTGGTTGCCATATTGCGTTCCTTTCACATATGAACCAATGGAGAGCATCGCGTCCGGGCATACGCGCTGCGTTCTGTATGGCAGAAACATTATCATTCAAACAAAAAAAACAGCGCAAAACGTAATTTCGAGCTATGAACGGTCAATTTTCGCCCGTGAACGGTTTTTAAACCAATCTGAACAATATCGAACACAGTTAGCGGCAACCCAAACAGGACCGCACCCTAACGCAAATCGCGCGCCGTATCGCCCTCTACGAGCACACCGGGGATCAGCATGTGCTCCACGCCAAACGCACCCCCCTCGGCGCCGGCGATCTTGTCGACCGCCCACATGCCGACGCGCTTGTTGTCAAAGCGCACCGTAGTCAGGCGACGATCGGGAACGATATCGCCCAAACTATCGTCAACACCCACCACGCTCACGTCCTGGGGCACGCGCTTCCCGCGCGACTCGAGCCCGCGAATGCAGCCGTAGGCCATGGCATCGTTGGAAGCATAAATGGCTGTGCAGTTCGGATCGTCCGCAAGCACCTGGCCGGCGGCATATCCGCTCTGTGCCGTCCAATCGCCACGGACGAGCCGCGGCGGCTCAATACCATGCGCGCGCAATGTCTCACGCCAGCCCTCCTCGCGTTGCATGCCCGAAAGCGAGCGCTCGGGACACGAGATAAAGTGCACGGTCTTGTGCCCCTGCTCCAGCAAGTACTCGACCACCTGGCGCGAGCAATCGAACTGGTCGTTATCGACCGTCGAACAGAGCGGGTGCTCCAACATCGTAACGAGCACCGTCTGCATACCGGGCAGCGGCTCGAAGGTGCCAAAGTCCGCCGGCATGCGGTTCATGATCACGACCATACCGTCCACCGGCAGTGCGCTCATACGCGACGATGCGCTCTCGAGGGTATAGGGGTGTCCATCTACTTTAGTGAGGGTGATGGCATAGCCGTGTTTGTCGGCGGCGGCGGCAAAGCCCTCCATACGGTCGAGATTGCCGGTGCCGGTAATGTTGAACATGGCGACGCCGACGGTCTTAAACTTGCCGCGGCGCAGCGATCGACCGGCAAAATTGGGGCGATACCCCAGCTCGCGCATGGCGGCACGCACGCGCTCCTTGGTCTCGGGGCGCACGCTGGGCGAATCGTGCACGGTGCGCGAGACCGTCTGCTCCGAGACGCCCGCGAGACGCGCCACATCCTTAACGGAAACCGATTTTTTAACAGCGGCCATAGGTCGATCTTTCTATGTCGACGATGCCATTGGTGGCACCCTACGCAGTCATTTTTAACGCCTTCAAGTATATCCAACGCCTCTCCCGCCATACGCTCACCACCCAAAACCTACCGTTCACCGACAATCCCGCTTCCCCGAACGGCTTTTGTCGACCAAATGTTAACGTTGCCATTGTGCAAACACAGAGCCACCGGGCGGCTCAAACGTTTACGCGTAAGGAATCGACGGTTCGCAGGCACAGGAACCCCCGATTCGCGTCTTTTTTTGTGCCGCAAAATGGCAACGTCAACATTTTGGCAACCGAACGCCAAAAGCTACCATCGTTGCTAACCCACCGACTCTTAGGAGCATTGCATGGAGCAACTCATCGCCATCATCGAAAAGGGCCAGCCCTTTTTCAACGCGATCGCCCGCAACAAGTACCTCAAGGCGATCCGCGACGGCTTTATCTCCGTCATCCCCATCATCATCTTCTCGTCCATCTTCTGCCTGGTAGCCTCGGTCCCCAACATCTGGGGTTTCTATTGGCCCGATGACATCAACAACGCCCTGTGGAAGTGCTACAACTACTCCATGGGCATCCTGGCCATCGCCTGCGCCGCCACCACCGCCAAGCACTTCGCCGACGCTCAGAACCGCGACCTGCCCAAGAACAACCAGATCAACTTCATCTCGTGCATGTGCGCAGCCATCATCGGCTTCCTGCTCCTTTCGAGCGATACGATCGCCACGGACGCCGCCAGCGGCTTCAACACCACCTACCTTGGTTCCAAAGGCCTGCTGACCGCCTTCATCGCCGCGTTTGTGACCGGCATCATCTATAAGTTCTTCATCAAGCGCAACATCACCGTCAAGATGCCCGAGCAGGTTCCGCCCAACATCTCGCAGACCTTTAAGGACATCATCCCCTTCTCCGTCTGCATCACCGTCTTTTGGGTCTTTGACATCGTCTTCCGCGCTGCCTTTGGCTTCTGCTTTGCCCAGGGCGTCATCCAAGTGTTCCAGCCCCTGTTCACCGCTGCCGACGGCTACATTGGCCTCGCTGTGATCTACGGCGCCATGAGCCTCTTCTGGTTCGTCGGCGTCCACGGCCCCTCGATCGTCGAGCCCGCCATCGCCGCCGCTCTCGTTGCCAACATGACCGACAACCTGGCTGCGTTCCAGGCCGGCCAGCACGCTTCCGCTGTCCTGACCCAGGGTGCCCAGTACTTCGTCGTCTGCATGGGCGGCACCGGTGCCACGCTCGTCCTGGTCTTTATGTTCTGCTTCCTGGCCAAGTCTCAGGAAATGCGCGCCGTCGGCAAGGCCGCCATCGTCCCGGTCTGCTTTGCTGTCAACGAGCCGCTGCTGTTCGCCGCGCCCATCGTGCTCAACCCCGTCTTCTTTGTCCCGTTTGTCTTTGCCCCGATCGCCAACATCTGGATCCTCAAGATCTTTATCGACTTCTTGGGCATGAACGGCTTTATGTACACCCTGCCCTGGACCGTTCCCGGCCCCATCGGCACCATCATGGGCTTGGGCTTCCAGCCGCTCGCCTTTGTGATGCTCGCCCTCATCCTGGTCGTCGACTTCGTCCTGTACTACCCGTTCTTCCGTGCCTATGACGCCCAGAAGTGCGCCGAGGAGGCCGAGATCTCCCAGGAGGAGCTCACCGCCAAGAACGCCGAGAAGGCCGCCAAGCTCAACGACGCCTTCCAGGGCAAGGCCGATGCCAAGAGCGTTGCCGCCGGCGCCGCAGCCGAGGCCGTGAAGGCCGACGCCCCTGCCGCTTCTGCAGCACCCGCTGCCGAGGCAACGACCGCCAGCGACCTCAACGGCAAGCGCGTGCTCGTGCTCTGCCAGGGTGGCGGAACCTCAGGCCTGCTCGCCAACGCGCTGGCCAAGGCCGCCAAGGAGCGCGGCATCGATCTTGAAACCGCCGCCGAGGCCTATGGCAACCACGTGGATATGCTCCCCGACTTTGACCTGGTCGTCCTGGCCCCGCAGGCAGCCAGCTACCTGGCCGACCTGCAGAAAGACTGCGAGCGTGTGGGCAACAAGTGCGTCGCCTGCCGTGGCAAGCAGTACATCGAGCTCTCCCAGAACGGCGACAAGTCTCTCGCCTTCGTCTCCGAGCAACTATCGAAGTAAGTAACGCCCAGGGCCAGCCGACCATCAACAGCCGGTTGGCCCTTCGATTTAGACGATTGGATCATCATGTCCGTTAATCCTGCTAGCGTCACCAATCCGCCTGCGCAGTTTCCCGAGGACTTTGTCTTTGGCGGCGCCACTGCTGCCTACCAGGTAGAGGGCGAGACCCGCACTCACGGTAAGGGCAAGGTTGCCTGGGACGACTTTCTGGA
This sequence comes from uncultured Collinsella sp., assembly GCA_902497075.1. Classification (GTDB taxonomy): domain Bacteria; phylum Actinomycetota; class Coriobacteriia; order Coriobacteriales; family Coriobacteriaceae; genus Collinsella. The sequence continues at coordinate 138,761 of CABVDG010000002.1, forward strand.
AGCCCAAGGCCGTTTCTCCCCCGATCCCGCTTCGGACTTCTACAACCAGTACCCCGTCGACCTGGAGCTGTGCGAGGAATTCGGCATCAACGGCATTCGCCTCTCCATTGCCTGGAGCCGCATCTTCCCCAACGGCACCGGCGAGATCAACCCCGAGGGTGTCCAGTTCTACCACGACCTTTTCGCCGAGTGCCACAAGCACCACGTTGAGCCGTTTGTCACGCTGCATCACTTTGATACGCCGCTTCCCCTCTTTGAGAAGGGCGATTTCCTCAACCGCGAGACCATCGACGCCTTTGTGGACTTTGCCACCTTCTGCTTTAAGGAGTACGCCGACCAGGTGACCTATTGGTTCACCTTTAACGAGATCTGGGCGGACGCCTCCAACACCTACATCGAGGGCACCTTCCCCGGCGGCGTCAAGGCGCATCTGGCCGAGGCCTTCCAGTGCGAGCACAACATGATGCTCGCCCACGCCAAGGCCGTGCTGGCCTTCCACAACGGCGGCTTTAAGGGCAAGATCGGCGTCATCCAGTCGCTGGAGTTCAAGTACCCGCTCAACGAGAACGACCCCGCCGACATCAAAGCCGCCAACAACGAGCACGTGCTGCAAAACCAGTTTTTGCTCGACGCTACCTTCCGCGGCGACTACGCGCCCGACACCCTCGAGTGCGCCAACCGCTTGGCCGCCATCTCGGGCGGCACCATCGAGATCCTGGACGAGGACCTCGAGATTATGCGCGAAGCAGCGCTCTACAACGACTACTTGGGCGTTAACAACTACCAGTGCCGCTTCCTCAAGGCTTACGATGGCGAGAACGACCTGCACCACAACGGTACGGGCGAGAAGGGCACCGGCCGCTGGCGCGTTAAGGGTATTGGCGAGCATGTGAACAAGCCCGGCATCCCCACCACCGACTGGGACTGGATCATCTATCCCGAGGGCCTGTTCGATCTGCTCGTCTACATTAAGCAGCGCTACCCCAACTACAAGCAGATCTTCATCACCGAGAACGGCATGGGCTACAAGGACCCCTACAAGGACGGTTTTGTGGACGACCAGCCGCGCATCGACTACATCGAGCAGCACTTGCGTTGGCTGCTCAAGGCCATGGAGGTAGGCGTCAACGTGGGCGGCTACTTCCTGTGGAGCCTGCAGGATCAGTTCTCCTGGACCAATGGTTACAACAAGCGTTACGGCTTCTTCTACGTTGACTTTGAAACCCAGAAGCGCACGCCCAAGGCAAGCGCCTACTGGTACAAGCACGTGGCGCAGACCCGTCGTCTGGACTAAAAACTAGCGGGGTTGCCTGCCCACATAACCTGTCCCCATTTCTCAGCCGGGGGCGGCACGTCACACGGCGCGCCGCCCCCGGTCTTTTCGTGCAGATCGGAAGCCGTTTATCTCGATCTGTAACATCTAGCTGAGATTTTCGGCCCTAGCTGTTACAGATTGAGACGAACAGGATTGCTCTTTCCGAAGAATCTAAATCTGTAACACGTAGCCCGCTTTTGACCGTCTACCTGTTACAAATCGAGACAAACTGAGTAGGACCTAACCCCGTATGTCCCTAACAGTCGAGCGTTCGACCAGCGTACTCGGCACATGAATCGCCTCGATAGACGAGTTCTCTCCAATCGCCGCCTCAAACGCAAGCTTACCGACACCGCGCAAATCAAATCGCAGCGTCGTCAGCCGATTGTGAGGAACAAGTCCCTCGAGTGCGTCGTCGATACCAACCACGCTCACGTCGTCGGGCACGGACAGGCCCGCGTTCTCGAGCGCGGCGATAACGCCCAGCGCCATCTGGTCATTTGCCGCAAGCACGGCAGTCGGCGCCTGCGACCCGCCGGCAAGCACCTCGGCCGCAATCCGCTCGCCCATGGCGTACCCACTGTCCGCACTCCAATCGCCACGCAGCATCGGAGCGGCATCGATATGAGCACGACCCAGCGTATCGCGCCAACCGGCCTCACGAAAACGCGAGGAAATCGAGTTTTCCGGACCCGCCACAAACCGCATATTCGAGTGACCATGTTCCAGCAGATAATTGGTCAACAGCTCGCACGAACCATACTGGTCAGAGTCGATCGTCGTGCAGCGCGGATGCGCATACATGGACAGGATGACCGTTCGCACTCCCGGCTGGGGAACAAACTCCTCAAAATCGGGAGCCATGCGGTTCATGTTGAGAATCATGCCGTCGACGGGTCGCTCGACCATGCGGCGCGAGGCATCGGCAAGTGCATAGGGCTTGTCGCCGCCCATCTCGATCATAGTGACGGCAAAATCGTGCTCGCGCGCCGCTTGCATGATACCCTCGAGCGTCGCCAGGTTACCGACACGCGTGATGTTGTACATGCACAGGCCAATAGAACGATACGACCCGCCGCGCAACGCCGTTCCAGCAAAATTGGGACGAAAGCCCAGCTCTTCCATGGCGGCCAGCACACGCTTGCGCGTCTTTTCCGTCACGTTGGGCATACCGTTGACCACGCGAGACACAGTCTGGCGGCTCACGCCAGCGAGCGCCGCAACCTCTGCCGCGCTCGCCGAACGACCATTCCTTGTCTGCTGAGCCATGCCTTCCACGCTAACCTGCTTCCCAACTATTCCCCGCGCCCATGGCGCATCGTACATACATTGATAACGTGCTCATAATACCTGAGCCATATACCACAACATGAAAACTTCTGTCAATCAAAACCGCTTACCGAACAAATACAACCGTTCGCGGCTGTTTGAAGTTGTTTTGTTTCTATACATCCCAACCGGATGTTAACGTGCTCATTGTCAAATGTTCACGTGCTCATTTTGGTTCTAATCATTTTAGGTTAGCGTTTATCGGGCTTTTTCACCCCTGAACGCTAACCAGGGAGCCTCCTGAGCGCAAACGCACAATATCGAACAGCTAGACGAGAGGGTGTATGCATATGTCTTTGCTAAACCGCGTACAGCAGCTGCCGAAGGGCTTTGTTTGGGGCGCCGCAACCGCTGCGTACCAAACGGAAGGTTCCACGAAGGTGGCAGGCAAGGGTAAGACCATGTGGGACGATTACCTTGTCGCCCAGGGTCGCTTTTTGCCCGACCCGGCCAGTGATTTCTACAACCGTTACGAGGAGGATATCCGCCTTTCTGCCGAGCATGGACTCAACGCCATCCGTGTGTCCATCGCCTGGACCCGCATCTTCCCCAACGGCGACGATGCCGAGCCCCTCGCCGAGGGCGTTAAGCACTACCACGAGTTGTTCGCCTGCTGCAAAAAGTATGGCGTCGAGCCCTATGTGTCCCTGCATCACTTTGACTCCCCCGCCGCCCTGTTCAACCAGGGCGACTGGCTCAACCGCAAGACCGTCGACGCCTATGTGCGCTATGCCGAGTTCTGCTTCCGCGAGTTCCGCGAGGTCAAGAATTGGTTCACCATCAACGAGCTCATCAGCCTCTCGCACTCCCAATACATCCAAGGCAACTTCCCGCCCAACCATCACTTTGATGTGACGAGCGGCATCCAGAGCCAGCACAACGAGCTCGTTGCCCACGCCCGCGCCGTCAACCTGTATAAGGATCTTGACGAGACCGAGCACCTGGGCGGCCGCATTGGCATGGTCAACGTCCTGACGCCGGCATATCCTGCCACCGACTCGCCCGCCGACCAGCACGCCGCCGACCTGTACAACGCCTTCTACACCGACTTCATCATGGACGGCGCCTTCCTGGGCCACTACTCCGCGCGCACCCTCTCACTCATCAACGAGATTCTGCGCGCCAACAACGCCACACTTACGGTTGAGGACAGCGACATGGAGGAGCTCGCCAAGGCGGCGCCCCGCAACGATATGTTCGGCCTCAACTACTATCAGTCGGCGTTTATCGCCGCCTACGATGGCGAGTCCACCAACAGCTTTAACGGCACCGGCGACAAGGGCACCTCGTGCTTTAAGTTTAAGGGCGTCGGGCAGCAGGTCGATATGCCGGGTATCCCCACCACCGACTGGGATTGGCTCATCTACCCGCAAGGCCTCTACGACACGCTCAAGCACATCAGCGCCACCTATCCCAACCTCCCCGTCATCTATATCACCGAAAACGGCCTGGGCCACAAGGACCCCGAGCCCGACGCAAACGGCATCGTCGCCGATCCCGAGCGCATCGACTTTGTCGACCAGCACATGGAGAAGGTGCTCCAGGCGCGCGCCGAGGGCGTCGACGTCCAGGGCTACTTTATCTGGAGCCTGCAGGACCAGTTCTCGTGGGCCAATGGCTATAACAAGCGCTACGGCCTGTTCTACATCAACTTCGACACGCAAAAACGCTACATCAAGCAGTCGGCACTCTGGTACAAGGAGCTCGCCGACACTATGGCAGACGCGCAGTAGCGCATCGCCTCGCTTTCCCCCGAGAAGGGAGCGGCCCTATGCGATACAAACCCAGCCGCTCCCCTCTCTCCCCCTGGGACCGACCCCGCCTGCACCCGGGCTTTTAGCAAGCGGGAGACCATATAGGTTTTCAACGTCCATGCCATTAAGATTTCATGCAAAGAGGAGCGTGAACTATGGAATCGATCGTTAAGTTCTTGGAGAAAGGCCAGCCGTACTTCGACAAGGTCTCTAAGAACATCTACCTTCAGGCCATTAAAGACGGCTTTTTGGCAGCAATGCCCATCATCCTGTCTTCTTCTGTCTTCCTGCTTATTTCGACCCTGCCGGGCGTTGTCGCCACGGTCGGCGGCTTTACGCTGCCCGACTGGTGGAACGTCGACGTCGTGAACTTCTGCAACAAGGTTTACAACTTCACGATGGGCGTCGTGGGCATCATGGTCGCCGGCACCACCGCAAGCGCGCTGACCGGCTCCAAGAACCGCCGTATGCCTGCCGGCAAGGCCATCAACGCCACGAGCACCATGGTCGCCGCCATGTGCGCTATGCTCATCTTGGCCGTTACCCAGACGAGTGCCAAGATCGACGGCGCCGATGTCTCGGTGTTCTTTACCGACAACATGGGCACCAAGGGCCTGCTGAGCTCCTTTGTCGCCGCATTTGCCACGGTCAACATCTATGCCTTCTGCATTAAGCGCGACATCACCATCAAGCTGCCCAAAGAAGTCCCCGGCGCCATCGCCCAGAACTTCCGCGACATCTTCGCCTTCAGCTTCTCCATCCTGTTTGTCGCCATCATCGACGTTATCTGCCGCACCTGCTTGGCCGTCCCGTTTGCCAACGTCATCTCCACGCTGGTAAGCCCGCTGTTCGCCGCCGCCGATTCCTACGCCGGTCTCGCCCTCATCTGGTTCATGATTCCGCTGTTCTGGTTCATGGGCATCCACGGCCCCTCGGTCGTTAAGCCTGCCCTCAACGCCGCACTGTTTGGCAACATCACCACCAACCTCGCCACGCTGCAGGCCGGCGGTCACCCCGCCCTTGCCCTGACCGAGAACTTCGGTAACTACATCGGCGAGCTCGGCGGCACCGGCGCCACGTTCATTGTCCCGATCATCTTCCTGCTCTTTATGCGCTCCAAGCAGCTCAAGGCCGTCGGCAAAGCCTCTGTCGTACCCGTGATGTTCGCCGTCAACGAGCCGCTGCTGTTCGCCGCGCCCATCATCCTCAACCCGTACTTCCTGATCCCGTTCCTGTTTGCCCCCGTGGCCAACGTCCTCATTGGTAAGTTCTTCATCGACTTTTTGGGCATGAACGGCTTTATCTATGCCATGCCGTGGGCACTCCCCGGACCGATCGGCACCTTCATCGACACCAACTTCCAGCCGATCTCTCTGGTCCTGGTTGTCGTCCTGCTGGTCGTTGACTTCTTGATCTACTACCCGTTCTGCAAGGCCTACGACAACGTCCTGTGCAAGCAGGAGGCCGAGACCCTGGCCGAAGAAGAGACCAAGGCCGTCAAGGCCGTCAAGACCGCTGCCGCCCCCGCCGTTGAGGCTCCCGTTGTCGAGACCGCTTCTGCCACTGAGGCCTCCGCAGCTCCGTCCGCCCTTAAGGGCAAGGATCTGAGGGTTCTGGTTCTGTGCGCTGGCGCCGGCACCTCTGCACTGCTCGCCAACGCGCTTAAGGAAGGCGCCGACGAGCTGGGCATCGACATTACCGCCAACGCCGGTGCCTACGGCAGCCACTACGCCATCATGGACCAGTACAACGTCATCGTTCTGGCTCCGCAGGTTCGCACCTATTACAACGAGATGAAGGCCGACACCGACCGTCTGGGCATCACGCTGCTGTCGCCCAAGGGCAAACAGTACATCGACCTCACTAAGGATCCCAAGGGTGCCGTCAACTGGATCGAGGAAAACCTCGAGGCATAAGACGCTGACGCTACCTGCCGCTCGCAGACAAAAAAATGGCCCGTGCATCGATGTGTGATGCGCGGGCCATTTTGTTTAGACCGCACCCATCCTCCTGTTCATCTTAATCTGTAACATCTAGCCGAGTTTTTCGGCCCTAGCTGTTACAGTTCGAGATGAACGCACAGGCCAAGCCGAAAATCTCAATATGTAACATGTAGACCACTTTTGACCGCTTAGATGTTACAGGTCGAGACAAACGGAATATGCCGGGCCGAATTGTCTAAATCTGTAACACTAAAACCGATTTTGGACGTCTACCTGTTACAGATCGAGATGAACGAACCGGGCAAGCCTACGCCCGCAGGTCCTTTACGCTGGAACGCTCGACCAACACGCCCGAGACGAGCGTACGGCTTCTGGAGCTCGGGGCTTCCAGACCTGCGACGACCTCGTTGAGCGCACGGATACCCAGCTCGCGGTGGCGAAACTTTACCGACGTCAGAATCGAGTTGGGAATCGTCTTGTAGAGCTCATCGTCGAAGCCGATCACGGACACGTCGTCGGGCACACTGAGCCCTTTGTCACGTAGAGCCATCATCACGCCGTTTGCCATGCAGTCGTTAGCAGCGAGGACCGCCGTGCAATCGGGCTTATCGGCAAGCACAAGGCCCGCGGCATAGCCACTATCCGCATTCCAATCGCCTTGCAGAGGCTCGGGCGGCTCAATGCCACGCGCCTCGAGTGCCGCACGCCAACCTTTCATACGACACTGGCTCGACAGTGACTCTTTCTTACCAGAGACGAAGTACACGTTCTTGTGTCCGCGATTCAAAAAGTACTCGCACGCCATGCGCGCGCCGCCCTCTTGATCGTCACTGACGGTGGAGCAGGTAGGATGCTCCATCGGTGTGATAATCACCGTCTTGAGGTCTTTCGGCGCCTCAAAGGTATCAAAGTCATCGACCATCTGGCGCAGGTTGAAAATCATGCCGTCGACGGGAAGCTGCGACATCCTACGCGCCGCTTCGGCAAGGGTCATCTTCTCCCCCGCCCGCTTTTTGATCATCGTGAGAGCAAAGCCTCGCTCTTCGGCGGCATCGGCGATACCGTCGATCATGTCCACGGCGCCGCCCGACAAGTGAAACAGCACCACGCCGATGCACCCGTAACGGCCCAACTTGAGCGAACGCGCGGCAAAGTTCGCCCGGAACCCAAGCTCCTCCATGGCCGAATGGACCTTATCGCGTGTCGACTCTCGCACGCTATCGGGCTCGTTGATCACGCGCGACACCGTCTTGAGAGAAACGCCCGCGGCAACTGCCACATCGTTCATTGAGACATTTTTCTTGTCCATCGTTGCCACTGCTTTTCCACTCGGTTCTCTATCGCTTGTTTTTTGCGTTCTAGCATACACTACCTGCCTGACTGATAAATCAACCGTTTACCGGACAATATCGACCGCTCACCCGTATATCCTTGTTGCTCTACCAAAAATGTCTTACGTTGTCATTAACGAAATGACAACGTTGTCATTTCGCAATGCCTTCCTTAAGCAGGAAGGTTTCCGGGCAGTCCTGACCATCCATCGACGACCAGTTCCATCCACATGCATCGCGCATCAAGCAGCAAAGGAGCTCTATGGACGCCATCGTAAAGATGCTCGAAAAGCATCAGCCGTTCTTTGAGAAGATCTCGAGGAACATCTACCTCCAGGCCATTAAGGACGGATTCCTTGGGTGCATGCCCATCGTCCTCACCTCTTCGATCTTCCTGCTGATCGCCACGCTTCCCGGCGTGGTCGGCATCACGCTGCCCCAGCCGCTCCTCGACTGGTGCAACAAGCTGTACAACTTCACCATGGGCGTCATGGGCATCATGGTTGCCGGCACCACTGCCAAGAACTTCACGGCATCCATGAACCGTCGCATGCCCGCCGGCAAGGTGCTCAACGACGGCTCCACCATGGTGGCCGCCCAGTGCAGCATGCTTTTGCTCGCAGTCACGCAGTTCACCACCAAGCTCAACGGCTCCGAACTTTCGGTCTTCGACTGCACCAGCATGGGCACGCGCGGTCTGTTCTCGGCCTATATCGCCGCATTCATTACCGTGTGGGTCTACAAATTCTGCGTCTCGCGCGATCTGACCATTAAGCTGCCCAAGGAGGTCCCGGGCGCCATCGCTCAGAACTTCCGCGACATCATCCCCTTTGGCGGCGCCGTCATCATCTGCGGCATCATCGATGTCGTCGTGCGCAACCTCATGGGCGTTCCGTTCTCCGAGCTGCTTATCAAACTGCTCTCCCCGCTCTTTACCGCTGCAGAAACCTATCCTGGCCTTATCCTTATCCAGGCAGCCACCGCGTTCTTCTGGTTCATCGGCGTCCACGGCCCCTCGATTGTCCAGCCGGGCATCGACCCCATCCGTCTTGCCAACCAGGCCGAGAACCTGCAGGTTCTGCTGGCAGGCGGCCACCCCGCCCACTCCCTCACCTTTAACATGTCGCTCGTGGGTGAGTTCGGCGGCACCGGCGCCACGTTCATCGTGCCGCTTCTGCTGATCCTCTTTATGAAGTCCAAGCAGCTCAAAGCCGTCGGTAAGGCCTCGATTGTTCCTGTTGCCTTCGCCGTCAACGAACCGCTGCTCTTTGGCGCGCCGATGATCCTTAACCCCTACATGCTCATCCCCTTTGTTGCCGCCGGTTGCGTCAACGTGAGTGTTGCCAAGTTCTTTATCGATAACGTGGGCATGAACGGCTTCTCCTTCGTGGTGCCTTGGGCTACCCCTGCCCCCATCGGCATCTTCATCACCACGAACTTCCAGCTTATCGCCCTGGTATTTGTCGCGATTATCATCTTGCTGGACGCCATCATCTACCTGCCGTTCTTAAAGGCATACGATAAGCTGCTCTGCGACCAGGAGGCCGAGCGCGCCGCCGAGCTGGGTCTCGAGTCCAATGGTGCCGCTGCCATCGCCGACAACGCCTCTGCGCCCGCTGTCGAGCAGGCTACCGCTTCCGCCGAGACGACTGTTGCCGCCGCCGACAGCAAGCCTGTCGCCGATCAGCCCGAGCCCGCCGCCGACGCATCCGCCAAGAAGGATGTCGACGGTCTGAAGGTCCTCGTCCTGTGCGCCGGCGCCGGCACCTCTGCCATGCTTGCCAATGCCATCAAGGAAGGTGCCGCGCAGACCGGAGAGAACATCGCTTCCTCTGCCGGCGCTTATGGCCAGCACACTGCCATCATGGATCAGTACGACGTCATCGTGCTCGCCCCGCAGGTCCGTAGCTACTACAACGACATGAAGGCCGACACCGATCGCCTGGGCATTAAGCTGCTCGCCCCCCGCGGCAAGGAATATATCGACCTTACCCGCGACCCCGCTGGCGCCATCAAGTGGCTCCGCGAGAACCTCGACTAGCTCCTCCCTCTGTTGGTGCCCGGATCCCCAGTTCGGGCACCTCTCCCTATTCGTATCCCACAGAAAGGATGACTCATGACCAACCCCATGCAGTTCCCTGACGGCTTTGTATTTGGCGGCGCCACCGCCGCCTACCAGGTTGAGGGCGAGACCCGCACGCACGGCAAGGGCAAAGTGCCCTGGGACGATTTCCTGGCTGCTCAGGGTCGCTTCTCCCCCGATCCCGCAAGCGATTTCTACAACAAGTACCCGGTCGATATCGACCTGTGTCAGCGTTTCGGCATCAACGGTATCCGCGTCTCCATCGCTTGGAGCCGTATCTTCCCCAGTGGCACCGGCGAGATTAACCCCGAGGGCGTCGCCTTCTATCACGAGCTTTTCGCCACCTGCAACAATGCCGGCGTTATCCCCTATGTCACGCTCGATCACTTCGATACACCCGAGGCCTTTTACCAGAACGGCGGCGAGGGATTCCTGACGCGCACGACGATCGACGCCTTTGTCGAGTACGCCAAGTTCTGCTTTGCCGAGTTCACCGAGGTCAAGCACTGGTTTACCTTTAACGAGATTCCCGCAACCGCCGAGGGCAGCTTTATCGTCGGCAACTGGCCGCACGGCGAGAAGTATCGCCTGGACAAGGCCTTCCAGCTCATGCACAACATGATGGTGGCCCATGCCAAGGCTGTCGTCGCCTTCCATGAGGGCGGCTTTGAGGGCGAGATCGGCATTGTCCAGAACCTGGAGCCCAAGTATCCCCTCGACCCCAACAACGCCGCCGACTGCGAGGCAGCTCGCATGGCCGACGTCATCAACAACCGCTGGGTACTCGACGCCACCTTCCGCGGCCACTATGCAGCCGACACCATGGAGGCTGCGACCAAGCTGGCCCATATCGCCGGCGGCGAGCTCGACGTCCGCGACGAGGACATCGCCGCGCTGACCGCCGCGCTCCCCTACAACGATTGCCTGGGTGTCAACATCTACAAGTGCCAGTTCCTGCGTGCCGCCGAGGGCGAAAACGACATCAACCACAATGGTACCGGCGACAAGGGCTCCTCGCGCTGGTTCCTCAAGGGCGTGGGCGAGTCATGCGTGCGCGAAGGCGTACCCACCACCGACTGGGACTGGATTATCTATCCCGAGGGCCTCTACGACCTGCTGCTGCGCATTAAGAACGATTACCCCAACTACAAGAAGATCTACATCACCGAGAACGGCATGGGCTATAAGGACGACTTTGAGGACGGCTTTATCGACGACGCCCCTCGCATCGATTACATGCGCCAGCATCTCGCGTGGATCCTCAAGGCGATCGACGGCGGCGTGAACGTCGACGGCTACTTTGTGTGGTCGCTGCAGGACCAGTTCTCCTGGACCAACGGCTATAACAAGCGCTACGGCCTGTTCTACATCGACTTCGAGACCCAGAAGCGCTATCCCAAGGCGAGCGCGTACTGGTACAAGAACGTCGCGGAGACCGGCCTGCTCATGGCCTAGTTTCCGCCGCATACTCCCTGTCGGCCGCATACGAATCCCAAACCGGTTCGTATGCGGCCTTTTTGTTTTGGCTCGGCCCGAGCAGACCGTTTGTCTCGATCTGTAACATCTAGCAGGGATTTTCGGTCCTACCTGTTACAGATCGAGACAAACGGGTAGCCCGAAGCAGAATATCTCGATCTGTAACATCTAACCCGGTTTTCTACTCCCAACTGTTACAGATTGAGATAATTCGACGACGCCGACGTTTTAATATACCGTGGTACAATTGTGTCCCAACGCAAAGGAGGTACCCATGTCAGCTTGTGTGCCCGTCCGAGATATGAAGGACACTGCTGCATTCACCACGCTTGTTGAGTCTGAGCGCGACGTCACCGTAACTAAGAACGGCTACGAGGCCATGCACTGCATCAGCAGCGACCAGTATCGCCTCATGCAAGAAGAAATCGCCAAGGCAAAACTGCTGTCTCGCATGATGATGGCAGAAGACGAAATATCGCAAGGCGACTACAGCGACTACGAATCCTTCGCGGCTTCGATACGAGACAAATATGACCTATAACGTCGTAATCCTCAAAAGCGCGCGGTATGAGTACGAGAGTATTGTCGGATACCTTGCTCAAATCCTCAAGAATCCGCGTGCAGCAGGCAATTTTGTCGCTGAGTTTGAATATCAGCTTGACCTGCTTCGCGAGCAGCCTCTTTTACGTCCCCTCTCGCACATGCAAGAGCTGGCGGCACGTAATTACCGATCGTTTCCCGTCAACAACTACGTGTGTCTATACAAGTTTGAGCACGAAACAATCTATATCGCCCACATCTTTCATCAGTCACAGGACTACGCCCGCCTTGTCTAGCCCACAAGCTGAATATTTGTTTTGAATCAATGCGTTGAGAAGGCGCACCTTGATCAAAAACTCTTTGATGCATGCGCCACGAGCAAATCGAGTTCTATCTTCGTGGGATTTGGCAAGGGCGAGCCAATGTCCCGTTCGGACCCAAAGGAAGCAGAGTCATTTGCATCGTCGGCCTAGCGGAGATGACCTTTGGGTCACATAGATGGAAGGCAGTTTGTCGGTGACTCGGATAGCGCCAATGCGATCTCACGACGGTTGCGCTCATTGTCTCAATTAGATACTCAACGAAATACGGCCCCGCAGCTCAATAAGCTGCGAGGCCGTACTACGCACCGACGGATCAACGACGAAGTGCATCCGCTATTTGGCCAGCTCCTGAACGATCCAGTCAATTGCACCTTCGGGATCGTTGGTAAGGTCGATATACTGCTTGCCCCTTGTGGTGAGCAGTTTAATTCCGAGGCGATCGGTATCGGCCTTCATAGCGTCATAGTACATGCGTGCCTGGGGCGCCAGAACAATCACGTTGTACTGATCCATTGTCTCATAGTGGCTTCCGTACGCGCCGGACTGAGAAACCAGATCAATACCCTTAGCAGCGGCACCTTCGCGAAGAGCATTTGCCAAGAGAGTTGAAGTGCCGGCACCCTGGCAAAGCACAAGCACGCGGATCTGCTCCGCCTTGCTCTTTACCGCCTCCAGAGCTTTTGCGGCATTTTCTTGTGCGGCAATAGCATCTGCATCCGAGGTTCCTGCAGCTTCCTTTGCAGACTCCTCCAAACAAAGCTGATGGTCATACGCCTTGCAGAACGGATAGTAAATCACAAAGTCAACGACCAACAGCACTGCCATCAATACGAGAGAACGTAGATCGAGACCCGTGGTGAGAAATGCACCGATTGGGCCGGGAAGCGCCCACGGCATGGTATACATGGGGGCGTTCATTCCAATTACGTCAATGAAAAACTTACCGATTATGGCGTTGACCATAGGAGCCGCTAGGAAGGGCACGAACATATAGGGATTGAGAACGATCGGCATACCGAAGAGAACGGGCTCGTTAACTCCAAAAATCACCGGGATAATCGATGCCTTGCCCATGGCTTTAAGCTGCTTGGAACGCATAAACATGATCAGGATAATAGGAACGATGAACGTGCAGCCAGAACCGCCCAGACCGCCGATGAAGCTTGTAAAGTCCTGCGTGAGAGCAATTGACGGGTGTCCACCTGCTTGGAAAACCTCAAGATTGGTAACGGTATTGCCGTAGAGCGCAGCATTGATCGGGCTCATGACAACCGAAGCACCGTGAATACCCATAAATTGGAAAAGTGCGACCGCGCCTTCGATAAGCGCCATGCCAGGATAGGTGTCGACCGCGGAGAACAGCGGCGAGATTAGAGCAGATACCAAATTGGCGAACGGCACAGCAAGCAGCGTACGGCTCGCGAGATCGATAACGGCGCACGCAAGGATTGAAAACCCAAACGCAAAGATATCGCGAAAACTCTGCGCAATAGCGCCAGGGACCTCTTTGGGGAGCTTGATCGTCACATTATGGCTAATGCACACCTTATAGATATTAACGGTCAAGAATGCGGATACGAACGCAGCGAGAAAACCCTTGGTTCCCATATAGCCGGTTTCAAAAACAGATGTATCTGCTCCGCCAATCGAGACAACATCGTTCGTCACCGATAGCAAGAACATGCCGCACATGGCGCAAACCATGCACGAGGTGGGGTTAAGAGATTTGCCCGAAGGCATGCGGCGGTTCATCGACATGGCAAGTGAGCTCGCCGTGGTGCCGGCCACCATAATGCCAAGAAGCCCCATGGTATATGCATAGATTTTATTAAAGAAATCCAGCACCTCAGACGGAAGCGCGATGCCTACATAGGCAGGGAGCGTCGAAAGAAGAAGGAACAGGCTCGAGAACAGCACAATTGGCATATTCGAGAGAAAGCCATCCTTAATCGCCACCAGATAAATGTTCTTTGAGATTTTGTCGAAGAGAGCCTGGTGTTTTTCAAGGAATTTGACGATAGCGTCCATAACGCATCCTTTCATGATTGCCGGGCACACAACGATTTATCCGGATTCAACCGTCGTCATCCCAGTTTGTATCCGCTTATGTAAGTGAATACGTTCTCGTGCGAAATGTAATATCATTTGCGCGATTTGTCATAACCAATTCTTTTTCCGCTTTGTCGACATGTCAAGAATTTAAATCTTTATTCGGTGAACGGCAGTTGCTTAATTTTAGATTTGTCCAGCTAATAGCTATTTTTTTGGAGCAGTACAATAAGTTTGTAACCGTTTACCGATTGGATATAACATATTAAATATATTGTTGTAACAATATTAGGGACAATGTCACAAGCCTGTCACTCTAGTCAAAGGAAGTAATAATGCCCAAACGATTGCTGAACATGTCCGCATCCGATTTTGCCGCCACGTCACCCATGGATCTAAAGCAGGCAATTCTGGCTTCCGAGGGACGTACCATCATGGCAGAAAACGTACCCTCTTCCCAATTTCTCGGCGGCGTTACTAATGCCGAAATCGAACGTGCCGCAGGTGCCGACCTGCTTCTGTTTAACGCGCTCGATGTGTTCAATCCAGTGATTGCCGGCATTCCGGATGAACTCACCGAAAACCCGGTCACTTGGGTGAAGCGAGCATGCGGAAGGCCCATTGGCGTCAATCTGGAACCAGTTGATATTGAGGCTGAAATGTCTGAATCCCGTACAGAAATCCCTATGGGTCGGCGCGTCTCTCCCAAGACCCTAGAAAAGGCCAACGAACTCGGATTTGATTTTATTTGCCTCACAGGCAACCCTGGAACTGGCGTCTCCAACGATGCAATCGCCCATTCGATTAAACTCTCCAAAGAGCATTTCGATGGCCTGGTCATAGCCGGGAAAATGCATGGAGCGGGCGTTGCGGAACCTGTCATGACACTCGAAATAGCGCGCAAGTTTGTTGATCTCGGCGTCGACATCCTTCTCGTGCCAGCCCCCTACACTGTCCCTTGCTTCCAAGAAGCAGACCTGCGCGCCATCGTAGACTTTGTACGATCCCACAACGTAGACAAGTCAATTGAAGAAAAGGTTCTCGTCATGGCGGCGAACGGGACAAGTCAAGACTCCTGCGACAGCGAGACCATTAAGAAAATAGGCCTTGCAGCAAAAGCCGCTGGCGCTGACCTCCAACATATCGGGGACTCCATGAACGGTATTTGTCTGCCCCAGAATATCTTCACGCTTGGACAAGCCCTTCGTGGCTACAGGCATCAGATCGTCATGCTGAGCCGCTCTGTGATACGTTAAGGCAGCCTCGCCCACGCTACATCCCGACTGAGGCACCCATCGGATACCACCAACATGCAAACTGAGGCTCCAATGCTCGATACACACGAAAAACGGCCACTCTATTTACAGCTCACCGACGCGCTGCTCAAGCAGATCGTCGATGTATATCAAGCAGACGATAAACTTCCAACAGAAATGGAACTTTGCGACGAATACGCCGTAAGCAGAACAACCGTCCGACTTGCCATGAGTGAGCTGGAGCGTCGTGGAAGTATCTATCGAATCCAAGGTAAGGGATCGTTTGTTGCACCGAAACGCGTTAGCGAGCTCAATTCACTTTTAGACTTTGACTTTGCAAGCCATTGCGATGGTGTTGATCCGGATACCATCACCAAACATTTCGGCGGCCGCACATCAGGTCGTCCAATTTCCGTAATGATGCTCCAGCAATTTGGATGCCAAAGTCGTGATGAGATTCAGCGTCTTGAATTGACCTACGAACTTGAAGGCAGCTTCATAGGCGCTGATACGTTCTTCATTTCAAAGTCGCGCGTTCCGAATAATCAGTTAGATTTTCAGGCATTTAGCAAAATCATGGACGAGTTGTCCAAGTCTGTCCAATCTGCTCGAGAAAGCTATAGAGCACGTCAGCTTAGCGATTCCGAAGCCAGCAATTATGGTGTTGCAAAACTTCCGGTCATCGAACTAACTCGTCATGCTTATGACTCCGGAGGCAAATTAATTGCCATTACTTGCCGCACCGTCTTAACTGGACAAATCCCTTATCAAAACTTTATTTTCAAGTCCTAATGATCTTTTTTCTTTTGTCTCGATCTGTAACACGTAGCCGAGTTTTTAAGTCCTAACTGTTACAGATTGAGACAATTTGATAGTGAAGTCCCCATTTGCGCTTCATGTCGCGTTGCGTTGATGCGATAATCCCTCACCACGTCAGAGAGCAGAAGTATCGCCTGCAGCGCTAGCTAGCAAATGACCTGCGTGTGCTCCTCGATGGCGGCGCGATCCGCATCGGTAATACCCGGCTCGCACACCACGGCATCCAAATTGTCCAGGCGACAGAAGGTATAGAAGTCGCGCTTGCCGATCTTGCTGGAGTCGGCGATCAGATAGCGCGAGTCCGCCTTGCTAAAGGCAAGCTGCTGGATACGGCCCTCGTCCATGTTGGATGTGGATACGTCACCGTCCAAGATACCGTTGGCGCCGATAAACGCCGCATCGATGCCCAGCGCACGCAGGGTGTCCTCGGCCGTTGGCCCCACAAAAGCGGCAGTGCGGCGACGGTACATGCCGCCCACGAGGCACAGGTCGCAGTCCTCGCGCGCCTCGAGCAGGTTAAACACCGAAAGCGAATTAGTCACGATGCGCAGGCGAAACGCCGGCAGCAACGAGGCCATCTGCTCAACCGTGGTACCCGTGCCCAAAAAGATAGTAGAGCCCTCCTCGATAAGCTCCACAGCACGGCGTGCGATCTGCAGTTTTTCCTCGGCATGCTTGGTGCGCTTTTCGCTGTGCGAATACTCATGGCGCAACATAGCGTGGGGACGACCCTGCGCACTGCGGGCGCCGCCGTGCACGCGCTCGATCTCGCCCAGACTCGCAAGTTCTTCGAGGTCGCGGCGAATCGTCATGTCCGAAACGCCCAGCGCATCCGAAATCTCCTTGACCGAGACCGTACCCTGCTCCTCGAGCAGCTGACGAACCTTATCCTGTCGCTCCGCTTTAATCACGATGAGTCCTCGCTGTTCCACGCTCACGTCAATTCAAACAGTAACGAACAAATTGTATCAGAATCGCGCGCGCCAAAAATGAGCGCCCGCACAGCTCCAATCATCACTTTTTTGAGAAAAATACCCCCTGCTTTAGTGGGGTGTAGTGATAATCTTGCCTGTTCGCGCTACAGTTTGTCCGGAATACCTCGATGTTAGGAACTAAATGATCACTTCCGAGCTTTTCGGCACCGCGCCGTGCGGTACCCCCGTTCATCGTTACACCCTCAACGGGCCCGAGATCTGCGTTCGCATTATGGACTATGGCGCCACCGTGCTGGGTATCGATGTGCCCGACATTCCCGGCAACGTGCGCGATGTGGTGCTGGGCTTCGATAAGCTCGAGGATTACTTTGACAACCCCGCCTGCTTTGGCGCGACCATCGGCCCCGTGGCCAACCGCACCGCGGGCGCCACGATTACCATCGACGGCACGGACTGGCATATGCCCGCCAACGAGGGCGCCAACAACCTGCACAGCGATCTTGAGCACGGTCTGCATAAACGCGTGTGGGACGTTGAGCTCGACGAGGCCCATAACGCCGTGCGCATGACCACCTCGCTTGAGGATGGCGAACTGGGCCTTCCCGGCAACCGCACCTTTACGGCCGTGTTTACCGTTACACGCACCGGCGTCTTTCGCATCGAGTATGGCTGCGAGAGCGACCGCGCCACCTACGTGTCCATGACCAACCACACGTACTTTAACCTTGCCGGTCATAACGCCGGCATGGACTGTGAGCACTTCTTTGTTGCTAACGCCGCCCACTACCTGCCCATCAACGAGCAGAGTATCCCCACCGGCGAGATTGCTCCGGTCGAGGGAACACCGTTTGACTTCCGCGAGCTGCGCCCCGTCGCACCCGGCATGGAGGCCGACGACCCGCAGATTAAGCAGGCACGTGGCTACGATCACTGCCTGTGCATCGATGGCTATCAGTACGGCCGTAATCTGCGCCGTGCCCTGCATGTTGAGGAGATGTGGACCGGCCGCGAGCTTGACTACTACACCACCGCCCCGGGCGTGCAGCTCTACACCGGCAACTGGCTGGGCGACGAGCACGCCAAGGACGATGCCAACTATGGCTGGGGCGCCGGCTTTGCCCTCGAGGCAGAGATGTACCCCGACACGCCGCACCAGCCGCTGTTCCCGCAGGGCATTGTGGGCCCGGGTCACCCCTACAGCAATGTGATCGAGTACCACTTTATGAGGCACTAAGCCCACAGCGCAACATCTCGCACAACAGCGCCCGCCGGCACCACCGCCGACGGGCGTTTTGCTACCTAGTCATTGGGGACGTTCTTAAATACCTAGTTGGATGGGGTCGGGATTGGAGCTAGGGAGGTAGCGGATTTCTAGTTCTATGCCGAGCGCCTGCAGTTCTTTGAGGGCAGCGACGTCTGCGTCGCTCACGGCAACCGCGGGCGTTATGGGGCGCTTGCCCTCCCCTGCCTGCATATGGCCAATGCTTATCTTGGTGACTGGCACACCACCCTTAACCAGCGCGAGCGCATCGGCGGGTGAGGCCACCATGATCAGAATCCATTGGCGCGGCGTTGCAGTATGTATGACGTCGATGGTCCTTTGCACCGAGAAAAACCGTGTCCACACGCCTTCTGGCGCCGCGACCCTCATAGGCGCCCACTTGCGCGAATCCGCCGCAATCTCATCGTTGACGATTAAGACAAGGTTGGAACCCACGGCCTCGTTCCACAGCTCAACGTCTTGCCCGTAAATAAACCGGTCGTCGATACGCGTCAGGAGAATCTTGGGCTGAGCCATCGCCGCCTCGTTTCGCTCGACATCCATACGATCTGGACGCCAGCAGCCAACTCAGCAACAGGTCAAACGCCAAATGGGTGCCACAGACATCACGCTTCTAATATTAGTGCATTTAAAGTGAGAAAAGCCGTCAGAACACTTGCGCGGATTAGCGATGTCCCGTATCATAGACAGCCGTTGACGCCTCAGTTGTGTCACCACATGGCCGCCAGCGTAGCTCAGTTGGTAGAGCACCGCTCTCGTAAAGCGGGGGTCACCGGTTCGAGCCCGGTCGCTGGCTCCATTGCACAAGATAGCCGCCTTCGGGCGGCTTTTTTGTTTTCGATTTTGAGTGCGCGTCCGCCAATCCGATCGCTGCACCGCAAGGCACCCCCCTACTCAACAATAAAGCCCCGCCAACCGCGGCCTCCCAAGCGGAAACCACAATCAACGGGGCTCAAGCGCGACCCCTCGCGAGGATTACGACAGCTTTTATACTATGAGCAGGGATTAAAGAGTGCTCAAATCAATTGTCTGCGGATTGGTCAGGCCGTAGAAAGCATTTTCATCACCAGAGGATGTGATTTGGCCGCCAGCTTCACATTCAACCGGCGTCGTTTCGTCAATCAGCTCGTAAGCAAGCCAACCCTCAAGCACGGCACCTGGTTGTATTTGGCGCGATTCAGGAAGATCAAGGCCTTCCACAAGCACGCCCGAATTAAGCCCCTTTCCATCTTGGAATGCTAGAATTTCATTACCTGCAAAATGTGCATCTTGCAGATCGTCCGACACATTTTTAGCAGTTACATTCAAAATCAAAAGCGACTTACTGTGATCAAGCTGCTCTACTCCGCGCTGCGCCCCCGTGATGGTGTACTCAATACCCGATACGGGGATATCGCCGTCCCCGCCGCTGCCATCTTTCTCTTTTCCGGCAGCGTCTGCCTGAGCAGCAGCATAGCCCGCAGCGTAGCCATCATCATAGCTCCCCTTACCGGAGCAAGCGGTGAGGCAAGCAGAACCAGCTGCGAGCCCCAACGCTAAGAAAGCGCGCCTAGGAATTAAAGCGGTTGTGCTGAGTCCCATAAAGAGCTCCCATCAATTAGCTATTTCTCGTATCCACAGCTATTTTAATTATTCTTCAATCCATTTAGCATCAATTGTGTCTCAATAACTGCGTCGTTCAGCCTAATTTGGCCGCTCCAATGAATCCAGCTCAAATAACAAAAAGCCCCGCCGACCGCAATCCCCAAAGGAACCGCAATCAGCGGGGCCCAAGCGCGCTCCTCCAAGGGAATCACGCCAGCATACGACCAGCTCAGCCGAGCAGCTCGCTACTCCTCCCAGTAGGCGTCTGCAAGCAGCTTAAAGCAGATCTTCTTGACCGGCTGCGCGCCATCGCCCGGGAACTCGAGCGTGGGCATGTGAGGCTCGCCGGCAACGAACAGTGCAAACTTATCGTCAGCAAGATCGCCGGCGATCGAGGCGTCGGAATCGACCAGATCGTAGTCGTCCTTCTCGTCAAACTCCTGGACCAGCGTCAGGCTGCCCGTAGCGACCTTAAAGGCCTCGCGACCCTCGACATCAATCTGCAGGTCGTGATAGCGCTGATGCGTCTCATAGTGAGCCTCGGCCTCGGGACGCGTCGTGGGAGCCATGACGTTCGCAAAGACCTTGTCGCCCAGAATCGGATGGCTGCCAACCTCGAGCTCTGCCGGGTCATTCTCCTCGAGCCAGTCGATCAGCACGTCGAGGCCCTTGAGCATTCCGCGGTATTCCTCGATATCGCCCAGTGCACCGTAAATCATCTAAATCCCCTCTCGGATCGTTTCTTTGGCGGCTACTCGGCAAACGCGTTACCGACGCTGTTGCCACCCACATACGTCTCGACCAGGCTAAGGTCGGGATTGAACACTACGGCATCGGCGTCGCGCCCCGGCATAATGTTACTGCACTCGTCGTCGACATGAGCTAGCAAGCGACGCCGGGGCCGGCGCCCGAACTCCTACAGCTCGGTCACGACAACGCCGTTGTAAACCTCGTCCCAACGATCCATGACCAGATGGCCGGTCATGGGATCCATGGCGTTGAGCTTGCCGCAGGTGTTGGCGGTACGCAGCACCGTCTCGTCATCCGCGCCAGCAGCGATGGCATGCGCGAAGCCTGCGATAGTGGAGTCACCGGAGCCCGTGGCGTTAACGGCGGGGATATCGGGCGTCTTGGCGCGGAACGCACGTCCGTTGTGGAAGCCAACGGAGCCGGCAGCGCCCATGGACACGACGACCCAGGGAATATCGGAGAAGCGGGCGTCAGAGGCGAGCGCGGCGCGGAGCTCGTCCACATCGTCGGTGGTAAAGCTCGTGCCCAAAAGGCCGTTGATCTCGGTCAGGTTAGGCTTGACCAGCTCGGGCTTAATTTCGGCCTTAAGGGCGGCCTCGAGCGAGGCACCCGAGGTATCGAGCAGCACCTTGGCGCCGGCGTTCTCGGCAATGCCCGTGATCTTGGCATAGTAGTCTGCCTCGACACCGCGGGGCAGCGACCCCGAAATAGTAACGACGTCGGCCTTGCCCGCAAGCTCGGTAAACTTGGCGGTAAAGGCATCGAGCTCCTCGGGGGCAATCGTCGGGCCGCTCTCGAGCAGCTCGGTCTGGTTGCCGGCGTGGAGGATGTTGAGGCAAATACGAGTCTCGCCCTTGATGGGTACAAAATCATTCTTAATGCCGTTGGCATCCATGAGCTCGGCCATGTAGGCGCCCATGTGGCCGCCGAGCAGACCGGTTGCCACAACATCGTCGCCCAGCTGGCCCAGAACGCGGGCCACGTTAAGGCCCTTGCCGCCGGCGGTCTTTTCGGGCGTCACGCGGTTGACGTCGTCGATAATGAGCTCATCAAGCTGATAGCGCGTATCGACAGACGGGTTCATCGTAACGGTGAGGATCATTTTTAGCTCCTTATCTCGCAGGCTCCTTGTGCCTCGCGATACGAGTCGACAAAACGGAATTACAGAATCTCAATCGTGAACGAGCGAACGACGGTCTCCTTAGGCTTGGCGACAAGGCAGCCGCGCTTGTGCTCAAGCACGTCGTCCTCATCGGAACAGGTCGAAAGACCGCCCCAAGGCTCAACTGCCACAAAATCGCCCTCGGGCTTACTCCACACAATGAGATACGGGAAGCCCTCAAAGCTCAAGCGAACGCCCTTGTCCTCGCCCTTCTTGGAAAGCGTGACCTGACGGCTCTCGAGCACGTCAAAGATGGTCTCCGCAAAATCGAAGAGCTCATGCGACAGAGGCAGCGTCTTTCCCACCATGGGGTTCTTGGAGCGGTTGGCAACGTCAATCAAGCCAGTCGAAGGGATAGCGGTGCAAAGCTCCGCAGCCTCGTCTTTCTCGAAGCGCAACTCGTAGTCCGTATAGGCCTCGCCCTCATCGAGCGGACACCTAAAGCCGGGATGCCCACCGATAAAGAACGGCATGTCCTCGGTACCCTCGTTGGTAACCTCGTAGGAGACGCGCACGGCATCCCCCTCGAGCGTATAACGGGCGACAAGTTTAAACGGGTAGGGATAATCGCTCAGCAGCGCGGCGTTATCCTCCGAAGCCAGGCACATCGCCAGCTCGTTCTCGCCTTGGCTCAGCAGCTTCCACTCCTGCTTGCGCGCAAAACCGTGGCGAGCGAGCTTTACATGATGCCCGGCAAACGTCATGGCGCTACCATCGCGCAGGCCTCCGCAAATCGGAAAGCAGACCGGCGCCTGGCCGGACCACACTGCAGGATCACCCTGCCACAAGTACTCTCGACCTCCGGCCTCAATCGAGGTAAACGAACCACCAGCCGTGGACACCTTAATAGAAATCGAATCGTTGGAGAGAGCGTATTCCATTGCCCATCCTTTCGAACAACTGCTTTTTTTGCTCGCAAGAACCCGTCTCGGCCCTGACCAAAGGACAAACCCGCACGTTCATCGATGCGTCCGGTATCCCAGCCATGCAACGGGGTACCATACAGACATTGATGCAATTACAGCTGAAAGGCCTTCTTATGCGAACCATCATCCTCTACGCCTCGCGCCATCACGGCAATACGAAAAAGCTCGTGGACGCCATCGTTGAGGCGCACCCCGAAATCGATACCCTCGACGTCAAGGCGCTCGGTAAAAACGAGTACCCCGACCTGCACGAATACCATCTGATCGGCGTCGCCACGGGCATTTATTACTCCGAGATCGACAAAGATATGGCGCGCGTGCTCACTAACGTGCTGCAGCCGCAGGACAAGGTGTTTGGCCTTATGACCTACGGTGGCAAAAACAAGTGGTACGGCAAGGATATCGATGGCATCTGCCGCATGAGGCAGGCCATCTTTATGGGTGTCTACGGCTGCCCCGGCTTTGATACGTGGGGGCCGTTCAAACTCACCGGCGGTGTCCAAAAGGGACACCCGACCGCTGAGGAAATTAAGGGCGCCGTCGACTTCTTCGACAAGATCGAAGACGAGTATGGCGACATCATCGTCGAAGAGTACGCCAAGCGCGAGAAGCGTCTAGCCTACGAAAAGGAGCATCCTGCGGGAGGTCTTGTGGCCGGCGTTAAGCGCACGGCAAAGAAGATCGCTAACAAGCTGTAACTGTTAAGGTGCTTTTGAGCGTTTAACCCATACGGCGGGTCCGAGCAGATTCGGGCCCGCCGTCTTTTTCTATCGTTACTCCGTAAAGGCGTTGCCGACGCTCTGGCCGCCAACATACGTCTCGACGAGGGTGAGCTCACGGTCGAACACGACAAAGTCGGCGTCGCGACCCGGCATGATGCTGCCGCACTTATCCTCGATGTGCGCGGAGCGCGCCGGCACCTCGGTTGCCATGCGAATGGCGATATCGGCGCTGGCGATGCCCCAGTCGACGATGTTCTTGACGCCCTGGGCAAGCGTGAGCACCGAGCCGGCAATGCTCTTGCCGTCGGCGAGCCAGCACAGGTTGTCCTTCATGATGACGTCCATGCCGCCACTGGTGTAGCTGCCCTCGGGCATGCCGCCGCAGCCCAGGCAGTCGGTGATGAGCACCGTATGCTGCCAGCCCTTTGCCTGCAGCAGCGCCTTGATGGCGGCAGGGTTCACGTGCTTGCCATCACAGATGATCTCGGCGTAGGTCTCGGGCGTGGACATGGCAGCACCCACGACACCGGGCTCACGGTGATGCAGACCGCGCTGGCCGTTATAGGTATGCGTAAAGCAGCTAGCACCGGCGTTGATGGCGGCGATGCACTCATCGTAGGTGGCGTCGGAGTGACCGATGCTGGTCACCACACCCTTGGCGTTCAAAGCAGCCGCATAAGCAGGGGCACCGTCGCGCTCGGCCGCCATGGCGCTCTTAACGATGCGGCCGCCCGCAGCCTCCTGCCACTGATCGAAGACCTCCTCGGAGGGGTCGATCAGATAAGCGGGGTTCTGCGCGCCCACGTGCTTCATGGTAAAGAAGGGGCCCTCCAGGTAGATGCCCTGAATGCGAGCACCGCAGAAGTCGGGGCCGCGGCCTTCGTCAGCCTGGGCGATGGCGGCGCAGGCGTCCTTAATCTGCTCGACGCCATCGGTGAACGTCGTGGGCAGCCAG
Source organism: uncultured Collinsella sp. (assembly GCA_902497075.1). Classification (GTDB taxonomy): domain Bacteria; phylum Actinomycetota; class Coriobacteriia; order Coriobacteriales; family Coriobacteriaceae; genus Collinsella. The sequence continues at coordinate 163,295 of CABVDG010000002.1, forward strand.
CTGGTGGTACCGCGACGGGCGAGCTCGGTCGAGCTGATATCGATACCCTCGGCGTCATTATCGGTAGTCGAGTGGTTATAGAAGCCATGGATGTGGGTGTCGACCATACCCGGTGCGATCCACGATCCCGTGTAGTCCTTAATCTCGCAAGATGGCTCGTCGGCCTGCCAGGCGCCAAAGACGCCATCCTCGACCATAAGATAGCCGCCCAGTTGCGGGCCTGCCGGCAAGAAGAACTTGTCAGCCTTAATTGCGTACGTGCTCATATGCACTCCTTGCTTCTAAAGCAGTTTACTGTGGTGATGCTTATACCCGGTTCAAGTAAAACAAAAAGCGCCCGCCCGCCGTTATGAGCGGACGGGCGCCCTTACAGGGGGACGCGATTAAGCGGTGAAGGGGTGAATCGTCACGCCCTTTACCACGCGGTTGACCGTGCCGGTGGGGCTCGGCGTATCGGGCGTGTTGCCCACGCGCACGGAGTTGAGCAGGCTGATAGCCTGGGCAAACATCACGAACGGCAGAGCAAGGTAACCCTCGGGGAGTGCCTCATAGCCCTTAAAGGTGAAGGACTCGCCCTCGTAGACGGTAGCACCATCCTGCTGAACGGCAACGGTGTGCTGAGCGATCTTGTCGCCACCGATCTCGTTGAGGATGTCGATGTCGTACTGACGGGTGTAGGCGTCGTTGTTGACGAATACGAAGACGAGCGTCTTATCGTCGACGAAGGACTTAGGTCCGTGACGATAGCCCATGGAGGTGTCGTAGGAAGTAGCGACCAGACCGTGAGCGAGCTCGAGGATCTTGAGCTGGCTCTCCTGGGCAAGGCCACCGAAGGAGCCAGAACCCAAGTAGGTCACGCGGTTGAAGTCGCCAGCCAGGTAATCGGCGACCTCGGACTCGCGAGCGATGACCTCCTCGCCCATCTTGGCGATGGTCTCGACCCACTCGGCCTTCTGCTCGTCAGAGGCAGTGTCGAAAATAAGGGTGGAGAGCAGGGTCATGCAGGAATAAGAACCGGTCATGGCGAAGCCCTTGTCGTTGGCGCGCGGAATGAGCAGCGTCAGCGCGTTGGGATCATCAGCGGACTCGACGGCGAGCTTGCCCTCGGGAGCGCAGGTGATGTTGAGGAACTTGACGTTGTGGACGAGCTCCTTGGCAACGGCAACGGCGGCAAGGCTCTCGGGGCTGTTGCCAGAGCGGGCAAAGGAAACCACGAGCGTGGGATCCTCGGCGCGCAGGAAATCGCGCGGAGCGCTCACGATGTCGGTCGTGGCGATGGGCTTAAAGTCGTAGAGATCAGTGTTGCCAGCGTGACGCAGGTACGGGGCGCAGGTATCGCCAACGTAGTCGGACGTACCGGCACCGGTGAAGACAACGGACAGACGGCCCTCGCCCATAGCACGAGCCTCGGCCAGGAAGGCCTCGATGGCCTCTTTGTTCTCGCGATAGATGTTGAGCGTATCACGCCAAAGCTCGGGCTCCTGAGCAATCTCGGCCGTGGTGATCTGGGCGCCGAGCTCGGTGAGCTCCTCGACACTCTTCTCGAACATTTCTAATACCTCTCTCTAGAAGTAATCCTCTGACGTGCAATTATACACTTCGGTTGGTTATCTGGTAGTAACCAGTTAAATGCAAAGAATCACCATATGGAAACGATGCGAACACTAGTTGCTACGCTGGTGGTAAACCTTGTATTTAAACTGATCGGCACGAGCAACCGAGAGTGTATACTCCACAACCTCGTTTGACTCGTTATACGTAGTCCTGACCAAATCGAGCACAGGCGAGCCCTCGACAATTCCCAAAAGGTGGGCGTCGGTGGGACGGGCTATGCTCGCATAGAACTCCTCTTCAGCCACGCGTATCTTTTGCTGAAAGTCTTGCTCAATCACATCGTAAAGCGGCTTGCGCTCCAGCAGCGGTCGCTTTAGGGACAGAAATTGACGAACCGGTAGATAGCTGCGTTCGACCATCATGGGCATGTTGTCGGCAGAACGAAGGCGCTTAAGCTTAAAAATGCGATCACCGATACGCAATCCCATATGCTCGGCCAGATTCTTATCGGCCTCCATCTCGCAAAACTCGAGAATCGTGGTCTCGGGTTCTCGACCCATCGCGCGCATCTGCTCGGTAAAGCTGTAGGACTGCATAAGATTGGTTGCTTTTGCCGAACGGTCGGTCACAAAGGTACCGCGACCGTGCTGCCGAACCACCAGTCCTAAACGCTCCAGTTCCTGCAGAGCCAAGCGTACCGTAGTGCGCGAGAGACCATAGCGCTCCGAAAGTTCGCGCTCGGAAGGAATCATGTCACCGGCGCGATATTCATGGTCAATCTTTTCGGTCAGAATATCGACCAGCTGATCGTACAGCGGCTGCTTACGCGCTCCGATCGCCATCCTATCCTCCCTTTTGCTCGAATTCGGCTAACTACCTAGGGTGTTAAGCATTATCGGCCTGCAACACCCGACTCATCAAGAAAACAAAAGCCGCGCGCTCTTTCGAGCACGCGGCTTTTAACATACACATGGCTAAAGGGGTCGGGGTGTGAGCCGCGCAGGGACACACCCCTCAAGCTAGAGCCTTACCAGATGCTCGGCCAGAGACCAAGCGGGCCAGCGCCCAGGATGCCCAGGACGAAGAGCAGCAGAATGCCCTTGGTCGGGGTCCAGCTGTGCTTAGCGAACATGTAGTAAAGCAGCAGCGTAAGCATAAGCGGGACGAGCTTCGGGACGATGGTGTTGAGGGTGTCGGCAACAGAGAAGTTGACCGGATCCTCGGTGACGGTGCCGTAGGTAACGGACTCCATGCCGTTGCCCAGATCGGTGACGCCGCACTCGACAGCGTTGCCGTCGGCATCGGAAGCGGTGAGGGCGTTGCCGTCCTCATCGGTCATGGCGATGGTACCGGCCTCAGCGGTCTCGGTATCGATGCCCTCCATACCGGTGAAGTTCTCGGCCTCCTTCTCGGAGACGATCACGGTAGTAGCGGAGAGGCCACGAGTGGTGCCGTTGGGGATCTGGAGGTTGATCTGGGTGCCACCCATGGTGACGACCAGGCAACCGACGACGAAGACGCCCATAATGGAAGCGGCACGCGTGAAGGCCTGCATGTTGGCAGTCAGAGCGTCAATAGCGCTGGTGCCAAGCTTGTAGGACCAGTTCATGAGCCAGAAGCGCAGAGCGAACTGGACGACGTTGAAGATCACCAGGAAGATGATCGGCGCAGCGGCGTTGCCGTTGATGGCCATGTTGGAGGTGATGCCGGCCGTGATAGGCACGAGCGTCAGCCAGAACAGGGCGTCACCGATACCGCCGAGCGGGCCCATTGCGGCGACGCGGACGGCGCGGATCGTGGGGATGTCAACCTTGTTCTGCTCGAGCGAAAGCACGATACCCATAACAAAGGTGACGAGGAACGGGTGAGTGTTGAAGAACTCCAGGTTGTGGCTCATGGAAGCCGCGAGGTCGTTCTTGTTGGTGTGGATCTTCTCCAGACCGGGGATGATGGAGTAAAGCCAGCCAGCGGCCTGCATGCGCTCGTAGTTGAACGATGCCTGCAGGAAGCAGGAGCGCCAAGCCATCTTGTTGAGGGTCTTCTGGTCGAGCTGCGGAGCAGGAGTGAGATCCTCGTAGTGCTCCGGGATCACATACTCATTAGATGCCATCTTCGAAGTCACCTCCGTCAGAAACAGCTGCACCCTTCAGCTCGGTCTGCTGCTGGAAGTCCCAGAAAGCGATGCCGAAGCCGATGAGAGCGAGGATGAGCAGGGCAGGGGTTGCCAGAGAATCGTTGGCAACGGTGATGAGCGCGAGGCCAAAGCCCATGAGGAAGAAGCCCCACATATCGCGGTTCATCATAACCTTGAGCAGGACGGCGAAGCCGACGAAGCGCATCATGCCGCCTGCAGCGGAGAGACCGGTCTGCAGCCAAGTCGGGATGGCGGAAGCGATGGTCTGACCGATGGTAGCGCCAGCGATAAAGAACAGGGTGACGACGACAGCGAAGATCAGGCCGAGCAGAGCCATGGCGAAGTAGTTCAGACGCTCGATACCCTTGGTGTCAGCGTTGTGGGCCATGTTGTCCGCGGAGGACATGAGCGGCGACATAAGCGTGAAGACCAGGGTAACGCCGAGCTGACCAAGCAGAGCGAACGGAATGGCAAGGCCGACTGCCGCGTTGGGCTCGAGGCCCGTAGCGATAGCGAGAATGGCTGCCATGATGCCGCCGATGACGGCGTTAGGCGGCTGAGCGCCTCCGATCGGCATGTTGCCGATCGTCATGAGCTGATAGGTACCACCCACGAGAAGACCGGTGTTGAGGTCGCCAAGGATAAGACCGATGACGGCGCCGGTGACGATGGGCTGATAGAGAGACTCGAGGAAGTTGAACTGGTCGATTGCCGCGACGAACGTGACGATGAAGACCAGAGCGACCTGGATGATCGAGTATTCCATCTTGCTCCTCCTTTCAAAATGTATGTACGCACTTTGGATATCACGTACAGAACGTCAGGGTTTCAATCCTGACAACGTGGATCACGAGGATTACGAGAAGAGCTTGCTCGTGTCCTCAACAGGCGTGCTCGGAACGCGCCTGATCTCCAACTCCACCCCCAATTCCTGCAGCTCTTTAAACGCAGCGACATCCTCGTCGTTAACTGCGACGGAGGTGGCGACTTGGCGCTTTCCTTCCGACATGTGCATGTTGCCGATGTTTACCTTCTTTATAGGCACACCGCCCTTGACGAGCGTAAGCACGTCTTCCGGTGTTTCGGCCACGATGAAGATCTTCTGGCGCGGGCTCGCCTTGCCAATGACGTCGATGGTCTTCTGCAGGGAGAAGAAACGCGTAGCGACGCCGGCGGGAGCGGCCATCTTCATGAGGTTCTGGCGCATGGTGTTGGTCGACACATCGTCGTTGGCGACGAGGATAAGGTTGGAGCCCAGGGTGGAGTTCCACTGGGTAGCGACCTGACCATGGACCAGTCGGTTATCGATGCGGGTAAGAAGAATGTTGGGTTCTGCCATGTTGATCAGCTTCCTTTCGTTATTTGCTGACGACAGTTACTTGATCTCCTGAATCGCGTAACGCGAAACATCTACGACGGCACCGGATCGGACTTTGATCTGGACCTTTTCGCCTTCGATGCCCTTGACGGTTCCGTAGATACCGCCGGCGAAAAGAACCTCCTGACCCGGCTTGAGCTCGGTGTGCAGCTCCTTGAAGTACTTCTGCTTCTTCTTCATGTTGATCTGAGACCAAATGGTGTAAATCACACCCATGATGACGAGAAGACCTAAAAGAGCGACCGAGGAGCTCAGGACGCTGGCTCCGAAATCGGCCATTAGATGCCGTCCTCGTCACCGAAGATATCCTCTTCCTCGGCACCAGCGACGGAGGCAACCGTCTGGGCGGTGATGCCCGTCTGGCCAACGGTCACGGCCTGCTCGCCAAGCTCGGCGAGCGTAGCGTTGCCGCGGAGGAACAGAAGCTCAATAACCATGGGAAGGTTCGTGCCAGTCAGAATCTCGACGTTGTCGACATCCTGGGCAATCATCATTGCCTGGTTGAACGGGGTACCACCAAGCAGGTCGGTAAAGACGAGCACGCCATCGCACTCCTCGCGCATGGCGGTGATAGCGGCGCGGAGATCCTCACCGTAGGAAGCAGCCTGGTCGCCCTCGAAAGGAACGACGGTAAAAGCGGGCTGATCACCGGCGACCATAGCGATAGCGCTTGCGAGGCCGGGTGCGAACTGTCCATGACCGGTAAGAATAAAGCCAACCATTCAAATTTCCCTTCCGAAGGTGTGTACGATCTGAGTCCGATGTTTTCGGAAGCCAGCGGGCGGACGCCCTTAAAGCTTCTTGGAAAGCGTTCTTTGAAGACCAGTGGTCTCTCAACTGGTAGTAACCACGTGACGTGTTGTTGTCACTATATCATCACAGAAGAGGTCGCTTTCGCTGATTCACGCAGTAAAACGTTTTTGCACCGCTCACGGCGATAAATCGACCGTTTACCGCTCGTTAACACTTCTACCTGCGGCTTTGAAACCGTTTCGAAATGGTTCGACGAATGATCGGAACCTTTTCTGTGCCTAAACAACGCAGGGTGGCCAAAAATGGCATGTAGAAAAAATGCAGGTCATTGTGAAGATTTGTGAATTGGTCTTTTTGACTTAATACCAGTTAGAACCAGTTTAGAAATTATCGGTGAACGGTAGTTTTCGACCGCTCAGCGGTTATTTCCAATCGTTTACGGCCGTTTTCCTGGATGAATTGGGGAAACCCGATGAAGCACTTGCGCGATCACGGGAAGTTTTGGCATTTGTCCTCATCCCCCGCGCGCTAAACTCCGGCATCCAAAATGAGCTAATAGCTCACGCTAATCGTTTTCAATCATTACTTACTCAGTATCCGTAATTATTTATCGTTTATCATTAATTATGATATATGATACAAGTATCATCCAAGAGATTGGTTGGAGGGGCTATGATCCGCTGGAACGCATCCACATCGAATGAAACCATCAGCCGCGAACAGACGATAGCTAAACTGAAGAAGCTCGCTCGCATCTGCAAATGGGCCACAATCTGCATTACCACAGCGCTCGCTCTGGGACTCCTCGCAGTCATTATGATTGACCTTCTACTCATATTGCCTGGCCTCTCCCAAGGGTCGTGTCTCCAATCCGTAGAACTTCAAGCCGGCGAAGGACCGTGCCTTGCTATCGTCGGTACCGATGCGCAGGCCCCACTTATGCTCGTTGCACACGATGGTCACACTACCATAGGGAGCCTCTTGATGACATGCCTCGCGCTTACCATCGCGCTAAGCGTGCGCAGGCTTTTCTTCAACATTGAAAAGGAAGGCAGGCCCTTTGACCTTGAATGCAGCCATACGCTTCGTCGAGTAGGACATTTATTCCTTATCGGCGGCGTTGCCGTGAGGCTTCTTGGTGCCGTAATCACGGGAATGATACTCTCAGGATTTGGCGGCAGCTTTACGGATGCGTTCGTCGGCCAGCTATTCGACCCTTCCATGCTCTTTGCAGGCCTGATTATTTGCCTGATAGCCAGCGTCTTCCGCTACGGGTATATCCTGCAAAAACAAGATGACGAGTTGCTCTAGGGGGAATCCATGATTATTCTGCGGCTTGACCGCATGCTCGCCGAACGCAAGATCTCATCCAAAGAGCTTGCGGAACGTGTGGGCATCTCCCAGGTCAATATGTCACGCATTAAGACGGGCAAGGTTTCTGCCATACGTTTTTCAACTCTTGACGCGATATGCCGGGCACTCGACTGCCAACCGGGCGATGTACTGGAATATATATCCGACGATGAAGCTGATAGCCTTTTTGGACTTAAAGATGAATAGCCATAATTAAGCCGCCAATCACGCCCTCAACGCAAATTGCCCGCCAGAACGACTTCCGTACTGGCGGGCAATTTGTTTTCTATCAGCTAGATGCTCGATGAGCCGTGCAACTCTTTACGCAAACAGGCCGTAGATGCTGATGTTGGCCTTGGCGTAGAGGCCGTTAGCATACTCGGTCCACTTGGAGCTGGCGTTCGAAGCCTGCGAAGAATACTGCTGGTAGGCGGTGTAATAGGCGGTCATGGCCTGCTTATAGGTTGCGCTATCGGCCGTAAAGGCATCGTCGGCGAACGCCTTAGCATAGGTGCTGTCGGCGTCCTTCCAGGTGCCCTTTGAGCTATCCCACTCATCGCCGGCAAGGTTGATGATGTAGTCGGCGTAGTCCTTGCTCGCGGTCTCCTCGTTGCCGTCAGCAGGCTCGGTCGGGGCGGTCGGCATGCTTGCGGAGCTATCGCCCACCTTCTTCTTGTAGAGCTTCTGCAGCGTCGCGGACTGGCGGACGATCTGCTTGGCCTGATCCTTGGACACGCCGTACTGCGTGGCCATGGTCTTGTAGTCGGAGGTGCCGATGGAATCCTCGGCGTACTGCTTCATTTCCTTGGAAGAGACGGTAATGCCCTCGTCCTCGGCAGCGTCCAGCAGAATCTGGTTGCGCACGTAGGACAGGATAACGTCGGCAGACGGAGCGGTGTAGTTGCCGTCATCGTCCTTGACGGTGTCGAGGCTGTACTGGCTCTCGATGGCCTCACGCGCGGTGATATCGCTCTTCTTGCCGTTGTAGCTATAGCTTGCCACGGTCGAATCGAGCTGGTCCTCGGTGAGGGTCGCCGAGCCGACGCCCTTGCCGCCAAAACCACCGTTGCCGATAAAGAAGCCGACCACGGCAGCAATCACGACGGCGACCACAAAGGCGGCAATCATCGTCTTCTTGTGCTTGCAAGCGCGGTCGTCCACGTCGGAGTCGTCGTCCTCGTCCTGTTCCTCGGGCATGAGGTTCTCGTCAGCTGCATCCGCGGCGATCTTTGCCTCCAGGCGAGCGTCCTCCTCCTCGGCGGACGTGCCGGCGGCAATATGTTCGGCAGACGTACCGGTAACCAGGTCGATCTTCTCGTCCTCATCACCGTCGGGGCCTTCGCCGCGCTCGATGATCTGAATGCCGTCGATCTCGTCCTTCTCGTCCTTCTTTTGAATCAGACCCATATCGGTTACTCCTTGTTAGGAAACATAGTCTTCAATAGAATACGCCCGACAGAGTGCCGGGCGTATTGATTCTTAGGTTATACGCAAACACTTAAGTACTATTTAGGCGTTTGCAGCGTGCATACCTTAGGCCAGGTGCGCGATAACGGCATCGGCAAAGGCCTGCGTACCCACCGCACCCTCAACGGAGCCGGTCTGGGCACGACGCACGTCACCGGTAACCTGCTCGCCCTCGTCGAGCGTGGCAGAGACGGCGGCGCGAATGCGATTGGCCGCGTCGTTCTCGCCCAGGTGATCGAGCATCATCGCAGCAGAGAGGATCTCAGCCGTGGGGTTGGCGATATCCTGACCGGCGATATCGGGCGCGGAGCCGTGCGTAGCCTCAAAGATTGCGCAGTCGGCACCGATGTTGGAACCCGGAGCCATACCCAGGCCACCCACCAGGCCGGCGCACAGGTCGCTCACGATGTCGCCGTACAGGTTGGGCAGCACCAGGACATCGAAGTCGTTGGGGTTCTGGACCAGGCCCATGCAGGTGGCGTCGACGATCTTGTCGTTGAACTCGATATCGGGATAGTTGTCGGCCACCTCGCGCGCCACGCGCAGGAACAGGCCGTCGGTCGCCTTCATGATGTTGGCCTTGTGCACGGCCGTCACCTTTTTGCGGCCGCAGCGGCGGGCATACTCAAAGGCATACTCCACAATGCGGCGGCTCTTGACAATGGAGATTGGCTTGATCGAGATCGCGGAATCGGCGGCGAAGGTCTTTTGGCCCGAACGCTCGACGAGCTGCGAGAGCTCCTCGACCTCGGCAGCGCCCTCATCGAACTCGATGCCGGCGTAGAGGTCCTCAGTGTTCTCGCGCACGATAACCAGGTCGACGTCGCGGAAACGCGAGCCGTCGCCCGGCTGCGACAGGCAAGGGCGCACGCAGGCGTACAGGTCGAAATGCTTGCGCAGGGCCACGTTGACGCTGCGGAAGCCCGTGCCGACCGGTGTGGTGATGGGGCCCTTGATGGCAACCTTGGTCTCGGCGACCGCATCGAGCACGTGCTGGGGCAGCGGCGTGCCAAACTCGTCCATGACGCCGGCGCCGGCCTCCTGGACGTTCCAGTTGATCTGGACACCGGTGGCCTCGACCACGCGGCGCATGGCCTGCGTAATCTCGGGACCGATACCGTCACCGGGAATCAGGACTACATCGTGCGCCATAATCTGTTACTCCTCGTCTTCGGCGGCCTCAGATTTTTTAACGCTAGCACGCTTCTTCTTTTTGGAGAGATCCAGGCCAAAACGTTTAACAAGCATTTCGCAAATCTCGCTCGAACGGGCCTTGAGATAGCTGCCCTTGCCGTTCTCGGCATCGAACTTAAGGCGCAGCGCAAGCTTCTCGGCAACCTCGGCGTCGATCTCGCCCTGGCAAAACTCGTACAGGCAACCGAGCATGTCGCGATACTCGAGGTCGCCGTGGTAGCACTGGATGGCCTCGTCCAGGATGGGCCAAGCCTCGCGCGAACGCTCGACGCTCGTGGCACCCCACACGCACAGCAGGCGGAAGGCGGCATAGCGCAGCGTGGAGGAGATCTCGTCGAACAGTGCAGTCTCGGCGCCCTCAAAGGCATCGCCCAGCTGCTCGGGGCAGGTGGTGGCAAGCGCCGTCAGGGCATCGAGGGCCTCCCAGCGGGTCTGAGCCTCGGGGCGGTCGAGTGCCTCGATCAGCGCGGGCACGCAGGGCACGACGCGCTGCGGATCGCGCTCGGCAAGCAGGTGCAGCACGCGGGCGGCAAACTGGCGGATGCGGCGCGTGGGGCAGCCGAGCTCCTGGACCAGGCGGTCGACGGCGTTCTCGTTCTCCTCTGCCAGCTGGAGCTGTGCCAGCTCCTCGTCGGTGAGCTGTTCGTCTTTGTTTTCTGCCATAGTTACCTCTTCTTACTATTTCTTAGCGTGCTTGCCAGCACCCTTGCTCTCATCGGTGACCGAGATGAGCTGTCGGTCGGCCGCGCCATTGCGACGCGCACGGCGGCGCTCCTCGGCGTCGCCCGCGTCGGCGGCGGCGCGATGAGCCTTGTTGACGTTAAAAACCTCGTCGTGCTTGCGCCATGGACCAACGGACTCGCCAAAGCTCATCTTAAGACCGGCGATAAAGCCGCCGAGCCAGCCGATCGGCGCAAACTGCACCAACGGGAACAGCGAAAACACCCAGGTCAGCAGGACGACTGCCGCCGCTCCTGCAAAGTTGGCAATCCAGTAGTCGCGCTTGGTGATGACGCGCTTTTCGCACGCCCACTGGCCGCACAAAAAGCCGATGTAGATCGCAAAGAGAAAGAGCACCAGCGCAAGCACCACGAACGTCCAGCTCATGGGCGCTACTCCCCGTGATGGTGGCCGCAGCAGCACTCGTGGCCGTCGTCATGGCCGTGGCCGCCGCAGCACTCGTGGTCCTCGCCGTGGTGATGGCCACAACCGCACTCATGGTCCTCGCCGTGCTCGCCGCAACCGCAACCTTCCTCGTGAGCGCCATGCTCCTCGGGACGATACTGCGACCAGTCCAGACCGGCGGCGATGGCATCGGCCTCCTCCTTATAGAGGACCGTGATGGCCTGGGTGCCCAGCTTGGCGCCACCGATAGCGTCGAGCATGTCGTAGAGCGTAAAGGCCACGTCGGCGCCGGGCAGCGCGAGCTCGCGGTCGTCGGCGTAAGCAAGGGCCAGGCGCAGGTCCTTAATGAAGTGCTCGACCATAAAGCCGGGCTTGTAGTCGCCGTCGAGCGCCTTGGGAGCCAGGCTCTCCATGGCGCCGGACTTGCCGGTACCGCCCAAGATCATCTGGCGGGTCTTCTCCAGGTCAAGGCCGCTCAGCTCGGCAAATGCCATGGCGTCTGCCATACCGACCATGCAGGCGCCCAGCGACACCTGGTTGGCGAGCTTGGCAGCCTGGCCTTTGCCGGCACCGTCGAAGCAACAGATGTTGGCCGCAAAGGTGGCAAGGATGTCGCGGACCGGCGCGATGTCGTTCTCGGTAGCGCCCACGATAGCCGTGAGCGTACCGGCGATAGCGCCCGACTCGCCGCCGGTGACGGGGCAGTCAAACGCCATGCGACCAGAAACCTGGGCGGCCTCGGCAATGTCACGGGCGAGCTCGGGCGAGCTCGTGGTGAGGTCGATCAAAACCGCGCCCGGCTTGGTGCACGCGAGCAGGCCGTCGCCCGCCAGGTAGAGCTCCTCGACCTCGGAGGGATAGCCCACCATGGTAAAGACGACATCGGCGTTAGCCACGGCATCAGCCGGGGTATCGGCCCAGACGGCACCGCGCTCGATGAGCGCGGCGGCCTTGGACTTGGTGCGGTTGTTGACCGTGACGGGATAGCCGGCATCCAGGATGTGGCCGGCAATGGGGGCACCCATGATTCCGGTGCCGATAAATGCGACGGAGAGCTTGTTTGCCATGAAACCTTTCCTTTTGGGTTGGGTGTTGTTACCAGGTTGAATACTCGGTGCCAGCGTTTGGGCTGTGAGTTGGGATCGATTACGGCCGCGTTACTTGCCTACTGACCGCGCACGCGGCGGGCGATGCGGTCGGAAAGCGACGCCTTGTCGGCGCGGTTCTTACCCCAAAACGCGCAGGCCACCATGCCGGGGCCCACGTGCGAGCCAATGGTGGGACCCACAGAGCTGCGGATGATGGTCACGTCGGCGCAGCCTTCCTCCTTGCGGATGGCGGCCTCGAGCCAGTCGCCGTCCTTTTCGGCATCGGCCGTCATAATGGCGATGGGCATGGTGCGATCGGGCACATAGTTCTCGCGGAACGACTTGAGAATGGACTTGAGCGCCTTCTTGCGACCGCGGTTGACGCCGATCAGCGACAGCGAGCCGGCCAGGTCGTAGGACAGCTCGGGTTTGACGTCGAGCTTTGCCGTGAGCTGTGCCGCCGCGGGCGGAATGCGGCCGCCGGCAGCCAGCGCGTCGAAGCTCTCGAGCGTAAAGTAGCCGTGCACGTAGGTCTTGGCCTCGGTTGCCCAGTCGACCAGCTGCTTAGCGGTCAGTCCCGCCGAGCGCTGGCGCACGGCCTCGAGCGCCAAGAGCTCGCCGGTCGCGCAGGGCAGGGCGTTGTCGACCACGTACAGCTCAAAGTTGGGATACTCGGCGCACACGGTGTCCGCCGCCTGGCACGCGGAGTTGTAGCTCGACGACAGCGCCGAGGTAAAGCACAGGTAGACCGTGGGCGTGCCCTCTTTGGCGCACTCGGTAAAGAACTCGATATAGCGACCGAGCGACACAGCCGAGGTGGACACGCGGGCACCGGCGCGCATGCGGTCGTAGAACTCCTTGGGTGTGATGCTCGACCAGATGTCATCCGTGCGCTCCTCGCCATCGATAATGAAGGGGAAACCCAAGATATCGACATCGAGGTTCGCGGCGACCTCGGGGCTAAAGTCGCAGCAGGTATCGACGACGATGCGGCAACGGTCCGAATGACCGGCGGATGCGGCCTTGTCCATCAAAGCGACTCCTTACGTAAAAAGGCGGCCACCCGCATGGGATGGCCGCCAACCGTTAACTCATGCAAGTTAACGTATTTTACTCGTCAAGTGTTTCGATGCGGGGCTTGATGATGCCATATCCACCATTCTTACGGTGATACACCACATTGATGAGACCGGTCGTCGCGTTCTCGAACACGTAGAAGTCGTGGCCCAGCAGATCGGTCTGCACCAGCGCCTGCTCCTCAGTCATCGGGGTGACGTCGATAACCTTCTCGCGGACGAGCAGGTCGTCCTCCTCCTCGGGCAGCAGCAGGTCGGCCAGATCCTCGACGCGCTCGACCGGCGCGACATCCGCGGCGCTGGCACCGCCCTGGCGGTTGTCCACGACCTTGGTCTTGAACTTACGCAGCTGGCGGGTGACCTTATCGGCGGAGAGGTCGATGGCGGCGTACATATCTGCACCATGCTCGGCAACACGAATCACCGAACCGCGGGCGCGAACCGTAACCTCGACGATTGCCGGGTTGGGGTTCGAGGGGTTCTTCTCATAGCGAAGTACAACGTCGACCGTCATGGGCTCGATATCGAAAACCTTGAGCGCCTCGCCGATCTTCTCATCCACATGCGCACGCAGAGCATCGGTTACCGTCGTCTTGCGTCCAGAAACCTTGATATCCATACGTGGCTCCAATCTGCCTCGGGGACTTACTGTACTGGCTATGTACCCATTGCCGTGCATTTAATCACGCGGATTCCCAAAGACCCGAATAACGATTGCTTGATACCGCATACCGAAGTCTCGCACTTTTCTGTGGCAAAGTGCGCTATAGGAGGGAGCCGGCGACTTTGTATTTGGTCCCGAAAATTGGCTTTGACCTGCTGGTTTTATAGAGATGAAAAAGCCGGGCTCCCCTATTGGGGAAGCCCGGCAGTGCGTGTTGAAACCGTGAAGAGGCATCTCTCCTAGCGCATAGGAGACGCCACCCCTAGCAATAACTAGCTATTAAGCTTGTTAATGTCGTCGTCGGTGATGGTGTCTTCCTGGCTGGACGATTTGTCTTCGGAGGATGCGGTCTCATTGTTGGAATCGGAGGACTCGCTGTCGGAGGATGCGGAGCCAGACGACTGAAGGTTGACACCAGATACTGTCTTAGTGGTGAGGTCGTAGGGCATCGTGCCATACCAGACGCAGTGGACTGCCTCGAGCGTACCGTCGACCGTGATGCCGTCGAGGGCATCGCTCACGGCACGACACAGTTCGTCATTGGACGAGAGGCCCGCAACACCAAGCGTCGAGGGCGCCTCGAGCGCACCGACATAGGAGATCTCGCTCATCAGGCGCGCAAGGTAACCGCCGGCCGTGGAGTCGCAGATCACATAGTCGACCTCGCCGGACTCGAGCGCCTCAAAGCACTCGTTGATGTTGGAGTAGGTCTTTTGGTTGGCGGTGATGCTCTGTTTAGCAAGCGCCTCCTGCGAGGCCGAGGATATCTGGACACCTAGAGTAGACGTGTTAAGAGTATCGGTGGAAACGCTTAGCGACCCACCATCGCTGGTTTTACCGAACACGGAAGCGGCATCGTACAGGCAGGTGCCGAGCGAGCTAACGTCCCCGTCCGTGGAGTTGATCTCGCCGATAAAGATATCAGCCTTATTGTCGCCGAGCGCGGAACCAGCCGAGGACGCATCGACAAAGGCGACCTTAAGGCCCATGCGGCTTGCGAGGGCGCGGGCAGCGTCGACTGCATACCCCGTGAGCTCGCCGTCAGCGCCCTGCATGGCCTGCGGCGCATCGGAGGTATCGAGGGCAACCGTCAGGGTACCGGGGGTGACCAGGGCATCATCCGACACCGTGGGCGTGACGGTCTCGTACTCGATCTGGTCGATCGTGGGAGTCGTGAACGTAGACAGCGGGTTGAACGCGCATCCGCTCAGGCCCAAAACGGCGATGACCGCTGCGGTCCCAGCACCTAACCGAGCCGCGTGCATCAAGCTGCCCCTCACCATGTCCACTACCCTGCCTTCTGTGTCGTATACGATCCGTGCGTTACACGAAATATCAGATTGTTCCCACCAGCTGACCTGGTATTTGACCCCACACTTGCGCACCGGGGTGTTTGCTCGGGAGGCCGCAGCCACCTTCACGACTGGCCCGCTCGCCCGCGAGGCGGTATTGCCCCAAAGAAAGTAGAACGGACGGTGCGGCTTACATCTAGGACGCGCCATGATCGCGCCGCGCGCACGCGGTCGCTTACGTGGATCCCTTTGACCGCGTCTGTCTTGGACTAGGACGGGCATTTCGTCCGTCCGCAACCACAGCCTGGTAGGAACGTAGCGCATTATAGCTAAGTTCAAGCTAAAGTTTAAGGTTAGGGGCGTCATTCGCATCGCGAGTACAGATTTCGCAGGTCGGAGTGGGCTATTCGTGCCCCTGTGAAGCCCGGAGCTCCCCCTATGGGGAGCTCCGGGGCACCCTTCCTAGGGTGCTGTGGCCAAAAAATGGCAAATATGAGTACTGTCACCAATTTAGTAACAGGCAATTTTGGCCTCTCGGACAGATTATGCGCTCAGTGTCGCCAACCTGATGCTTAGTTATTCTACATTTGTTTATTATCTTCTTACTTTATGACGCCTCCGAGTCCTAAATTCCTTGATTTTGCTGTTACTGGTTTAGTGACAGTACTCATATTTGCCATATTTTGGCCAGGGCATATGATTAACCCCCTATTTTCGACGTGAATTAGACCGGCTTAAGCCCAAAACACGCCCGCAGCGTGTTAAGCAACGCCTCTTGCTTCTTCCTGCGGGCATCGACACGATTCCGGTACCGCTTTCGCATGCGCTGGTGGATGCGCCATGCGAGCACTTCCATCGCTTCCATGTCACAGAGCATTTCGTTGTTGACCGTCGCGACCTCGATTCCCATAGTAATCAAGCCCGTGTTGCGTTTTTCATCATGGATACGTCCCCTCCGGGAGGAATGGCCCAGCTCACCGTTGTATTCCAGGTCAAACCGGGCTGCCTCTTGATACGCATCGCAAACTGCATGCGGCATCCCCGAGATTGCCTGCGCACGGTCATCGAACTCGATCTTGTAGTCGGTCTTAAAGGGACCGCAGGCAAATCCGCCATAGGAAAACGGAAGCGAAAACAGGGCGAGCATGATGCACTCCATGGGCGAGAGCAGGTTTTCTGACAGGTAGGGAAACAGACGCAGCAGTTGTTTGGCCACATTCCCCTTGCATGTCGCAAGGTAATCTGCCAGGCGATCGGGCGTCAGCACCGGTTCGACTTCAAAGTAGCCCACGTCTGCTGGCTGGTCCTTGTCCTTTGCAAGCCTATTCGCAACAGGCGAGGTGTAGGGAGGCAGATACTTCCCGCGATCGCTCAGTGAAATCTTGGAACACAGTTCCTGGGCCAGAGCAAATGCCTGGATACAGCCGACCTCGCGGGCAACGGCAACACAAAGGGCCTCGGGAGATAGACTGTACACCCCCGGTTCCACCTCTAGAATCGAGCCGGCAGGCAACCCGGAACACACGGACCAGCCCACGCCAGGCATGCGGCGGCGCTGCGCCGCAGATCCCACCAGCAAGCACAGATCTTCTTGCACCTCGCCGCTTTTGGCTCCAATTCGCACCAAGTCGGGAAGATAGATATCCTCGGTCGAGGGCGACGACGTGCGCAGCACACGGCGCTCTTCATCGGGATTAAGGTCCTTCCAGCTGATATAGCCCATCTGCCGGCGCTCGGCGCGCATCATGCGCAGCGCTGAAGCGCCTGTTAGGATTACGGAAGCCGCTAGCTGTTCGCCTGTCGGCTCGTTGCGCCGCTCAATCTTCACTGCCACAAAACCACCCCTACCAAACACGTGCGATAGCAAGGCCATCGACTGCCGCAGCGCCGGCACGCTTGAGCTCCGCCGAGGCTGCTGCCATGGTCGCGCCCGTGGTGATAACGTCATCGATAAGCAGTAGGCGGCGGCCGTGCACGTCCTCAACCGTCTCGTACATGCCTTGGGCACGCTCGCGACGCTCCTCACGACCGAGTTCGCGCTGGTCGCCATGCCCGTACTTGACGAGAGCATCGAGCAGGGGAACACCCGACAGCTCGCAAAATGGGCGCGCAATAGCCTCCATATGATCAAAACCACGCCGCCGAAACGCCGCCGCCGTCGCAGGCACAAACACCACCGCATCCGCACCGGACAGCACACCTCCCAAGCGTTCGGGCGCTACGACCTGGGCATGCAGGGCGGTGTCGTAGAGCAGCTCCGCCAGATACGGAGCCAGACGTCGCTCGCCCGCGTCCTTGTACGCTTTAATGATGCGCGGCAGCGGATGCGCATAGACGGCGCACGCCAGGCAGCGGTCGAGCGCCTCCGCCATTGCCGAGGACGTGCCTTCGACCGAACACTCAGTGCACAGCAAATCCCCAAACGGGGCGCCGCATCGGGTACAGCTATGACGTGGGTCGATGAGCGTGAGCGCGGCCAGGCAGTCTTGGCAAATAAGCGCACCGGCGCGCTCGCAGCCGGCACATCGTGTTGGCGACAATGCCTCGAGTGCCTCGCGTGCCGCCCGCTCGGCAAACGGCAGCAATTCGTCCGCAAACGGTAGGGCGCCGGCACCCTGCAGACGGCTCAATTTGTTCAGATGGCTCTTCAAGACACAACCCTCCCCACGTTCGGTCGCAGGGAGGGTTGTTGATTCAGCGCTATGGTACCCCGACGCGATTGGGGTAAGGCGGGTTAAATCCGCTCGCGGGCGTTATTCGCCGGCGGGCGGTTGTGGTGCGGACGAAGACGGGGTCGAGCCCTCGCCACCATCCTGGCGCGGCTTGCGGGAACGGCGACGGCGACGGCGCTTTTGACCCTGGTCGGCCGAGCCCTCGCCACCGCGATCCTCGCGCGGCTCGCGCTCGTCGCGAGTGGCGCCACGCGAAGCCTTGGCAGCAGCTCCCCCGCCATCTCCGGGACGACGGCGCGTGACCTTGACCTCGCCATCCGAGACCTGATCGGCCACGGAGGGCACTGAAGGCTTCTGCTGCGCGCCCGAGGAATGGCGACGGCGCGGACGCGGCGCGCGCTCCTCCTCGCCACGTGACTTGCCGCCCTTGTCGGCAGGCGCATCGGGGGCCGAGGAGCCCTTGGAAGCGGCACCGGCCTCGCGAGCAGCTGCGGCGCGGAAGGCATCCTCGCGCTCCTCGCTCGACAAGTGACGGCGGCGGCGACGTGTGGGGTTCATGCCACCGCCGCGGTTTTGCTGCTGAGGCTGCTGAGTCTCGCGCTCGCGGGAGGAGTTCTTGCCTGCAGCTGCAGCCTCGCCGACATTGCCCGAGCCCGCGCGCTTGCGACGACGACGGCCACCGGCGGCCTCCTCGGCCTCAGGCGTTGCGGCATTGCCACGGCCCTTTCCGCGGCCACGACCCTCGCCCTGCCCCTGACCGGCGCGAGCATCGGAATCGGCATCGCGACGACGGCGCTTGGGCATCGACGTGCCGGCCAGACGGTCGGCACTCGACAGGCCATCGCCCACGTCGACGCCGCTCTCGCGGTCGAGCTCCATGAGCGCCAGGCGCATCTCGGGCGACTCGATGCGCTCGAGCACGTCGCGCGTCACGCA
Source organism: uncultured Collinsella sp. (assembly GCA_902497075.1). GTDB lineage: Bacteria > Actinomycetota > Coriobacteriia > Coriobacteriales > Coriobacteriaceae > Collinsella. The sequence goes on from CABVDG010000002.1 coordinate 181,981, forward strand.
GTCGGGGCGGCAGTTGCAGCCCTGCTCGGCGGCCTTCTTTTTGCAGCCCTCCGAGCAGGTCATATCAGCCAAGTTGACCTTAAAGACCTTGCCGTTCTCCAGGCGCAGCACCAGCTGCTCGCGCGGCGTGTCATATTCCTGAATACGCGCCTTGCCGAGCGGCGTATCGATAAGCGTCTTCTTTTTGGGCGCGCGGCTCTTAAAGTCCTTGTACGCTTCGAACTCATAGCGCAGGCAGCACATCAGTCGGCCGCAAACGCCGCTGATCTTGGAGGAATTGAGCGGCAGGTCCTGCTCTTTTGCCATGCGGATCGAGACGGGCTCAAACTGTCCGCCAAAGCGCGTGCAGCAGAGCTCCTGTCCGCACTGGGCATAGCCGCCCACCAGGCGGGTCTCGTCGCGCACGCCGATCTGGCGCATGTCGACGCGAATGTGCAGCGTCGAGGACAGATCCTTGACGAGCTGGCGAAAATCGACGCGTTCCTCGGCCGCAAAGTAGAACACGGCCTTCTCGCCGCCAAACAGGTACTCGACGCCCACCGGTTTCATATCGAGGTCGAGCTCCTTGACCAGGCGGCGGAAGTCGACCATGGCCTCGTCGCCCTGGATGGCCAGGTCGTCGGCAAGCTGCAGGTCGATGTCGCTCGCCACGCGCAGTACGGGCTTGAGCGGCTGACCGATCTCGTCTTGCGGCACCTCAAAGGGATCGGCCGTGACCAGGCCGATCTCGGTTCCGCGCTCGGTGGAGCAAATAGCGTAATCTGCCTCGAGAACATCCAGGTCCTGCGGGTCAAACCACAGGTCGCGCGAGGCGTAGGCAAACTTAACGGGTACGACTAACGGCATTTCAGTGCCTTCCTGATATCGAACAGCATGACCTCGATGGCCAGCTGGGGAGTAACGTTTCTGGCGATGTTGCGCTCGGCGGTCGCGACCGCCTCGAGCGCCTGGGTGGCACCCGCAACATTGGTCGCGGCGGCAAGCCGACCGATCGTGTCGCGCACATCCTCGTTCACGACGTCGGCCGCCTCATCCTGAAGCGTCAGCAGCACGTCGCGCATGAGCGTCCGCGCGCTCGCCAGCGCTTCCATGATACCCGAACGCTCGCGCGCGTTGAGTTCGCGCTTGTTGCGGTCCTCAAGCTGCTTCAATGCTCCACGCGACAGGTAATCGGCATTTTGCTCGAGCACCTTTTCCTGCGTGGACTTGACCTCGGCGAGCGGCGCCTTAACGGCGACGATGAGCGACTTGGCGCGGCTGAGCACGTCGGCCTCGTCGGCGGCGATGAGCGAGTCGATGGCGCGAACCATCTGACGGCGAGCATCCTGGCGCTCGGCGCTCTTAAGAAACTCGATGCCGCGTGTGGGGCTTCCCGCCACGGCGACCGCCATGCGGCAACGCGCAGGGTCCTGACCGGTGGCGCGGCTCACGGCCTGCGCGGCGACGGCGGGCGACACCAGCCGAAACGGCACGCACTGGCAGCGGCTCACGATGGTGGGCAACATCACGTCTGCCGAGGTGCCCAACAGGATGAACATGACGCCCTCGGGCGGCTCCTCGAGCGTTTTGAGCAGTGCGTTGGCGGTGTTGGCGCGCAGCTGCTCGGCACGGTCAATGATGTAGACCTTGGCCTTGGCACGGATGGGCGCCAGCGGCACGTCGTCGAGCAGCTCGCGGGTCTGGGCGATAAGGTAGCCCGTGGCGCTCTCGGGCGTGTAATAGTGCACGTCGGGGTGCGTATGGCGGGCGACGCGCACGCGGCTATCGCATGAGCCGCAGCCATCCTGCTCGCACAGGAAGGCTTGGGCGAGCGCCCACGCGGCGTCGAGCTTGCCCGCGCCGGGCGCGCCCAAAAACAGGTAGGCGTGCGATGCGCGACCGCTGGCGACGGCATTGGTCAAAAAGTCGCGCACGCGCTCTTGGGTGTCGAGCTTGGTCAGCAGGCTTGCCTGAGCGGGGGCCATGTTACTCGGCCTCCTGGGCAAGAGCGGCGGTGACGGCGTCCTGGGAAATGTCGAGGCCGTAGACGCGAACCTGCTCGACCGTCTGCGCGAAGACTTCCTCGACGGTCGCAGTGGCGTCGATGAGCTTTACGCGGTTTGGCTCCTCGGCAGCGATTGCGCAAAAGCCCTGGTAGACACGCTCCTGGAATGCCACGCCTTTTGCCTCCATACGATCTGCCGCACCACGGGCTGCCATGCGCAGCGCCGCCTGCTCGGGCGTGATGTGATAGACGAGTGTGAGCGCCGGGTGCGTACCCGCGACGGCCAGGTTGTTGGCATCGCGCACTATCTGGCGATCGAGGCCATCGGCAAACGCCTGGTAGCAGGTCGTGGAATCGTAGAAGCGATCGCACAGGACCACCTTGCCGGCAGCGAGGGCGGGCGCGATGACCTCGTGCACCAACTGGGCGCGCGCCGCCTCGTAGAGCAGCAACTCGCAGGTGTCTCCCATCGCCGTGTTGGCGGGGTCGAGCAGCAGGGCGCGAATCTTTTCGCTGATGGCAGTGCCACCCGGCTCGCGCAGAGTTACGACCTGATAGCCAGCGAGGTCGAGCGCACGGGCAAGCAGACGCGCCTGCGTGGACTTGCCGGCACCGTCGACGCCCTCGAGCGTGATAAAGCTATGTTGAGCAGGCTCAAAAGCCATGGGCGCAGCCCCTTCCTACAAGGCGCGTAAATGCAGATATATCAACTAAGCCATGATACCCCAGTGCTCGGCGCGTCCCAAATCCCACCTAGCCAATGGCTACTCAGGCGGCAGTTAGGGACGTTCCTAAACTGCCGGCCGAAAAGGAACGTCCTCAACTGCCGGCTTTTTGGGGTACTGGGTATAATCGTCGTATTGCATTGAAATGTGGCGAAAGGAGTGGCAATGTCTCGGTATTGCGCCTCGTGCGGCAAGCTTCTTGCAGATGATGCCAAGTTCTGCACCTCGTGCGGTGCACCCGTTGAGCAAACAGCCGCGAGCGATAGCCAGCCCGCTTTTGAGCAGACCGGCTCCCTTGATACGCCGCAAGCCAAGGCGGACGACCCCCTCGCCTATAGCCCCGACCCCGCCGCAGGGACCGAGGCCGTCGAGACCACGCAGCGCATACCCGTCGCGAGCGGCTCGCCCCAACAGCAGCCGGCTCCCGCATACGCGCCCGCTTCGCCACAGACCCCCGCTCCCAAAAAGAGCGGCACCGGGCCGCTTATCGCCGTTATTGTTGTGCTGGTGGCGATCATCATCGCCCTGGTCGTTTTCTTTGTGATCAAGCCTTTCGACAACGCCGCCACGCAGACGACTGCCGCGGTAGCTAAGCTGCACCATGACGTCGACGACGATGACCTAAAGCCTCTCGGCGATCCCAACAGCCTGTACGACGATGACGACGATGACGACGAGGATGGCGGCGAAGCAACGCTCTCCGAGCAGAACCTCTACCGTCGCCTGAGCGAATACTACGACCTGCTCGAAGATCTCGACAGCCAGGTCCGTGGCTGCGCGCAGAACTTCAACGGCAACTATCTGGAAGAGGATCGAACCACCCGTCAAAATCTCGCCGACGTCGCCGAGCGCACGGAGGACACCATCGAGCAGTATTACGACATCGTCGAGGACCTGGACGTCCCGACGAGCTCCAAGAACTACAGCTCCTGGAAGGATATCATCGCCCTGTACGACGACCTGGATCACCGCATTGACGCAATCTGTGATGCCTGGGAGATCAGCCTGAAATACGCCAAGCCTGCGGACCACAAGAATGAGATCGTGGCGCCGCTGTCGCGCGACAACGTGGCGGGCACCAATGACAATAAGTACCGCCTAGACTTTGAGGAGCGCTATCCCGGCGCTAAGCCTGTCGAGGTGAACTAGCGCTTTGTCGTTCCCGAGCCGGCAGTTAGGGACGTTCCTAAACTGCCGGCAGAAAAGGAACGTCCCTAACTGCCGGTCAAAAAAACGAGCGAGGATCGCGGGGTCCTCGCTCGTTTTTTTGGGCAATGTTTCGACTGCGCCGTTACTTGTCGGCGGCTGCTTTCTTGGCAGTCGACTTCTTCGCGGTCGTCTTCTTGGCGGCAGTGGCTTTCTTAGCCGTCGTCTTCTTTGCCGTGCTCGCCTTGGTTGTGGTCTTGCGGCCGCGGGCGGGCTTCTTCTCCTTGGTCGGGCAGTCCATGTTCACGCAGATGCGCCACGGGCCGCGCGCCGTGTTGACCACCACGATGGGAGCGCCGCACTCGGGGCAGGTCTCACCCGTCGCCTCGAGCTTACCGCGCGCCGGTAGAGGATAGCTCACGCCACAGTCATCGTAGTTGGTGCAGCGGATAAAGCGCTTGCCGCTCTTCTCGCTCTTGTGCGCGATCAGGTCGCCATGGCGTCCGGCCTCGGCGCACACCTTGCACTCGCCCACCTTAAGGTCAGGCTCGTAGTTGGTGGGGCACCTCGGGTTCACGCAGATCTCGAAAGCCTTCTGGCGGAACGGCTGACACTTGATGCGCGGCGCACCGCACTCGGGGCACACGGCGGCCTCGCCCTCGAGCGGGCTCACCTTGACGCCGCTCGGCACCGGATAGGTCACGTCGCAGTCGGGCCAGCCCATGCAGCCAATGAAGCTGCCGCGGGTCTTGGCGCTCGTCTTCATAACCAGGTCCTTGCCGCACTTGGGGCAGGCGCCCACGCGCGCATCGGCCGTGACGGCGTCGCTGATGGCGTCGCCGAGCTCCTGCGTATGCTTGAGCAGCTCGTCGAGCACGCCGGCCAGCAGCGCACGCGAGTGCGTCACGACATGCTCTTCGGTGTCCTCGCCGCGCTCGACGCGAGTCATGTCGCCGTCGAGCTCGCTGGTCATATCGGGGCTCGTGATGCGCGGGGCAAATTGCGTCAGCGCGTCAATGATGGCGATGCCCAGCTGGCTCGGCTCCACGGGATCGTTTTTGAGGTAGCGCACGGCGTACAGGCGCTCGATGATACTCGCGCGCGTGGACTTGGTGCCCAGGCCGCGCTTTTCCATCTCCTGCACGAGCTTGCCCTGGCTGTAGCGCGCGGGCGGCTCGGTCTGCTTGGCCTCAAGCTTAATGTCGAACACGTCGACCGTGTCGCCCTGCTCAAGCGGCGGCATCTGCTCATCGCGCTTAAGACCGTACGGGTACGCCTCGCGGAAACCCGGGGTCACGAGCACGTCGCCCGAGGCCACGAACGGCTCACCGTTCACATCGAGCTCGAGCTTGGTGTTCTCGATAGTCGCGGGCCCCATGAGCGTCGCCAGGAAGCGACGGGCGATGAGGTCGTAGAGCTTGCGCTGGCCGCCATCGAGCGTGGACGGATCGCCCTCGCCCGTGGGGTAGATAGGCGGGTGGTCGGTGGTCTCGACCTTGCCGCGCGTGGGCTTCATGGGGCCGGCGAGCACCTTTTTGCACACGGGCGCCAGCGCCGGGTTGATCTTTGCCAGGTCGCTCACCACGGCGCCCAGATCGAGCGTCGCGGGGTACACGGTGTTGTCGACACGCGGATAGCTGATGAGGCCCGCCATGTAGAGGGACTCGGCGATGCGCATCGTACGCGCAGGCGAGATGCCCTCGGCCGCGGCGGCAGCCTGCAGCGAGGTCGTCGCAAACGGCGTGGGCGGCTGCTGCTTGCGGGAGCGCTTGGTCACCGCGGCGACGGTTGCCGTCGTAGCGCCGTCGACGTGGCCGTACGCCGTCTCGGCAGCATCTTTATCGGTAAAACGTGCCGTCTTGTGCGCAATCTTAAAGCGGTCATCCTCGGCAGCACCCTGAGCGGCACCCATGCCGCGAATCTGCCAATAGTCCTCGGGCACAAACGCCATGCGCTCGCGCTCGCGCTCGACCACCAGGGCAAGCGTCGGCGTCTGCACGCGGCCGGCGGAGCGCACGTTGCCAAAGCCGCCAAACTTGGCGAGCGTCAGGTAGCGCGTGAGCACCGCACCCCAAATGAGGTCGATGTGCTGGCGGCTCTCGCCGGCGTCGGCCAGATTCTGGTCGAGCGAGACAAGATTATCGAAGGCCTGCGTAATCTCGGCCTTGGTAAACGAAGAATACTGAGCGCGGGCGACCGGCAAGTCCGGCGCGACCTCGCGCACCTTGTTGAGGGCGTCCGAGCCGATCAGCTCACCCTCGCGATCGAAGTCCGTGGCGATGATGACGCTGTCGGACTTCTTGGCAAGGTTCTTGAGCGAACGAATGAGCTCCTTCTCGGCCGGCAGCTTAATGACGGGCGCCCAGGTAAGGTAAGGCAGGCTCTCAAGCTTCCAGCCCTTGATGGAGATACCATCGGCAAGGAACGGCTTGCGCTTGGTGTCGTACGGCGGGCGGGCCAGGCCATCGGGCATATCGGCCGGCAACATCTCGCCGTCCTCGGTGACCGAATACCAACCCAGCTTTTTATCGAACAGCACACTGTCGCAAAAATCGGGTGCCAGGATGTGACCGGCAAGGCCGATGGTCACGCACTCCTCGCCCTTCCACTCAAAACGGTAGATGGCGGTGTTGTACACCTTGTCCTTTTTGGGCTTACCCGTGGACAGCCGCTCGGCGATTTGACGCGCGGCATCGTTTTTCTCGGCGATGATGAGCTTCAAAAGAGGCTCCTATCTCGTATCTCTGCGGCTACGCCCGCCCGTATGGCGGCCGACTTACGCCCTTGCTTGCTCAATCTGCCCGATGAGCCAATCGCACCAGGCATCCATGCCCTCGCCCTTGCGCGCGCTCACGGCAAACCGCGGCGCTTGCGGATTGAGGTCATCGAGTGTCTTAGTATACCTATCCATGTCAAAATCGAAAGCCGGGGCCACGTCGACCTTGTTGAGCAGCTGCGCGCCGGCGTGCTGGAAGATGCCCGGATACTTGATGGGCTTGTCGTCGCCCTCGGGCACCGAGAGAATCATGATGGACAGGTTCTCGCCCAGGTCAAAGTCGACCGGGCAGACCAGGTTACCCACGTTTTCGATAAAGATGACGTCGATGTTCTCCAGACCCACAGCCTGGTCGAAGGCATCGACAGCCTCCATGATCATGTTGCCCTCGAGGTGGCACAGACCGCCCGTGTTGATCTGGATGGCGGGCATGCCGGCTTCCTTCATGGTGATGGCGTCGACATCCGAGGCGATATCGCCCTCGATGACGGCACAGCGCAGGCCGGCTTTGTCACGCAGGCGCTCGTTGGTGCCCAGAATCGTGGTGGTCTTACCCGAGCCGGGGCTCGACAGCACGTTGATCACGTAGGTGTTCGTCTGCTCAAATCGCTGACGCAGCCGATCTGCCAGGCGCTCGTTGCGCGACAGAATCGGCGATGCAATATCAATCGTTTTCTCGGCCATACTTAGCGCTCCTTACTTTGGCCCCTTTATACCCCATCACCAGATGGCTAGCGGGCTAATCGTCGGGGGTTTCGATTTCGATACTTGCGATATCGAGCTCGCGGCCGTGCAGCAGGCGCACGTTGGCACCACCACACTGGGGACAGCGACAGTGGAAGCGATCGTGGTCGAAAACCTCGCCGCAGTCCAGACACTCGCTTTGTGGATGGACCTCCTCCACGGCAAGCTCGCAGCCTCGCGTGAGCGGGTCCTCGTCGCGAAATGTCTCCCACGCAAAGTCGAGCGCCTCGCGCACGACCTCGGTCATATCCCCGATACGCAGCGTTACCAAAACGGCGCGCGAGGCCCCCGCCCCACGCGCCGCGCGAATCACTGTATCGAGTATGCCGTTGACAATGCCAACCTCGTGCATACCGATTTACTCCTCGTCGTCCTCGTCGTCCGAGAACAGGTCCAGACGGCTCACGAACAGGCCCTCCTTGCCCTCGCGCGCGGTAATGACCACACGGGCGATGGCAAGCGAAATCTCGTAGAGCGAGAGCAGGGCGCCATACATGAGACCCAGCGTAACGGGCGAGCCGTCGGGCGTAATCACAGCCGAACCCACGAGCAGGCCTACGTACACGTAGCGCCAGGCGCTGCGGAAGGCCGCATAGGACACGATGTGGAAAACGGACAGGTAGAAGATGATGAGCGGCAGCTCAAACGCCACACCAAAGCCGATCATAAAGAGCAGCTCCATGTTGACGTAGTTCTCCAGATCGGGCAGCGCCGTAGCGACAGCCGAGGTCTCGCCGATGAGCCACTCAAAGCCCGCCGGGATGATGATGAAGTAGCAGAAGATGGCACCCAGGAAGAACAGCACCGTCGAGGCGAGCACCGTGGGCACAACCCACTTGCGCTCGTTGGGGCGCAGTGCCGGCAGGAAAAATGCCAGAATCTGCCAGATGATCATGGGCGTGCACATGACCACGGCCATCTTGATGGCAAGCGAGAAGCGCAGGCCAAAGCCGCCGAGCGTGGTGGTGATGTAAAACTTACCGTCCGGCACAAAGGAACGGATGGGGTCTTCCAGGATGTCGAGAACCACGGGCGTGGCGAAATACAGCACGATAGCGGCGGCAAACACCGATACGACCACGATGGTCAGGCGGCGACGAAGCTCTCCCAGGTGATCGAAGAGCGGCATACGCGCAGGTCCGATAGGCATTACTCATCGCCTCCCTTCGGGGCATCGCCGGCAGCAGTCTCGGCAGCGTCCTCGGCCTCGAGCTCGCGAGCGAGCTGGTCGACGACAGCCTTGCGCTTGCGGGGACGGCGGGCGTAGAGGTCAGCCGTCGTGGGCTCTGCCGGCTCGGGCTCGGGCTCTGCAGCAGGCTCGGGCTCGACGGCAGTAGCAGGCTCTGTACCCTCGGCCTCATCAACAGCGCCTTCGCCCTCAGCAGCACCCTCGCTTGCGGCCTTCTCGGCAGCAAGACGGGCGCGACGCTCGGCAAAGGTCTCCTTCTTGGCGGGCGCTGCCGTCTCGGCGGCATCCTCGTCCGCATCGGAATCGTCGTCGGTCGCAGCAGTCTTCTTGGGCTTGACCGGGGCCGACGCGGCCTCGCTCACCGGATCGATAATCTCGGACTGAACAACGGCCGTCATCTTTTCCTGCGTCTCGCGGAACTGACGGATGGCACGGCCGATCGTGCGGCCCATCTGCGGGAGCTTATCCGGGCCAAACAGCAAAAAGCCGAAGACCACGATGATCGCGAGCTCACCCTCTCCAATACCAAACACACATACCTCCAAGGCTCGATGTGAGTCGAGCCCGCACCGCGCCATTCGGCCGGAACTCGTCTATTCATTCGGTCAAGTATAGCGCCCGGACGCCAAAACGTCCGAGCGCATCACAAACATATGCCAAACGGCACGCCCTTTTGGGGGCAAAGATTATGCAGCGGTGATCGAAATCTCCTGGTCGACACCCAACAGCTGAACCACGCGCATCACCGGGGGCTGCACATTCGTGCAGCTAAAGCGCTTGCCGTGGTCAACCGCGTGGTGCGCGGCGCCCACGAGCACGCCAATGCCCGTCGAATCGATGTAGCTCACCTGGGCAAAATCGAGCTCAACGGCCTCGGTGGGCTGCTCGAGCGCCAGGTCGATGGCATTGCGCAGGCTATCGGCGTTAGAGATATCGATCTCGCCGGTTACCTTAATGGTGTAGAGCTCTGGCGTGGGGTTGGTTGAAATACCCAAATCCATGTATACGCTCCTTTACGTATCGAAAGTGCGGATAGTACTAGGCGCGGACTTGCGGGGCCCTACGCGTTAGGCGCGCTCGGCACGCGCAAGCTCGGCAGCGACAAGCTTAACGGCCAGCACCAGCACATCGAGCGCAGCCTCCAGGTCCTCGACCGTGGGATAGCTCGGCGCGATGCGGATGTTGGTGTCGCGCGGATCCTTGCCATAAGGCCAGGTGGCACCAGCCGGCGTGAGCTTGACGCCCAGGTCGGCACAAAGCGCGGCGACCTTCTGGGCCGAGCCCTCGGGGCCATCAAAACTCACAAAGTAGCCGCCATGGGGATGAGTCCAAGTGGCGCAACCCGTGTTACCCAAGCCCTCGGTGAGCTTGCGCTCAACGGCCTCAAAGCGCGGACGCAAAAACTCAGCATGCTTTTTCATGTGTTCCTTGACCGCCTCGATAGTGGGAAGGAAGCGCACGTGACGCAGCTGGTTGAGCTTGTCGGCGCTGATGAGGCCAGCCTTCAGGCGCTTGGAGAACTCGGCGATAACCGCGGGGCTCGCACCGATAAAGCCGATACCGGCGCCCGGGAAGGTGATCTTTGACGTCGAGGCGAATGCCACCACGCGATCCTCGGTGCCCGCCGCGCGAGCGAGGTCAAAGATGTTGGCGAGCTCGTCGGTCTCGTCGTACAGGTCGTGCACGCAGTAGGCGTTGTCCCAGAAGATGCGGAAATCGGGCGCGGCCGTGGGCATCTCGACCAGGCGGCGCACGGTGTCCTCGCTAAAGGTGATGCCCGTGGGGTTGGAATACTTGGGCACGCACCAGATGCCCTTGATGGAGTCGTCGGCGGCAACCAGGCGCTCGATCTCGTCCATGTCGGGGCCGTTGTCGGTCATCGCGACGGGGACGTTCTCGATACCCAGATCGGCGGTGATGCCAAAGTGACGATCGTAGCCGGGAACGGGGCACAGGAACTTGACCTTCTTGCCGTCGTGCGCAGCCTCGTAAGCGTCCCAGGGCTCGCTGCCGCACGAGCCGCAGCGCCAGAACATGCCGGCGATATCGTGCTCGATCAGCAGGCTCGACGAACCCAGCACGAGCGTCTGCTCGGCGGGGCAGCCCAGGAACTCCCCTGCCAACTTGCGTGCCGAGGGAATGCCCTCGAAGCAGCCGTAGTTGGAGCAGTCGACGTTGCCGTCGTGCAGATCGGCGTCGGCGTTGAGGATATCGAGCATGGGGCGCGAGATGTCCACCTGGGAGGGCGACGGCTTGCCGCGGGCCATGTCGAGCGCCAGGCCCTTGGCCTTGACCTCGGCGACCTCGGCTTTGAGCGCCTCGATGGCGGCATCGAGTTCGGTGGTTTCCATCTTCTGGTAGATCGTCTGCATGGGGTGCGACCTTTCGCGAAGCGGTACGTTGCAGTTCGTCTAAGTATAGACCGCCATCGTCGCAACGTTATGAAGCCGTGATAGATTAAGTTCATCGCAATCAATTACGAATCGCCGCGCATGCCGGCGTGGGGCGCCCAAGGAGGCACTATGGAGTACGGATCGTTTCAGGCCGAGGAATTCGGCGACTTGCAGCGCCTGGTCGACGGACTGTTTTACGACCGCCACACCATCGACCGCCTGGATCTGATCGTACAGGCCGAAATCTTGGACCTGGCGCCCGACCTCATGGAGATCGTGAATCTTTTGCCGCCCGGCTACTACGACCGCCAGTCACTTTGCGACCAGCTCAACTCCGCCTTGGCCGCCCACGGCTGGGGCGCCGTCTACGGAACGGTGGAATAAGCCTCGAGGCCGGCAATTTGGCCCGCTTCCCGACCTTGGCGAGGCTTGTTTTAGGGCTTGTGGCCAAAAAAGGGCAAATATGAGTACTGTTACCTTTTTAGTAGCAGCGATTTTTGGTCGAAATCGGCAAAACTCGACTTGAAACTGGTGGCGCGCGTAGACGTGGTGTAAGAGCGTCCTGAGGTCCGTCGCTGCAAGCCCCGATGTTACTCCTTCTTGAGGCCGCGCCTCTCGACTATCTCGTCCACTATCTC